>JAAYBJ010000296.1 GCA_012730105.1 Candidatus Hydrogenedentota bacterium
CGGCGTTCCCGATGCGCCCATCGCGATAATAATGGATATCAGAGCCACATACCCCAACGGCCTCCACGCGCACCAGCACGTCCCGGGGTTTGATGCGGGGCGGGGGCAGATCCACCAACCGCATGGACGCTGATTTATACCATTGCCAGGCTTTCATTTAGAAAATTCCAATTCAGAAAACTTTGGAATCATTCCACAGTAGGGGCTCTTCTATCCTTAACAAGGACATAAAGGACCAAAAGGACTTAAACGACTGATAAGCGTTACGCTTATGGTACTGGCCCGTTCCCGTATCAGGGATAGTACAAAAGCTATTATAGCATTCACAGGTGGGCAATATCAGGTGCATTACACGCCGCGCGTATGTCCCGGCCAAATATACTTGTGCAAGGGCAGCTGCATCCGCGCGGGCGGCTTGTCCTCCATGATCCATCCCGCCAATTCCGCCGGCTCGAGCCAGCCGGTTACCGGGGAAAACAGGACCGCCGCGCAACGACGGGACAAATCGTGCCGCTGCATAATCTCCAGCGCCCAAAGGTAATCCGTCCTCGATGCCAGAACGAATTTCACTTCGTCACGGGCGGCAAGTTGATCGAGGTTGCTCCATTCCATTTTTTCGTGCATGCCGCTGTCGGGGCACTTGATGTCCATAATCCGGATAACCCCCGCCGGCAGCATGTCAATAGGCAAGGAGCCATTGGTTTCCACCAGAACGGTATACCCTTCTTCAAGGAGCAGGGACGCGAGCGTGGCGGCATCCGGCTGCAGCAGCGGTTCGCCCCCCGTAATTTCCACCAGCGGCAGGTGCCACTTTCGAACTTCGTCCCGGATCTCGGCCAGGGTCATGGTACGGCCCGCCCCCCGGGAATAGGCGGTATCACACCAGGCACAATAAAAATTACACCCCGCGAGGCGTATAAAACCACAGGGACATCCCGCCCAGGTGGACTCTCCCTGGATACTGGAAAACAATTCCGTCACCTGCAGGGTTTTCATGCAGGCGGCAGGGTCAGAAGTATTCATATCATAGGCCGCTTTACCATGGCATTACGCGCCGTTTGCCGGTTCTGTTCCGTTCGAAGCACGATTAAACGAATCATACCCTACCTTTTGTGAACAAGCAACTATTCCCGCGCTATTCCTCAGGATCGCAGTCCTGAGATGACGCGCTGAATCCCCGCGAGATCCCGGCGGCATTCCACAGCGTAAAACCCGTGCGCCGCGAGCAGATCCGCCACCACAGCGGACTGGGTATCCCCGATTTCCAGGGCAAACAGGCCTCCCGGCCGAAGACAACGGGCCGCATCCGGAACCAGCCGTCGAATACAGTCAAGCCCGTCTTTCCCCGCCAACAGCGCGCCGGGGTCTTCATGACGGGTGATCACCGGCGAAAGTTCCCGCCATTCGTCCTCGGAAACGTAGGGAGGATTCGCCACAATGATATCGACTTGCGGGGAGAATGCCGATACAAGGTCACCCTGAACCATCTCCAGGAATACGCCGTGTCGCGCCGCGTTGCGGCGGGTAGTTTCCACGGCGTCCCGGCGCAGGTCAACGGCATACAGCCTATGCCCGGGGGCGTTCCGCGCGATGGCCACCCCCACGCAACCTGTGCCGCAACAGACATCAACGACCACACAGGGGGACGACTGCCCGAACAGAAAGTCCAGAGCACACTCCACCAGGTGCTCCGTTTCAGGGCGGGGTGTCAGGAGCGGCGGTACAACATACATGGGCAATCCGAAAAATTCCCACTCACCGAAGATGTAGGCCAGGGGTTCATAGTTCAGCCGCCGCGCAAGCAGCACCTCGAAGCCGGATGTGTCAGCGGGTTCCCGGAGCCGCGCGAGTAAAGACGCCCGGGAAAGGCCCATGGCGTGGGCGAGGAGCATTTCGGCATCGAGCCGGGGCGTCTCGGTAACGGCGGCAAGCCGGCCCGCGCCCTCGGAAAGGATATCCGCGACGGTGGCGGCCATGCTATTCCTGGTCGGCAAGGCGCGCGGCACGGTCCGCCACGTTCAAGGCGTCGAACAGACCTCCGAGATCGCCTTCCAGCACTTCGCGCAGTTTGTAAAGGGAAAAATGGATGCGATGATCCGTGACCCGGTTCTCCGGGAAATTGTAGGTGCGGATTTTCTCGCTGCGATCCCCGGAACGCACTTGGCTGCGCCGGCTTTCCGACCTGACGTCCGCCTCCTCCTGGATTTTGGCGTCAAGCAGCCGGGCGCGCAGGACACGGAGCGCCTGTGCCTTGTTCTTGTGCTGCGATTTCTCATCCTGGCAGGTGACTACCAGGCCGGTGGGCTTATGGGTGACGCGGACGGCGGAGTCCGTGGTATTGACACTCTGGCCACCGGGCCCGCTGGAACGGTACACATCAATAATGAGATCGTTGGGATCGATCTGGATGTCCACCTCTTCCGCCTCGGGCAGCACGGCCACGGTAACGGCCGAGGTATGGATACGTCCCTGGGCCTCGGTATCCGGCACCCGCTGCACCCGGTGTACGCCCCCCTCCCACTTCAGCAGGCTGTAGACATTGCTGCCGGAGATCTGAAACGATATTTCCTTGAATCCGCCCAAAGCCGTCGGGTTGGAATTCATCACCTCAATTTTCCATCCCCGGATTTCAGCGAAACGAGAGTACATCCGGAACAAATCCGCCGCAAACAAGGCCGCTTCTTCACCGCCCGTGCCCGCGCGGATTTCCACAATGGTGTTCTTGGCGTCCAGGGGATCCTTGGGAACCAGCAGCAGTTTCAGTTCTTCCTCGCGTTCCCGGAGTGATTCCTTGAGGCGGTCATGTTCTTCCTGGGCGAGTTCCAGCACTTCCGGATCCGGATCCGTGCGCAGAATGCGTTCCGCCTCGCGCAACCCCGACTCCTCGCTCTTATAACGCGCGAACGTGTGCATCAGTTCGGATAATTCGGCATATTTCTGGGCATACTTGCGGTACGCTTCGGCGTTCATGGCGATTTCGGGGGTTGCCATGGCCTCGGCAAGGCGTTCATATTCGCCCGCAAGGGATTCCAGTTTTTCGCGCACGCGCGCTTCCATGCGGGGTTATTCGCTGGCTTTCGCGGTACCGAATTTCTTCTGGAAACGTTGCACGCGGCCTTCACTGTCCACAAACTTCTGTTTGCCCGTGAAAAAGGGATGGGAATGGCTTGACAGGTCAAGCGTGAACAGCGGATATTCTTTGCCCTCGAATTCAATGGTACGGGTCGTGGCGACAGTGGAACGGGTAACCCATTTGATGTCCGCGCCGACATCCATGAAAACCACATCGCGATAATTCGCAGGATGAATGCCTTTCTTCAAAGCATGTTTCTCCTATATCAGGTTATTGGATAAACAACTACGGGACGTCGCAATGGCGTTCATCCCGGAAGTAATGAGGCGAGCACCATTAGTATAGCAAAAATAAAGCACCTATCGCAAGATGCCCTCTCCAGCCCTCTCCGGATGAAAGGGCCCTTATAATCAAAAAACGGGTATGTGAACCTTCCCGCGGGAGGTTCACACACCCGTGAATCTGAAAAAAACAGTGTAAGTTACTTGCGGCGGCGAATTCCGGCAACACCGGCCAGAGCGCAGGCGGAGGCCAGCAGCGTCAGCCCGAATACGCCGGCAACCGGAATCGGAGCATCACTGACGGTAATGTTCACGCTGTCAGCAATGGCACCGGGCACCAGCGCCTTGCCGCCATCTTCCACCATGATGCCCACTTCAATTCTGTAAACACCGGAGTCTTCCACCTGGGCATTCAGGACTTCCAAGGTAAGGGCGCTGCCTTCCAACAATACCCCATCCTTGGTCCAGCGGATATATTCGGGCGCTTCATAATAATTTGCGATCTCGGCACTCAATGACACCGTGCTGCCTATTGCGTAACTGCCGGAAGTGGCGGAGAGGCTTACTAACGGGTCATAGACCGGCAGTTTCGTATTGGGATCAAAAACTGCGTCGACATACTGCGTCGCGTCATATCCCATTTCTCCCACAAAATATTGATATTCGGCGTAGTTACTGTCACCATCGCCGTCAGCGTCTCCGTAGGGTCCCAGTTCCGGAATTCCCGTGGTAACGGCTTGAATGCCACCTTCAGGCGGGGCTATACCGATATCTTCCAGCAACAAGAGCAACTGGTCTAACGCTGCGTTCGTCTGTTCATCCCGCAGAACGGCAAAACCCGACAGCACGCAAAGCAGCGAGGAAACGAGATGGGGGGCCATCAAATTTTCAACGATGGGGCGCAGATCCTTGTTGTTTCCTAGGCTGGTGACATACAGCGCGTACAATACCAGTTCACGCAAGTACATGAAATTATCTTGAAAGGCTGTCATCGCGGCGACATGGTACTCATTCCCAGTATTATTGAGCACATAGGCCAACACCCCCAATTCATACTGCCCGTCCGGGATGCCGTTGGGCGATACGGGGATGTCCGCTTCCATATTCACCGGACCGTTAATATCCATGTACCGGCATTGCACCAGATCTGCAAAATCCGCAATCTCTGCAAGCGCGCCGGCCAATGCGGGCAAGGAGCAATAGATCATGTCCGAATAGGCACAAAATTCATACCCTCCCGGTGCAGGCCACGTCACCGGGTTGTTGAGTTCGGTCTCATAGTCCATATTGAACGCCCAGAAGGGCCGCGGGGTAAAGGGCATGGGGCCACATCCGTCAAAATCCGGACCCGGTACCGGCGTGTACGCTTGTGCTGTACCCGCGGTAACGATTACAAAGGCGGGAACCAGCAGAACACAAGTCAGCAGTACTCTCTTCATGTTTTTGTCACTCCTTTACGTTAAGAAAACCTAAAACCATTAATCCTCATATACCTTTTGTATTTTCGCTTAACCGCTCTTGGTCTTTTGCATGTACCGAAGCGGTTACCCATCTCTATCCGTTCAAATAAAAGTATACCTTAGAACTGACAATGAAAGCAATAACAAAGAAAATCTTTGGGAACTCGTTTATCTGACTTGGTTCGCGCAGGTTGGTTTCAAAATAAATATTTACAGTTATATATATAGATTAATTTTTAAAACTATCATCAAAACCGAACAAAAAATTGTGGTGAGCACCCTCTTTTTTTCTTAAATCAAGCCGGATTTCATATTATCTAAAAATACTCCGACTATGTAGGGTTCTTTTATTAGTATATATTATATATATAAGCATATATATTATTATTAAAAAATTCTTATGCCATCGATAAAAAGACGTTTGATATAGGCATGAAACCAAGTATAATACAGTTTAAATTTCCCTTTTATTCTGGCATGATAACTTTTCTGCCATACTGTTTGGTTTTGCGCTTACCAACGCCTCTGGAATTATTAAAATGGACATACGGGGATTGGACATAAAAACACGAAGACGGACCCTGGCGATTTTGCGTCTTCTGAACCAGGCGGAATCCAGCCTGGGCAGTGATCGTATTGCCCGGGCGCTGCACCTGTCCGGCATAGAACTCAGTGAACGGGCGGTGCGCAATTACCTTGCCCAAACCGATGCGCTCGGATGGACCCTTAACCTGGGCCGCCGGGGACGGAAGCTGACGGATAAGGGGCGGGAGGAATTAGATCGTGCGCTGGTCGTGGACAAAGTAGGGTTTATCGCCGCCAAAGTGGACACGCTCTCTTATAAGATGAGTTTTGACACCGCCACGCGCCAGGGAATGATTATTCTCAATATCACCACCATTGCGGCAAAAGAGTTTTCGGCGGCGATTCGGATCATGGCCAAGGTATTTGAGGCCCGACTTGGGATGGGCCGATTGATTACCGTAGCCCGGGCGGGAGAACAGATTGGAGATTTTCGTGTACCCGCCGGGAAAATCGGTATTGGAACCGTGTGCAGCGTCAGCCTGAACGGTATTCTGTTGCACGCGAATATCGCCACGACATCCCGCTTCGGGGGACTGATTGAATTTGAGGCGGGAAAGCCTACCCGGTTTACGGAGATTATCAACTATGATGGCTCCTCCCTTGATCCCCTGGAAATCTTCATACGCAGCGGCATGACCTCGGTATCGCTGGCGGCCAAAACGGGGAACGGCATCCTGGGCGCCAGTTTTCGCGAGGTTCCTTCCATTGCCCTGCCGGAGGTGCATCGCCTTGTCCGGCAGTCGGACAAGCTGGGACTCGGTGGAATTCTTATCATGGGAAGCAACGATCAGCCGCTGCTCGATATCCCCGTAACCGTAGGCCGGGCGGGCATGATCGTCTGCGGCGGGCTGAATCCCGTGGCGGCGGTGGTGGAGGCGGGCATCGAAGTGACCAGCGCGGCGATGAGTTCCTTGTGCGACTACGCTTCACTCAAGGATTACCGGGATTTTTTATCACAGGGCGCGCCATGATAAGATGCGGCCTTCCCAGGAGTCTTGCATGACGGAATCTGATTCTTCATCCAACCCGACAGCGGATACCCCGCCTCTTCCGGCCTTGAACGCGCGCTGGGCCTCGGCCATCAGGGCGGTTGTTCTTGTCATCTTCGGGGTACTGACCGGTTACGGCGCCTATGTGCTGGCCACCAATGACTGGCAGGACATCACAGGCTTCTGGCTTACCCGACGCCGCCTTCTGCTCGCGGGATTTGCGCTGGCCTCGCTCGATGTCTGCACGGACGGGTTTGTCTGGTACGGCATTTTACGCCAGTATGGCATCCGGCTCGGTCCGGTGCGGGGGCTTCTCTTGTTCCTGAGCGGCTATGCCGGTCACTTCATGCCGGTACAGATGGGCCGTTTCTTCCGGGCAACAGAACTATCCAGGATATACGGCGTGCCGCTGGCCACCTCCACGAAAGCGGAAATTACCTTGCTCGCCTTTATTATGATCACCTCGGTGGCCATGTTTTGCGGCGCTTTTTTGTGGCCCTGGCTGTTCGCGTTGGCCTTCGCCATTCCCCCGCTGCTGACGGCGCTGGCGCTCCTGGTGCTGGGAATCTTTTTCCGCTGGATAAAGAAGTTATCCATTCAACTGCCGGAAGGCTATCTGCGCCGACCCTCCACCCTGGCTTTATGCCTGTGTACAGGAATCGGCTGGTTTATTAATGGTTTTATCCTGTACCTGATCTTCAGGGAAGTAACGGAAACACTCCAACTTAACCATGCCATAATGATTATGACCTCAAACCTCTTTATCGGCGTGGTGAGCGGCCTGCCCGGCGGCCTGGGCATTACAGAAAGCTATATCGGCGGAATGATGTACTGGCTGGCCACGCCCCCCGAGCACCTGGTCATTGCCGTGGCCGCCTTTCGCATTCTTACCTTCTGGCTCTGGATACCCATAGGGTGGATTGCCCTGCTTCTGAACGGACTTTTCTTCGGCAGGTCAAAGCGGTCACTAAAACCGGAGCCGAAAAAACAGCGTCCAACAGAAGAAGCCCGCGAAGCATAGAACGTTCATCCCGTAAATCACGGGAAATACCAACCCACAAACAGGAGAACATTGTCATGACCATGATTCGTTTTTTACTGGCGGCGGTCCTGCTGGGGCTTGCCGCGTTTCCCGCCTCCGCAGCCTCTTTCAAAGCCGCCGCAGCCAAACGCATAATCACGCCCGATCCGCTGCTGCCCGTATCGGGCGGAGTGGGCACCCCCGAGCCGGCCACCCAAAAACAGGGCGAGCTCTGGGCGCGCGCCCTTGTCTTTGAACAGGGCGGCACGCGCGTTGCCCTGGTAAGCATTGACAACCTGGGCTGGCCCCATGTATGGGGCGATAAAACCCGCGCGCTCGTACCCGGCATCCCGCCGCAGAACATTCTGATAGCGGCCACCCATACCCACAGCGCACCGGACGCCTACGGCTTTCCCGACGAGACAGGGAAGCATCACGCCGACCTGGGGTACCTGGAATGGGCCTGCAAGCAGACGGCGGACGCGATTAACGAAGCCGTGGCAAATTTGCAGCCAGCCGCGCTCAAAATCGCCGTGGGCGAGGCAAAGGGCAAGATTGCCTATAACTACTACGCCCCCCAGCTGTATGACCCGCGCTGCAGTGTGCTGCAGGCGGTCTCGACGGAGGGCGCCGTCCTTGCCACACTGGTCAACTATGCCATCCACCCGGAGGTACTCGGCGATGATAAAGGCATTATCAGCCCAGACCTGTGCGGCCCCCTGTATGACCGTATTGAATCCAAGGGCGGCGGCATGGCCCTCTTCATGAACGGCGCCCAAGGCGGCATGGTCACGGCGGACAACCGCGGCCCGGACGGTGACCAGGAAATCTGGGAAGAATGCGTCCGGATAGGTAAACTGCTCGCGGATGAGGCCATGCACATTGTGGCCGACGCGCCATTGCAGCAGGAACCAAGCCTCCTCTGCGCCGCCAGGGATATCCACCTGACGGTGTCTTCGGTATTGATGCAGGTCGTACTGCTGAATTCCCCCTTGGCGGAGGAAATGCCGGATGTAAACACCGTTCCCACCCGGGTCAACCTCGTCAATATCGGAAGCGCCCAAATTTTAACCATACCGGGAGAAGCCCTGCCCAATATCGGGTACTATCTGAAACGCCATATGAAGACGCCCCATACATTCCTGTTCGGCTTGACCAACGATGCTTACGGGTATATGCTGACCAAGTACGATTTCAACAGTTTCAAGCGTTATGAATACATATCCGAAACAAGCCTCGGGGAAATGGCCGCCGAAGAATATATGGAACAGGCCCTGGGCTTGATTGAAGAAACGCCCGGGCCGGACGCGGAGGCGAAGTAGCCACAGAGACGGTGCTACACCGCTCGGATGTATAGGTCGTATAGGACCTATAGGACCTATAATCGCAAGGAACACGCGATGAGTAAAGGTTTTATTCCGTCCCATGGCGGGTACGAAAGTCTGTTGTCCTATAAGAAGGCTAAGATCGTCTACGATGGTACCGTGTGTTTTTGCAGGCGCTTTCTGGACAAGCGCGACCGTACAGTTGACCAGATGATCCAGGCGGCCCGTTCGGGAAAACAAAATATTATTGAGGCCAGCCAGGCAAGCGGTATCTCCAAGGAAACGGAAATTAAACTTGTTGGCGTTGCCCGCGCCAGTCTTGAAGAATTACTTGAGGACTACCGAGATTTCCTGCGCACCGCCCAACATCCTCTCTGGGACAAAAACTCCGAGGAAGCCCTTTTTGTCCGGCGGTTGGGCTCCAAACCGGATACGACCTATGAGACCTATAGGACCTATATCGAAACCCGGCCTGCTCCTGTGGTAGCGAATATCCTCATTTGCCTGATACACCAAGCGAATTTTTTGCTTGACCAGCAACTGCGTCAATTGGAAGATAGGTTTATTAAAGGAGGCGGTTTGCGCGAAGGCATGACAAAGGCCCGGCTTCGGGAACGGGAAAGAATGAAGATGCCCAAGACTAACCCCCGGAAAGGCAACGATGAACAGGGTATATAGGTCGTATAGGACCTATAGGACCTATACATTTCCCGGCAAACATCGACTTTCTGCGGCACGGTTGCCGTATCGCGCCTTACACGCACCCCGGTAAAAGAGTCGTTCAATGGCCTATATACAAACAGAAGCAATCGTGCTGCGCAAGGTGGACTTCAGCGAGACCAGCGTGATTGTCACCTTCCTCACGCCGCAATACGGGCGCATGGCGTGCCTCGCAAAAGGCGCCCGACGCAAGGGAAGCCCCTTGAACGCATCGCTTGACACGTTCAACCGCCTTGAACTGACCTGCGCCTGGAAAGAAAGCCGGCAGGTGCAGAACCTCATCGAAGCATCCGTAATAAGCGCGTACGGCGCCATAAAGCGAAGCGTGCCGCGCAGCGCGGCGGCGGCCTTTATCCTGGACACGGTACTTCACGCTTCCTGGGAAAACCATCCCGTTCCGGAACTCTATGAGGCGACGGTTCGGGGACTTGAACTGCTTTCACTGGAAAATGCCGATCCCTGCACCGCGGCGGCACAGACCGTGTATGCCCTGCTCGAAGCCGCGGGTGTTGCCCCGGGCGACAAGGATGAAGAAAGCCTGCCTTTCACGCGCGGGAAGACGCCAGCCGAACGCGCGGAAATCCTCAACGCATTGGAACGGCTTGGCGGCACAGAAACGGATCCGGGGCACCGGGAAACGGAGGTCCTGCTGGATTTCCTGCACGATTACGCGTCGCATCACCTCGAAGCCCCGTTAAAAAGTTACGCGTTTCTAAAAAGCGTCCTTGATTTCGAATAAGGCTTTGGGGGATGCGCGTACCGGTTCTATTCCTGCAATTCGGCCCGGGGAAATGAGCCCAGTATCTTGATGTTCCGCGCGTGATCGCCCACCTCCTCCAAGACTTCAGCAATCCCCGGATCTTCGATATGCCCCAGGAAATCGATAAAGAACACATATTCCCACGCCTTCTGCTGGGAAGGCCTGGACTCGATGCGCGTCAGGTTGATGTTGCGCCGGGCAAAGGGAAGCAGCATATTGTACAGCGCGCCCGGCTTGTCCTTGGCCCATACCAGGATGGCGGTCTTGTCGTCGCCGGTGCGTTTTACCATCTGATGCCCCACCACGACAAAGCGGGTGTAATTGTGCGGCGCGTCCTCGATGCGCTCACACTGAATGTCCAGGTTATAGGTTTGCGCGGCAAGGCGGCTGGCAATGGCCGCCGTGCCGGATTCCGAGGCGGCCCGCCGGGCGGCTTCCGCCGTACTGCTGGTTTCAGTCAGTTCCACACCGGGCAGGTTCGCCCGCAGCCAGTTTCGGCACTGAAGGAGGGCATTGTCCTTTGAATAGACCCGCTTGATCTGCTTCAGCGGGCAATTGGCCAGCAGGTTTTGCGTAATATGCAGCAGCACCTCGTTCACAATCTTCAGATGGGAGGAAATAAAACTGTCCAGGGTATCGCTCACGGAACCGCCCATGGAACTTTCCACCGGCACAATGCCGTAATCAATGCGTTTACGCTCCACTTCGGTAAAAACGTCCAGGAAAGACGGCAGGGGGAAATACTCCGCGGCGACGCCGAATATACGCAAGGCCGCCATGTGGCTAAAGGTGTCGCGGGGGCCGAGAAAGGCAACGCTTGTCGGTTTCTCAAGGGCACGGATCGCGCTTATAACCTCGCGGTAAATAGACTGAATGGCCTTGTCATCCAGCGGGCCCGTGTTGCTTTTCGACAACTTGGTGAAAACGGTCTTTTCCCGCTCCGGCACATAAATGGGCGCATGGGTGTTGCGTTTCAGTTCCCCGATGGCCTGCGCCGCCTTGGCGCGTTCATTCAACGCATTGATGATCTGCCCGTCCAAGGCGTCTATCTTTGCCCGCAATTCATCCAGGTCCACGGCTTCATTCCTTCTGTTATCGGCGTTTTACGATTTCAACCGGCGCCAGCGCCACCATCAGCATGGCCACCCGGCCGCTGTCGAAGCGGACACGCGCCTGCAGTTTCGGCCCGGATCCTTTTACATATAATACGACACCACGGCCGAACCGTGCATGCCGGATGACATCGCCGATGCCCAGCGCGTCGGGCGACGGCGCCGCGGATTCCTTTTCGGCGGGTTTCGCGGCCGATTCGCGGCCTTTGGGCTCCCCGTTAAATTCGACAACCTGCAGGCGTTCCCGGCCGGCTTCGTTCAAGAACCGGCTTGGCCGCCTGCCCTTATTCGTCACCCCGTACAGCATACGGGAGGACGCGGCGGTAAGGGTCAGCGTTTTCCGGGCCCGCGTCATGGCCACGTAACACAGCCGGCGCTCTTCCTCCAGGTCATCATCCTCATCGTCAAAACGGGACATGGGGAACAGGTCTTCCTCCAGCCCGACAATATAGACATGATCAAACTCGAGGCCCTTGGCGCAATGGCAGGTCATCAGGGTCACGGTTTCCCCCTTATCCTCCCAGTTGTCCACATCGGAGACCAGCGCCAGTTCCTGGAGAAACTCTTCCAGCCCCACCTCTTTCCGGGCCTCATGCTGCCTGCATGCGACGATAAATTCGTTGACCACCTCGATGCGGTTGCGCGATTCCTTTTCATCGCTGTGTTCCACATAGTCCCGGTAGTGAATACGCTGCAGCAGGGTTTCCACGGTGGCCGCCACAGGCTTTACCGTCGCATCCCGGGCCACTCCGTCAATAATCTCAACCAATTCCGCGGCGGCATGGCGCGCGCGGGTCGACACGGCGTCATTCATTTCACATTCACGAAACGCCTGCAACAGGGATATATGCCGTAACCGCGCGTATTCGTCCAACTCCTCCCGGCTGGCGTTGCCGATGCCCCGGGGTGGCACGTTCATGATCCGGCGCAGGGATTCGTCATCGGCGGGATTGACCGCCAGGCGCAGGTAGGCCAGGATGTCCTTGATTTCCTTGCGGCTGTAGAACTTGATGCCGCCGACCACCGTGTAGGGGATTTGGCGGATACGCAGGGCCTCCTCCACCACGCGCGCCAGCGTGTGGGTACGGTAAAACAGGGCAACGCTGCCCGGGGACAACCCGCGCCGCTGCATATCGTCCGCCACAAAGGCGGCCTCTTCCCCGGCGTCTTCCGCAAAAAAGCAACGGACAGGATCGCCGCCGGCCTGCTTTGTAAACAGCGTTTTACCGAGGCGGTTCACGTTATGGGCGACGACGGCGTTGGCCACGTCCAGCACCGTCTGGGTGCTGCGGTAATTCTCTTCAAGGCGGTAGACCTGCGCCTCGGGAAAGTCCTGCGCGAAATCCAGAATATTGTTGATGTCCGCGCCGCGCCAAGAGTATATACTCTGGTCCTCATCGCCCACCACGAACAGATTGCTTTGCTCGCCCAGATTACGCGCGATCAGGTACTGGCTGCGGTTGGTGTCCTGATATTCATCCACCAGGATATTGCGGAAACGGTCCCGGTAACGGTCGCGCACTTCAGGAAAGCGTTCGAAGAGAAATGCCGTCAGCGAAGTCAAATCATCAAAGTCCAGGGCGGCGCCCTTTCTGAGCGTGTCGTGGTAGCGGACCCACAGCTCGCGGCAGGTTTCCTCCTCCGGGCTTTCGGGCGGGTTTTCCCACGCGGGAAAAGGTTCCGCCTGCTTGATGCGGCTGATATAGCCCAGGGCATCCCGGGGCGATACCGCTATGAAATTTTTGGGAAGTTCCTTGACCAGGCGTTTCATCAGCGACAGCTGGTCGCCGTCGTCGAATACGATGAAATTACGGGGCCGTTCGACCTGATGCGCCTCACGGCGCAACACCCACAAGCCAAAGGAATGAAAGGTTCCCAGGAAAGAAGGAACATAGTCGAGTTCTATGCGTTTCGCGAAACGCCGGCTCATTTCACCCGCAGCCTTGTTGGTAAAGGTAAGCGCCAGCAGGCTGCGAGCGGGCACCCCCCGGTCTTCCACCAGGTGGGCCATGCGCTCTATGATAACGCGGGTCTTGCCGCTGCCAGCGCCCGCCAGTATCAGGACGGGTCCGTCGGGCGCGGTCACCGCCGCCTGTTGTGTTTCATTCAATGTGATCATGAGAAAAGAATACGATCGCCTTTCATTTTTAGATAGGGTATTGTGGGAACGATCGGTGCCGCCGGGCTGTGCGGCGGGGTCGCCACACCACCACACCCCGGGAACCGCAACACCCTTGCCGATTCGGGCAAAGAAGCCGCGCACCATCCGGCGGGCATAGTATACCATAGCCCCGCACTTCGTCCTGTTTTTTGTTTAATGCACATCGGAATCAGTATCATATAGCGTGAAGAGCTATTCGGGAACAACCACAATAACCAAAGAGAAAGGGAGTATAATGAGTACTGCAGCGAATCTTCAGGCGGCCTTCGCCGGTGAAAGCCAGGCCAACCGCAAATACCTGGCCTTTGCGAAAAAAGCGGACCAGGACGGCTTCAAACAGGTTGCCAAACTTTTCCGGGCCGCGGCCGCGGCGGAAACCATTCATGCCCACGCGCACCTCAGGGTGATGAACGGCATCAAGAGCACGTTGGAAAACCTCGAGGCAGCCAAGGGCGGTGAGGAACATGAATTCCAGAGCATGTATCCCGGTTTTGTGGCGGAAGCCGAACAGGAAGGCAACAAGGCCGCCCTGGTAAGTTTTAAGAATGCCATGGCCGTTGAGGAGATTCACGCGGGCATGTACGGCGAAGCGATAGATGCCGTAAAGGGCGGCAACGACCTGCCCGCGACCGCAGTATATATCTGCGAGATTTGCGGCAACACCGTCTATGGTGAAGCGCCGGACAAGTGCCCCATTTGCGGCGTGGGCAAAGAACGGTTCACGCTTATCGATTGATACTATTCTGATTGCGTTCCATGGCCCGGCCCCTCCCCATGCGGCGGACCGGGCTTTTTTTTCGGCCGGAGCGCAATTTAGCGGCACGGGGAGACCTTTGTTATACTAAGCGCCGTTTCCTTCGTTTCCATGTTCAACCCAAAAACAGAAAAGGGATAGTACCATGCGATTAAAAGACAAGGTGGCCATCATAACCGGCGCGGGGCTGGGAATGGGACGTGAAGCGTCCGTTCTGTTCGCCTCGGAAGGCGCCAAAATCATCGGCCTCGACATCAACGAAAAGACGCTGAACGAAACTGCGGCCCTCGTGGAAGCGGCAGGCAGCGCATTTCTGCCCGTTGTCGGCGATGTTTCCAAAGAAGCCGATGTCAAGCGGGCAATTGATGAAGGCGTAGCGCGCTTCGGCGCGTTGAACATCCTCTATGCCAACGCGGGCGTGTTGTGGAAGGATCGGGACCGTTCCGTTATCGAAACTACTGAAGAAAACTGGGACATTGTCCAGGCAATCAACCTGAAGGGACCGTTTTTCCTGACCAAGCACGGTATTCCGGCGTTGAAAGCGGCAGGCGGCGGTTCCATCATTCTTGTCGGTTCCATTTCAGCACTCGCCGGATTTGAACTGGCCCAGGATTCCTACACCTGCGCCAAGGGAGCGCTCATCTCCCTGACCAAATCCCTCGCGGTCCAGTTCGGCCCTGACAATATCCGCACCAACATCATTCATCCCGGCATGATCGACACCCCGCTTCAGGCCCCCTATTTGGACGACGCCAAAAAGAAAAGTATCGCATCGTGCATCCCCAGCCGCCGGCTGGGCGTCCCAAAGGACATCGCCTATGCCGCATTGTACCTAGCGTCAGACGAGTCCACCTTCTGCAACGGGGCCGAGTTGGTAGTCGACGGCGGCTTTTACGCGATGTAGTTTATTTTCCTGCCTGTAGAGAAAAGCCTGGGAAGCACCTCGTTTCTCAGGCTTTTTTGGCATTAATGTGAATATTTAGCTATAGCGTGCGTTTTTTCATGCCGCTGCAACGGCTATCCGCACCGCGTTATTTCAACAGCGTCTGCAATATTTTTGTGACGGATTGCATATCAAAGGGTTTCCCCAGAAAGGCGTCAATAGGTTCCCCCGCAACCCTTGACTCAATCTCCTGCTCGGCATAACCGCTCATCAGAACGGCCTTCAGGCCCGGTTTGATGCGCCTCATTTCCACCAGGGTCTGCAACCCGTCCAATTGCGGCATGCTCAGGTCAAGCACAACGCAGGTGATTTCGTCTGAATGGGATTTGAACATATCAAGCGCCTCAAGCCCGTTTCCCGCAATAAATACGGTATACCCCATGTCCTGCAGCATCAGTTGGGCCAGTTCCGCCATATCGGGCTCATCATCCGCAAACAACAGGGTTCCCCTGCCCGTTTGCGGGGAAGGCGTGATATCCCGTTCCTTTTTAGCACTGTCCAACACGGGATTCCCCGCAACGGGGAAAAACACCCGGACGGCGGTGCCGCCGCCCGGCACACTGTCCACCAGTACGGCACCTTTGTGGGCGCGCATAATGCCAAGCACAGCCGACATACCCAGTCCGCGCCCGGCAAACTTGGTGGAGAAGAAGGGATCAAAGATCTTCTCCAGGGTATCACGGTCCATGCCACAACCCGTGTCGGTTATTTCGATGCAAATATACTCGCCTTCAGGCGCTCCGGGCATCATGCGGCTTTCGTGCAAGTACGCCTCTGTACAATGACGCGCTGTGACCGACACCGTAACCACGCCACCACGGTCGTCATCCGACGCCTCCGCGGCATTGAGAACCAGGTTCATCACCACCTGATGCAGTTGCGCCGTATCCGCTTCAATGGAAGGCAAGTCCTTCTCTATCTCGGTCTTCAACACAATCTTTTTGGAAATTAGCGGCTTAATAAACTGTACGATCTCCTGCACCGCGTTTCCTGAATCTAAAATATGAATATTAAAACTGCTTTTCCCGGCATAAGCCAGCATCTGCCGCGTCAAGTCTTTCGCGCGGTCTATGGATTCCTCCATTCTTTCGAATAAAGAGCGGGCCACATTCGTTTCCGGCACCACTTTCTGCATCATGTTTAAATTTGCCAGAATGATCTGAAGGATATTATTGAAATCATGGGCGATCCCCCCCGCCAGGATACCCAGGCTCTCGAGTTTCTGCGCCTGTTGCACCCGGATTTCAAAGCGCTTACGCTCCTCTTCGGTCTTCTTAAGTTCCGTAACGTCCCGGAAGGTGGTCTGGGTCAACCGCTCATTACCAACATTCACATAGGCGGCCTGGAGCTGTACATCCCGGGTGGCGCCGTCTTTGCGGACTATCCTGAGTTCATAGGACGACGAAATCGGATTTCCGGCTTCCCGACGTTCTATCCTTTCGCGCACCGCTTCCTTGAACTCCGGCGCCATCAGCGCCAGCAATCCTCCCGGGGGAACTTCATCAACAGAATCATAGCCGAACAAGTCTAACAACGCCTTGTTGGCGAAAAGAATCTTGTTCCCTTTAGAAATGCCTATGCCCACGATGGAGTCTTCTATCAGAACCCTATATCTTTCTTCAGATTCACGCAGCGCCTTTTCCGTTTCTTTCCGTTCCGTGATATCATGGTGGAATCCCAAGTAGAATCGTTTGCCGTTGGACTCGATCACCTGGCAACTGACCTCAAGGGGAAAGGTGGAACCGTCCTTACGGTAATGCTCCACCTCAAAGTTCATTGCTTCGCCACTTTTCAGCCTGCGCAGCCGTTCCGGCGCTAGTCGCGCACTTTCCGGCGTATCCAGATCCGTCAGTCGCAGATGTTCCATTTCCCGGGGGCTGTCATAGCCGTGCATCCTGGCAAACGCATCATTTACGACCAGTGTCGTTCCCTCGATCGGCATGAAGACAATCCCATCCACCGCTTGGTAGAAAAGAGCCTTGAATCGGGCCTCACTTTCTTGGAGCCGGGCTTCCACTTCTTTTCTATCCGTAATATCCCGGCCAACACACTGAATTTCCGCCAGGTTACCGGTGGAATCAAAAAAACCACGGTTAACGAACTGCATCCATCGCTCCGTACCGCGCGCGTCGACGATCCGGTTTTCAATGGCCACGATGGGATTCCGCGTAGAAATCAGGCTTAGCTCGGTTTGCACCCGCTCCACATCATCCGAATGCGCCTGTGGAGCCCATAACGTGCCAAGCAGTTCCTCCTTTGAGCGTCCCAAAAAAGTGCAGAATGTATCATTTACAAACAGGAATCTTCCCTCAGGATCAAGCCTGCAAATTACTTCCGTCTGCTCTTCCACCACGGCCTGGTAGCGTTTTTGGATGTTCCGCAGTTCTTTCTCCGCCCGCTTGTGTTCTTCAATTTCCGAACGCAAGAAGCGATTGGCCTCCCTCAGCGCGCCTGTTCTTTCCGCAACCCGCAGTTCCAGATTTTCAGCCGTCTGCTTGTGTTCGGTTATGTCCACCTCAACCCCGTCCCAAACCAGCCGGCCATCCGCAAGACGGAGGGGGGTGCAGACATGGGTAAACCAACGCAATTGTCCGCTTGGAAGACGATTTTGAACATGAACACGTATTGTGCTCATATTCACAAGCGCTTTGTCTTCGCATTCTCGCAACATTAGCCGATATTCCGGGAGCATCTGGCTGTACAACACTTCCGCATCGGCCAACACCTGCGCCGACGTCAGTTCGTGCAGCCATTCCACCCCGCGGCTGACATAAGTAAACTGACGCCCGCCATCCGGCAAAACAGTCAATTGGTACAGCATGGCTGTGGGAAGGCTGTCGGCAAGGTTATAGAGCCGCAGTTCTTTTTCTCCGGGCAGGCTGTCAACGGAAACCCGACTTCCAGCGCCATCATGCCTCTGGGAAGGCTCGAGCCCGTTTTCGCGGACATACCCCTTGGAATATATTTCCCCTCCGGCAGTCTTGTGATCCAGACGGATCATTGCATGATTTCCTCATTGCTACAGGCAGGTATTGTCCGATTTTCTTACACCATCCTCATTTTCATTTTTAACTTTAGACTTACACCCCGTCTAAAAAGGACAAGAAACCCGTGGCATTAATATTTTTTGTACAGACCCACTTGATTTTACCACGAAATCGATATTAATACAAATAAGGAAGTTGAATTCTGAAGCGGTTTTCAAACCAAAGGACTTAATGGACATAAATGACCAAAAGGACAGAAAAACTTTCTCCCGGTTGGTGCATCGTTTATATCCTTTAAATCCTTTCTTTTTAAAGGTTTTCCCTGCGTAACAGCCGTTTTTAGGATCATCGCTGGATTCGGCAGAATAGAATCGTGGCGCCTGGGGCATACATAAGGCAAAGCGGAACCTGCCTTCAGACTCAAAGGCGGGTTCCGCTTGGATCAATTCATGCCTCTGGCGAAATATCTATATCTTGCGCGCTTGTGCGATAGGCGTTTGAAGAATTGAGTACCGCTCCATCCGGCCTACAACCGGACAGTTACGCATTAGAGGTTCTGTGCGACAGCACGGGCGAATTCGCTGCACTTGAGTTCCGTGGCGCCCTGCATGAGCCGCGCGAAATCATAGGTAACCTTCTTTTCCTTGAACGTGCGGGTCAGGGCGCTGATAATGGCATCCGCCACTTCCTGCCAGCCCAGGTATTCGAACATCATAACCCCGGACAAAACCACGCTGCTCGGATTTACCTTGTCCAGGTTGGCATACTTGGGTGCGGTGCCGTGGGTGGCCTCAAAGATGGCGTGGCCTGTCTCATAATTGATGTTGGCGCCGGGCGCGATGCCAATGCCGCCTACCTGCGCGGCCAGAGCATCGCTCATATAGTCCCCGTTCAGATTCATGGTGGCCACCACCTCGAATTCCCGCGGACGGGTCAGTACCTGCTGCAGAAAGATGTCCGCGATCGTGTCCTTGACCAGAATCTTGCCGTCCGGTTTGCCGCCGCAATCGTCCCAGCCCACGGCCACATCGGAAAACTCCTCGCGCACAAGTTCATAGCCCCACTTGCGGAAGGCCCCCTCGGTATACTTCATGATGTTGCCTTTATGCACCAAGGTCACGCTGGAGCAGCGGTGCTGTATGGCATGGCGCAGGGCCGCCCGGACAAGGCGCTTGGAGCCGGTTTCGCTTATGGGCTTGATGCCGATGCCGGAATCGGGCCGGATACGCCAGCCGAACTCCCGTGCGCAGAAGTCTATCAGCCTTGCCGCTTCCGGGGTCCCGGATTCCAGTTCCAGGCCGGAATATACGTCTTCGGTGTTTTCCCTGAAAATAATCATGTCGACGGCGTCCGGTTCGCATACGGGACTGGGCACCCCCTCGAAGTGGCGGACAGGCCGGACACAGGCGAACAGGTCCAACTGCTGGCGCAGGGTCACGTTCAGGCTGCGAAAGCCTCCGCCGATGGGCGTGGTAAGGGGCCCCTTAATGGCGATGCCGTATTCACGCACCGCGTCAAGAGTCTCGTCTGGAAGATACGTCTCATAAATGCCGTTCGCCTTTTCCCCGGCGAAAATTTCCATCCACGCCACGGCCCGCTTCGGACCGTAACAATGCTTTACGGCGGCATCGAACAGGAACCGTGAGGCGCGCCAGATATCCGGCCCGGTGCCGTCACCCTCTATAAAGCAAATGACGGGGACGTCCGGCGTAACCAATGTGCCATCGGACCCTTTATGAATCTTGTCGCCTGCGGGTATGGTGATGTGGTGATAGTTGCTCATCAAGATAGTACCTCCAAGAATAGTATTCCTGTTTCAACGTGCAGCACGTTTAAAGGGGGCAAATAGCCGATCAGGCCTTCGCCAGGCGCTAGGCGTCGTGATGCGTTTCAGGCAGGGCCACCAGGCGCACTTCCATGACATGGGGCATCTGCCGGATCTTTTCCAGCGTTTCCTCATTCAACGGCGCGTCCAGGTTCAGCACGGTCAGGGCGTGTCCGCCCCTGGCGTCCCGGCCAAGCATAAGATTGGCGATATTCACGCCCGCCTCGCCAATCGCCGTGCACACCCGCCCGATGATAAGGGGCTTGTCCTCATTGGCGCATACGAGCATGTAGCCTTCCGGCTTGGCATCCACGCGCATGCCGTTGATGGTGCAGATGCGCGGATCAGCCCGGTTGAAAAGGGTGCCACGCACATTGTGCACTTCCTGGTCGGTGGCGACGGTGATGCCGATTTCAAAAGCATAGCTGGACGATAAGGCGCTGCGCTTTTCGGAGACTTCAACACCCCGTTCATGCAGCTGCGAAGGCGCGCTGACCATATTGACCGCCTCCACCACGGGCGTAAGGAAACCGCACAGGATGGACGCCGTGATGGGATAGGTGTCTGTGACCCCCAGGTCGCCCACGTATTCGATTTCGAGGGATCTGGGACGGCCGTTAACAAAAAGGGACTGGAACAGCCCCAGGCGTTCACCGAGGTAAAGCAGGGGCTGCAGGGTTTTGCGCGTTTCGCTGTCAAGGCTGGGCACATTGACCGCGTTGACAATCGCGCCCGTGGTCAGGAACTCTATCATCTGTTTTGCCACGTCCACGGCCACGGTCAACTGCGCCTCGTCCGTGGAAGCGGCGAGATGGGGCGTCATAATAATATTATCCAGGCCGATAAAGGGATTGTTCTCGAAGGGTTCGCTGGTATACACGTCCAGCGCCGCGCCCGCAATGGTTTTCGCTTTGAGCGCTTCAGCCAGGTCCTGCTCATTTATGATACCGCCCCGGGCCGTGTTGACAATCCGGCAGTTCGGCTTCATTTTTTTCAACTGGGGCGCGGCAATCATGTTCAGCGTCTTGTCCGATTTCGGGGCGTGAATGGTAATAAAGTCGGATGTCGACAACAGGGTGTCCAGATCAACCAGTTCCACACCGAGACTTTCCGCTTTCAGCGGACTCAGGATGGGATCATACGCGAGCACGCGCATTTCGAAGGCCTTGGCGCGCTTCGCAATAGCGCCCCCGATGCGTCCCACACCGATCACCCCCAGGGTCTTTCCAAAAAGTTCCGCACCCATGAATTTCTTGCGGTCCCAGCGCGCCTGTTCCATGGAAACATGGGCGTGGGGAATATTGCGACACAGGCTCAGCATCAGCGCGAAAGCATGTTCACAGGTGGAAATGGTGTTGCCGCCGGGGGTGTTCATCACCACAATGCCTTTTTTGGTGGCGGCGTCCTTGTCCACGTTGTCCGTGCCCACGCCTGCGCGGCCGATCACCTTCAGCCGCGTGGAATGCTCCAGGGCGGCAGCCGTAACCTTCGTGGCGCTGCGGATGACCAGGCCGTCATAATCGTTAATGATGGCCGCCAGTTCCTGCTCCTTTTGCGGAGCTTTAACATCGGTTTCAATACCGGCCGCCTTAAACAAAGCCACACCTTCTTCACTTAAATTGTCAAGCACCAGTACACGCAACATGGGTATTCTCCTAAACGGGACGGTTTCAAAAAAAGAACACACGCCAAAGAAAAGGCATGTGTGCGGATTCGCACGAAAACAGGGCGTTGCCGCGGGCCGCACACTGCCGTGTATCGTCAAGATAATCCCGGGCAAACAGTATCTCTGAGACGCCTCGCCCCAGCCCTGAATCATCCGCGTCTATTTTCGTGCTTGCGAGTAAGATACCCGAAAAAACGCTTTGGAATCAACTGTTCGCCTTTTAAAATGCGCCGGCGGCAACGTTTTCCGGGATAACAGGGCATTCTTGTCAAGAAAGAAAAAACTCGGGCCTGAAGCCAGCCCTGCCTCCAACCGCAGGCACACCGGGATACGGCACGCCCGCCTGTCAGGTCATCCGTGCTGCTGCCGGTTCAATATCTCACGCACCTTGGCGGCCAATATTTCCAGGGAAAAGGGTTTTGGAATGAAGTCCATACCGTCCTCGAGAATACCCTGGTGCACCACGTTCTCCGCGGTATACCCGGACATATACAACACGCTTGCATCCGGATGAACGGCGAGGACGCGCTCCGCAAGGTCCTTACCGTTCATTTCGGGCATAATCATGTCGGTAAGAAGCAAATGAATCCTGCCTTCGTAATTGCGCGCTAGGTCCAGCGCCTTACCCGGGGTGCCGGCGGTCAACACCTGGTATCCCAACCGTTCCAATATTCTACGGCCCATCTTCAATATGGCCACCTCATCCTCCACCAGCAAAATGGTCTCCCCCGCTCCCGCGGGAATGTCCTGAACAGCATTTTCCGTCATTGCCGCAACCTCCCCTTCGTGCCGGGGCAAATAAATCCTGACGGAGGTGCCCACCCCCGGCTCACTGTACACGTTGATAAAACCGTTATTCTGTTTCACGATACCGTAAACGGTAGCCATGCCCAGGCCGGTACCCTTATCTACACCCTTGGTGGTGAAAAACGGCTCAAAGATGCTGTCCAGCGTTTTTCTGTCCATGCCGCAACCGTTATCACTCACAACAAACGTGACATACTCTCCGGGGCGAAACCCGCGATTCGCGGCGCAGTAGGTTTCATCCAGAGTCTCTCTCGAGGTTTCAATGACGATCTTTCCTCCGCCCGAAATCGCATCACGGGCGTTAACGCACAAATTCGCCAGAATTTGATTTATCTGGGCCGGATCCATGTAGACCGGCCACAGGTTCCGTCCCGGCAGCCAGGCGATTTCAATATCTTCCCCGATAAGCCGCCGAAGCATTTTCAAGATGCCCTCAATGGTCTCGTTCAAGTCAAGCGGCATAAGCGACCGGGTCTGCTTGCGCGCGAAGGCGAGCAGCTGCCGCGTAATATCCGCGGAACGCAACGCAGCCGTCCGTATCTCCTCCAATAGGGCATGAAAAGAATCCGCCGGATCCACCTGCTCCAGGGCCATCTCCGCATAACCGATAATAACCATCAGCATGTTGTTAAAATCGTGGGCCACCCCCCCGGCAAGACGGCCGATGGATTCCATCTTCTGCGCCTGTAGCAATTGTGCCTGGAGACGCTCCCGCTCCTCCTCAGTTTTCTTACGTTCCGTAATATCATCGTACACGGCCACAATCTGATCGGGAGGAATTTTATAGATCCTGTTTTCCCGCCAGCCCTGATGTCGTTCATCGTGATAAAACGCGGCTGCAAACTGTTCGGGAACCCCGGTCCGCCACACCCGTTGCAGCACATCCAGCAGGCCAAATTGTTTTACCCCCGGGAACACTTCAGTCAAGGGCTTTCCAATTATTTTTTGACGTTCCACATTTTCAATGAATTCCACCGCGTTGTTAACGTCTCGTATTAAAAAATCGTCCCCATTGTTGAATGCTTCATAAACCACCACGCCGCTGTTCATGTTCTGAAACAGTTCGCGATAACGTTTCTCACTCTCTTTCAGTGCCGTTTCCATCTGCTTGCGGGCCGTGAGGTCCACAAAGGAAGCCCGTATGCCGGCCAGGCGGCCGGAACGATCCATGAAGGAGTTGGCATATACCTGAGCGTCGAAATGAGTGCCGTCCCGGCGACGTCCCGACATTTCGCCAGACCAATTTCCATGCTCCAGCACCTGACTGATGACCTGCGTGATTTCCCCCGGTGAACCCAGAAAGGAAATCGCGGATCGACCCAGGATTTGCGATGCCTCATCAAAACCCCAGAGGGTCACAAAGGCCTGGTTTACATAAATGAAGGTCCCCTTTTTGTCGCACATCGCGATTCCGTTAAGGGATGAATTGATGGCGGACTGAAGCTGCCACAAGGTTTCTTCGAGATCCGCCTCGTCCGATGCCCGCACCTCAGCGGCTATTGGGGCCTCCTCATTTTTCCGAGGAGACGCTTCCTTTTCCCGGACCCTTTTGCGTGGTCTGTTCATGAATCGTGTTCCGTGTTTCCCTCATTACAATATTACTGTATTCTGAAAAATACACCCCATTTTCCCAAACCACACATTATTAAAATTATTATATTATAGACTCATTTCCAGGCAAAGGGTCAAATTCATCCCCAGCACAGTCTGAGTGATTATTCCTGCCCAAGGACCGAAGGCTAGCCTTCAGTGTCCTGCATCCATACCTGGTGCAGCCGGGACAGTTCTTCGACAATCTCCGGATGATCAACGGCACGGTTTATGGTTTCGCCGGGATCCTCGTCAAGATTGACCAGGAACATGCCGGGACCGGAAGCCTTCCCAGCCGCTGGCTTGTCACCCGGGACATTGGCGAGAAGTTTCCACGGGCCTTTTCTGACAGCCCAATGCTCACGAATCATCCAGTGCAGTTCCCCACCGTCCACCGTCTGTTCAGGATGTGCAATAGTCTCCGCGATGTTCCGGCCATCGAGTTTTATGTCGGGCGACTCCAAGCCGCAATAACCCGCCAGCGTGGGTAGCCAGTCCATGGCAGAAACAACCTGTGCGGAGACCCGGCCTTCGGGCACGGCACCCGGCCAGGACAGGATGCAGGGCGTCCGAATGCCGCCCTCCCACAAGTCAAACTTGTGCCCTCGGAAAGCGCCCGCACTGCCGCCGCCCTGAAATGCCCGTTCTTCAACGGAATGACCGTTATCACTGAGAAACAGGATCAGGGTATTTTCACGCAGCCCCAGCGCGTCCACGCGATCAATCACCTGCCCCACGCAGTGGTCCAGGTTGCTCACGAACGCGGCATAACGGCGCCGCGGCTGGTCCATGCCTTCATACAGCGCTTCAAACTCGGGCCTCGCCTGCATGGGATAATGCGGCAGGTTATAGGGAAGATACAGGAAAAACGGTTCTCCCCGATGCTCTTCCAGGAAGCGCAGCGCTTCGCGGGTCATCAAGTCGGGAAAAAAGGCCCCGTCCTCATGCGCCTCTTCGTTGTTGCGCCACAGGTCATGACGGTTCGGGCCGGACCAGTAAAAGAAGTGGGAGTAATTGTCGATACACCCCTCCTTGTGCCCAAAGAATTCGTCAAAACCACGCGCTGTCGGCGCCATGCCCTCTTTCATGCCCAGGTGCCATTTTCCAAAAACAGCGGTATGATACCCGGCGTCTTTGAACAGCGTCGCCAGGGTAATTTCGCTTTCCGGAAGTCCCGTGTCCCCACCGGCGTTTGTATCCAAGCCATTACGCCGGGGGTAACGCCCGGTGAGCAGGGCGCCGCGGGACGGGGAACAAATGGGTGCAGCCACATAGAAACTGGTAAAGCGGGTTCCCCGCGCCGCAAGAGCATCCAAGTTCGGGGTGTGCAGGTCGGCGGCGCCGTAACAGCCGACATCCGCCGAACCCTGGTCATCAGAAACCATGAGAATCACATTGGGGCGGCGCGAGACAACGCGGGACTCCCCCGCCAGCGCCCAGCGCACGATGCCCGCCCCGCTCGCAGCCAGAAACGCGCGCCTGCTCCAGGTATTCATCAACGATTCCTCCCGGTCATGATCACGTTACACCGGAGGCTTTTATGCAGGTCCGGTTATCCTATACGGCATCATCCACACCGACGAGTTCGTTGTAAAAATCCACGATATCCTGCTGTTTGCCCTCGATACCCGCCTTGACATAGGCCAGCGCGGGACGGGGATGTTTATTCAACGCGCCGGTAAGCATGAAAGGCAGTTCATAGCCCCACTTCAGTTCCTGTTGCATGCTTATGAAGTACTTTTCTATCAGCGCCAGTACCGGCGCGAGACGGAATTTCGGGTTCTTGAGAAAAGCGAGAAGCAGTTCCGTCGTGCAATTGCCGCCGCCCCGCCCCATGCCGAAGATGGACCCGTCCACAAAATTAATGTTCTTGATGATGCCTTCGATGGTATTGGCGAAGGCAAGACGCTGATTGTCGTGGCAGTGAATGCCCAGGGTTTTGCCAGGCAGCCGTTCATGGTATTTATCCGCCA
Source organism: Candidatus Hydrogenedentota bacterium (assembly GCA_012730105.1). Lineage (GTDB taxonomy): Bacteria > Hydrogenedentota > Hydrogenedentia > Hydrogenedentales > CAITNO01 > JAAYBJ01. Next base: position 26,033 of record JAAYBJ010000296.1, read on the forward strand.
GGTAGTGAATTTGTTCGGAATAGAAATAACCGAAACTGTCCACAAGATAAACAACATCCACATCCGTTTTGGCCAGCTGGTCCAGGGCCTCGTCCAAGTCGGGTTCGAGGTTGGTTGAAACGGCCATGATATTGCAGGTAACCATGTATCCCAGGGCCTTGATGTGGTTGATCAGGTGAATGGCCTTGTCGATTTCCTTGACATAGGTGGCCACACGGAACAGTTTAACGATGGATTCCGAAGCCGGCAGAAAGGCGTCATAGTCGGTCCGACCCACGTCGCACATGACCGAAATTTTGGTGTCACACTCATAGGCCACCTCACGCAAGTCCTCTTCATCGCAAAAACGCCAGGGGCCGAATTCCTTGGGCGAAAACATTTTCTTGTCTACCCGGTAACCCATTTCCACGTAATCCACCCCTGCCTCGGCCAGCCCATGAAACACATCCTTGACCATGGATTTCGGGAACTGCCAGTTATTCATAAGGCCGCCATCGCGAATGGTGCAATCCACCACTTTAATCTGTGGACGATACATAGTCTGTCTCCCGTAAAATGTTAAAGTAACGAATTATCAAGTGTACATGGATACCGTTTAAAGTGTCAAACTTTGGATTGACCGGCTGTTACGGTTCGGATTCGACCCCAGGGAGATTGGAAATACGCGCGAACGGGATCAGCGCCAACCTGTTCAGTTCGCATTGTCCAGGGCGACTTCCTTCCACAGGCCGTCACGGCCGATATAAAGGATACCCACGTCACGCCAGAAGTTCAGCCGGGCCAGCGTGTGGGTGATAAGGGCCGAGGTAAGACTGTTTTGCGACTGAATGAGGTCATCCTGCGCGTCCACCTGGTCCTGGGCCGTGGACAATCCCAGTTCCGAGAGCAGTTTCTGCTCGTCCACACGGCGCTCACTCAATTTAACGCTTTCCAGTGCGACTTCGTAATTTCGGCGGGCCTGCTCCAAATTGCGCCAGGCGGCGCGCACTTCAAGTTTGATGGTGTCCTCCGCAAGACTGCCTTCACGCCGGGCCCGCTCGAGGTCGATCAAGGCGGAGCGGTAGGCATTATGCTCGGCTTTCTTATCCAGCGGCGGGTCCACATCCAGGCCGATATTCCATTCCGTTCGGTTGAAGTTAAATTTGGCCGGATTGTTTTCCCCGAGGGATGCCACCTGCGCGCCCGCGATGATGTCCAGTCCCGGTTTCAGCGCGTTCGCGGCCACATGCACGCGCCGTTCCGCGTCAACGACCCGGTCTTTTTCGTTGTACAGGTCAAGACGGGACGCCAGCGCGACCTGGATGGCCTCCTCAAGATTCACCTCCGGGTGGTCCAGCCCCTGTTCGCGTAACCTTTCCAGTTCATGGTTATCGAGCACGAGGGGTGTGTCCGTGGAAAGCCCCAGCAGTATCTTGAACTCGTCCAGGTCTTCCTGGTAACGACGCGCCGCATTGACATATTCATTTTCATTGTTCAACTGGAACTGCACCATGCGGCCCAATTCCGCCTGTGTGCGCAGCCCCTCCTGGGCGAAGGCGCGCTCCCGTTCCACGTTCAACATGAAATTCTGAAGGCTGGTCCACGTGTTGCGCACAACGTCACGCTGTTTGAGCACGTTGTAGTAGGCGGCACATACGTTGACGGTGAATTCCTTGCGGTAATGGGTAAATTCACGGAGGGCATACAGGGCGCTGCGCTCGGACTGGGTCAACCGCTCGGCGGCGACGGCGCTTCCGGCCCCTTCCAGCAGCGGCTGGGTAAAGGCCAGGCCCAGCACGGACCCGGACGCTTCCCGCGGATTTCCGGTAAGAAAACGCAGGAAACTGGTGGTCAATGACGCGGCGATCCGTCCGCCGCCGCGCATCAGGCGATCCACGCCGATGGAAGCGTCCCCGGTCACACGGCGCTCCTTGACAATGCGGGTTGAGGATTCATCCAGGCCGGCAAGATCGCCCGCTTCCTCAAATAGATTTGCATAGGCGCGGAGCAAGTCGTTTTGCGAACCGGTCAACTGTTCAAGTTCGCCAATGATGGCGCCTATGCCCCCCATGGTTTCCGGGAACAGGGAAGCTTCGGTCACTTCGCTGGCATTCCCGCGCAGGGCCGTTTCCAGGCTGCCGGAAAAGATCGGGGTATACCGGTGGCGGTCCAGGGTCAGGGACAGGACCTGCAGGTAGAGGTTTTCCTTGGAATTTTGATAGGACCGGTTGCGCTGCACGGCAAGCATGATGGCATCTTCCAGGGACACGATCGGAATCCCAGCCGTTTCCGTAACGGCATTGCCGAGACCGGAATCGGTTTCCGTCAACTTGGGCAGGCCTTCCAGGTCCAGGGGAGCGTCCGCCTCCCCCAGGGTAAAGCCAGGTTCAGCGCCCGGGACCTCCGCGCTTTTTTCTTCAATGATCTTGTACACTTCCGTGTCGGTGCGCTCACGGCTCCCGGTGGCACACCCCGCCACGGCCAGACCGGTCAGGATGGCCGTGGCATAGCAACACGCCCTGAGAGGCGTCAACCCGCAGAAGCACAGGTGCTTCCACCTTCGTATTTCTGGTCTTAAATCCAACTTGATCCCTTGTTCCCGTCGATGTGAGTAATTGTAGCGTTCCTATCCAGAAAACTCCCTGACGATAGACTGCATTTTAATCCTCCTGGTGTCCGTTACGCCTGGGGAAACGAAAGATGTTGCTTTTAGGAATCGGCGCGGGCCTGTGGCTGGGCAGGCCCATGCCGGAGGAAATATAATAGGAGCCTTCACCAAGCAGCGCCTCCACCCGTTGCTGCAACTGGGGCGAGTGCGCGGCAAGACACGCGCTGGTGGCGTGAATGACGACTTCACCGTGGGCGGGATGCAGGCAGTGCAGGAAAACATCACAATTCCCATAGGTGTTGCCCAGCATCACGGCCAGTTCATGGATAACGTCCCGGGTCTGCTGTTCCGGGGACAGGCAAATGTGCACGGAAGTGGCAAGTACGGTTTCCGCCTCATCGATTGGATAGAGATTTTCCGCGATAAGTCCGTGTTTTTCATCCCGGATATTCACGCGCGCCCGGCACGCGACAATGGCGTCTTCGTAGAGCAGGTCTTTTTTCTCCGCATAGAGGCGGGTAAATACGGTTATTTCGCAGGGCCCCTGGAGCGTTTCCAGCGTCAGGAAAGCCATCGGGTCGCCCTTCTTGCTGTAGATCTTTTTCGCCTCGGTGATGATGCCGATCACCGTAACTTCGTCCCCTTCCTTCTTTTCTGTCAGACTGCCCAGGTCCAGGGTGCCCAGGCGGTGGATCATCGCCTCATAACTGCGCAGCGGATGGCTCGTCACATAGAGGCCCAGCATCTCCTTTTCGAAGGCGAGCAGGTCCTCTTCGGGCCATTCCGGCAAATCAGGCTTGCTGCAGGAGGTGTCGAATTCTTCCCCGCCCCCCTCGATATCAAAAAGGGAAAACTGGCCCGCCTCCCGTTCCTTCTGCAGGGACTGCCCAAGGCTGATGGCCTGCTCCGTAACTTCCGCCACCTGGCGCCGGTTCCAGCCGGTACCGACAAAGGCGCCCGCCTTGTTCAGGCTTTCGATCACCCGGGCATTGATATTCTGCCCGCTCATGCGCGTGCAGAAATCATAAATATCCTTATAGGGCCCGTTTTGATTCCGGTCCTCCACGATGCTTTTGCAGGGGCCTTCCCCGACATTTTTCACCGCGCCCAACCCGAAGCGGATGGCTTTGCCCTCCACGGAAAAGGAAACTTCGCTGTGATTGACATCGGGGGGCAGCACGGTGATCCCCAGGTTATGGCACTCATCCACATACAACGCGGTCTTTTTGAGGTCGCCGGACTCACTCGTGAGCAGGGCGCACATGAACGCGACGGGATGGTTCGCCTTGAGATAGGCGGTCTGATAGGCCACAAAGGCATAGGCCATGCTGTGGGACTTGTTAAAGCCATACCCGGCGAAAGTCTCTATGCGCTTCCACAAGTCCTCGCCCAGGGCCTGATTGATCGTGTTTTCCTTGCAGCCCTGTATGAAATCCTTTTTTTGCGCCGCAAGGAGTTCTTTATCCTTTTTACCCATGGCGCGGCGCACGATATCGGCGCGGCCGAGGCTGAAACTGGCGCAGGTCTGGGCCAGCTGCATGACCTGTTCCTGGTACAGGGGAATGCCGTAGGTCTCCTCAAGCAGGGGCTTGATGATGGGCGGGTTGTACTCGATTTGTTCAATGTGGTGCTTGTTGTGAATATAGGTGTCGATAAACTGCATGGGGCCCGGGCGGTACAGGGCCACCAGGGCGCTGATCTCCTCGATACTTTCCAGGCCGATACGCTGGGCGATGTCGCGCATCCCGGCGCTTTCCAACTGGAACACACCCGTGGTCGCGCCGCTGCGCAGCAGCTCGTAGGTTTTCGAGTCGCTGATATCGACATTGTCGATATCCAGGTCGACACCGTAGTATTTCTTGATCAGGCGCACGGCATCGTGGATCATGGTGAGCGTGCGCAAGCCGAGCAGGTCCATTTTCAGCAGGCCGATTTTTTCCACACCTTTCATTTCGACCTGAGTGGAAATGGTGTCGTTTCCCGCCGGCTTGAAAAGCGCGATGTGATCCGTCAGCGGGTGGTCGCACAGAACCACGCCCGCGGCGTGCTTGCCGAAACTGTTGATGGTCCCTTCCAGCCGCAGGGCCAGTTGCCACAAACGCCCGATTTCGCGGTCCTGGTCAACGAGCCGTTTCAAGTCGGGCTCCTTTTCCACGGCCTTGTCCAGAGTCATCTCCAGATCTCCGGGAATCAACCCCGCGATACGGTTCGACTCGGAAATGGGCATGCCCAGCACGCGCGCCACGTTGCGAACCACGTTTTTCGCGTTCATGTGACCAAAGGTGACAATCTGGCTGACACAGTCCGCGCCGTACTTGTTGCGGGAATATTCAATCAGTTCCTCGCGCCGGTTCATGCAGAAATCAATATCGAAGTCCGGCATGCTGACCCGTTCAGGATTGAGAAAGCGCTCGAAAAGGAGTTTATACCGGATGGGGTCCAGATTGGTGATCCGCAGGGCGTAGGCGACCAGGCAGCCCGCGCCCGAGCCGCGGCCCGGACCGACCGGGATGCCTTCCTTACGCGCGTAGTGAATCAGGTCCCATACCACCAGGAAGTAATTGACGAATTTCATCTCCACGATGACGCCGAGTTCGTATTCCACACGCTCGCGCACCACGGTGGGGAGCGGGTCACCGTAGCGCTCGCGGAGTCCCTCATATACGTGTTCGCGCAGGAACTGCTCCTTGTCCACCCCGTCCGGAACCGGATAATTGGGGATAAGTTTCAACCCGGTGGGAACGGCGGCGTTGCAGCGTTCCGCGATGCGGACGGTGTTGGTGACGGCCTCCGGCCAGCGGGAAAACCGGCCTTTCATTTCATCGGCCGTGCGGAGATAAAACTCGTCATTGTGGAAGCGCATCCGGTCCGTGTCTTGCAGCGTTTTTTTCGTCTGCAGGCACAGCAGCACGTCATGGGCCTCCGAGTCGGACCGATCCAGGTAATGGCTGTCATTGGTGGCGATGGCGGTCAAGCCGCGCTTCTGCGCCAGATCCCAGAGCATAGGGTTGACGCGTTCCTCTTCGTCCATACCGTGGTTCATCATCTCTACGCACACATTATTGGGCCCGAAAATGCCCGCCAACCGGTCCAGTTCTTTCTCCGCCTCCTCCGGCTTTCCTCCAAGGAGCAACTGGGGCACCCTGCCGTTCAGGCAGGCCGTCCCCGCGATCAGGCCCTCATGATATTCTTCCAGCAGATCCATGTCCACGCGCGGTTTGTAGTGCCACCCTTCCAGATGCGCCTGGGTGCTCAACTTGCACAGATTGTGGTAGCCCTGCTCGTTCTCACACAGCAATAACAGGTGGTTACAGGAATCACGGCTGCTCTTGGCCGACTTGTCAAAACGGTTGGTCCGCGCCACATAAATCTCGCAGCCGAGAATCGGCTTGACGCCCGTGCCCTTCGCCTTCTGGTAAAAATCGAGGAGCCCGAACACCGTGCCGTGATCGGTGATGGCGCAGGCGGGCATGTCGTATTCTCCACAGCGTTTGAGCAGTTCCTCATGCTTGGTAAGGCCGTCCAGCAGGCTGTAATGGGTATGCACATGGAGGTGTACGAAATCGGCGCTCATGAAGTCTCCAGCAGTTCAAACAATAATTGCAGTGCCGCTTCCGCGGTCTGGGTCTTGACGGCGTCCCGGTCCCCCTGGAACAGACAATGGCGCACCCGTTGGGAAGCCGGGCCCATCACCGCCAGGTACACCGTACCCACGGGCTTTTCCAGCGTACCGCCGCCAGGCCCGGCAATGCCGGTAACCGCCACGGCGTAATCAGCATCGAATCGCGCCCGGGCGCCCCGCGCCATGGCCACCGCCACCGCCTCGGCCACGGCGCCCCTCTCGGCGATGACCGCTTCCGGCACATCGAGCAACGCCATCTTGGCGGCATTGGCATAGGCAACGACACCGCCCAAAAAGACGGCGGACGCCCCCGGAACATTGGTCAGTCGGTGGGCAATCAGGCCACCGGTGCAGGACTCCGCAGTGGCCAGGCTGCACCCCTTCTCGATGCAACACTTTATAATCGCCTCTTCCACCGGCTTGCTGTCACACATAAACTCGGCCCCTGCGTGTTGGTGCATTGTGGAAATTCTTCTACCACTTAAAACACAAAGTTAGGTATGTTGTTCACGCTTTAGCGTGCCATGTTATTCAAGGTTCTCGCGTTAACACGCACACTAAAGTGTGAACAACATACGCTGAATATTTTCTTTCTGAGTTGCGGGTAGCACACGTTAGATAGTTTACAGTTCGTGCTCCCGACAGAGATTGAAACGTGAAAGCACCGCATACAAAACAGCCTCCGCGGATGCTGCGTTCACTACTGCGGCGCGCCCGCCTATTGTGCCACATCCGCCCCGCTGATGGAAAATCCAAAAGGAATACCCGAGGATGGCCGGATAGAGGTGTCTTTCAGGCGCAGACGAATTCCAGCGGGTAGCGAATCCCCACCCTGTTCATCCGGATATTGCCACTCGGACCCCGAAAAGGACAGTACTTTAAACAGAATTTCTAGAATTCGCAACACAGGCAGTCAAATATTTGAAGCAAGACCTCTCACTCCAGCCCAGGGCCGCTAATACGTTCTCCACGCTGCTGGCGCTCCTGGTCGGCGAATTCAAAGGTGCCATAGAACAGGGCGTTGGCGTCCATCCACGTGATAAGACGTTCCCAGTCCTCATCTTCGAGTTGGACATCGTGGTGCCCCGCCTCAAGCAATTTCGTCAGAGCGCTGCCTGTCGCGCCAAAGAATCCCGGCTGGGCCAGGGGCTCGCAGTTGCCCTCCGGAAAGACACCGCCCCGACCCCAGGCGGCATAAGACACCCGGGACACCAGCGCATTGTAGGACTCCGTGTATCGTCCTTCAGGTTTGCCCGTAAGGCGTATAGGGTTTCCTTCTGGGCCGTCCGCGCGCGTATCGCCGTGGCATTCAACGCAGTGTTTGTCCAGCACGGGCTGCACGAGGATGGGATAACTCAGGGGCAACGACCCGTCCGGGGCAGGCTCGATGGCAGACGGCGGTCTGCGCAGGGCCAGCGTCTTGACTTCGGCCGGGGGCGGCGCGTCCATGCGGTTTTCATGGCAGCCGACGCAGGAGGCCTTTTCCCCCGGCTGGAGGTAGGAAACGCTACGCATGACCTGCACGGCCTGACCTGAGGCGTCCAGCGCCTGGAAGGCCAGGGCTTTGCCGGCAGGCGCGGTGAAATAGGCGGATCCATCAGTTTCCACGGGCACGGTGCCCAGCACCTGCTTGCCCGGCGAAGCGTTCGCAGCGCCCACAGTGGGATTGTTTGCGCCGGAGGTGGACTTGGGCAGGACCTGCACGATGCGCAGGTGGGTAACAGGCGTGTCGGGCGGCAGAGCGGGATCGCTTTCATATACGTTCTGCACATAATAGCTGCCTTCCGCGGGGGCGTCTTCTTCCAACAGGGACGGCAGCGCCGGCGCGGCTTCGCGAGGACGCAGCGGCACGGGCCAGAGGCTGGCGATGTTCAGGTCGCGGTAGATCAACTCCTGGTTGCCGTGGGCGTCCACCAGGTACAGGCCGAACATATTCGCGAGGTTGTTCTTGGGTTCACCGATAAGCGGGTCAAAACTGAAGGCGGCCAGAAACACTTCCTCCGACAAGGGCCACGGGCTGCGATAACACTGGCCGGGCCAGCGGTCCATTTCAGGCGAAGGATTTGGCGGTTCCGGCGCAGGTGTGGCGCGCCAGTGGGGCAGCAGCAGCGCCTCGCTTTCGGGAAAGGGAACGTGAGGCGTCAGGCGCGTCAGGGGTTCCAGGCCGTCTATGGCCACTGTCGGGTCCACAAGGATAATGGAACCGGCCGTCATGCCGTGATGAGGCGCGGCGGTGGCCATGATCCTGCCGGAACCGGGAATAGCGCGGGCTTCCCACACGCCCACCGGATTCAGGGTATTGTTGCCGTAAAAGGCGGCAGGCGCCGTGCCGTCCGGCCGGGTCACCCACAGTTGCTGATAATGTACGGCGTCGCGGTCCACATAATCCCAACGGGTGTACACAACACGGCCGTCGTTGAGCACCGCCGGATCCCATTCCTGGGTCTCGTGATAGGAAACGGTATGGATGGCCGAGCCGTCCCCGTTCATCAAGGCCAGCGTGTACACCTCGCAGCCGGGCGTGCCGCAACGGTGCATGCCGCCGCGCCGGGTGGAGATAAATATGTATTGGCTGTTGGGCAGTTCTTTCGGTGAGAAATCATCATAGGCGCCATCCGTCAACTGCCGCCATTCAGCGCCGTCGCCGGTGATTTCGTAGAGATGATAATAACGTCCTTTGGTTCCTTGAAAGGTATCTTCCGGCGCGGCGTCAGTCGCGCAAAAGGAGACAACGATGCGCCGGCCGTCATGGCTGACTTCCAGATGCATATAACTACCCTGCGGCATGGTGTCCGCCAGTCGGCGGACCTTCATGTCTTTCCCGGGGCGCTCCAGTACATAAACGCCGCCACCGGGCCGGGCGTACCGGCCGTAGTATTGGGTCAGCTGGTGGCTGAACATACCGGGCGCCTGTTTCACAAACACGAGGGGGCTCGTATCGGCCAGGGGATGGGAAAACATCAGGTCGCGGCGCAGCTGGTGGGTTTTCCTCCAAAGCGCCTCCCAGGCTTCGCCGTCCTCGGATTCCTTTGACGCACATAAGGCGGCAAAGGCGAAGGACAGCGTCCCCCATGCCTCCAAGGCGCGCTCGGAAGATACTCCCGCTTCTTCAAGCGTGGCGGCCAGTGTGTTGCCCCGTTCCAGCGCTTTTTCTGCAGCCGCCTTAAAGGTGTTTCTCGTCACCCCGGCCCCGATGCCGTCCTGCATGCGCCAGTCCCAGTCAATCAACTCGGCCGTCAACAGCGCATGGTGCGAAACCTCGCGGGGTGTTGGCGGTGCGGAGGTGTTTGCGGGGGCGGGGAAGAAATCCAGATCTACGGTCTGGTCCGCAGCGGTCAGGTACAGACGTGTCAGCCGCACCGCCGTGTCGCCACCTTGTCCTGAAACGCTCAGGCGAACGGTGCTCTCCCCGTCATAGGCATTACCGGAAACGGACAAGGCGCCATGGCCTGACGACAAGTCCGTATGGCTTGCCGCCTCACCAGGGTACAAGATCAAGGATATGGCCGCCGGGGCGCCGCCCGCATGAGCCGCTTCAGCATGAACTGTAAACGGTCCGGTTATTGGGCCAATGGGAATATCAATGTGTGGCGACTCGCCTGTCGCGGCGATGAGCGTGCAAAAGCCCAAGGGACGGCAAAAGGCCAGTTGCGTGCCCGCGTCATACCCGAACAGAGTGTAACTGCCTTCCATGACCATGGGCTCGCCGCCCAGGGAATACCGGGCCTGTCCCACCGCCGGAACACGTCCATCATGAACCAGGCAGGCCTTAGCCCAGTTCGCCATATCGCAGGAAAAGCCGTCGGCTCCGTCCAGCGCCGCCAGGCGCAGTTCCCGGGCCCCGGTCAGATCCACCTGCACGGCTTTGGCCGGGTCCGTGTCGCTCATCAGGCCCGAATCAAAGCGTTTCTCGCCGTCCACCCATACTTCAAAGACCACGCTCCCCTTGCCGCCCCCCTGCCATTGAACACCGACTTCAGCGCTGAAAGAAAGATATCGGCCTTCCAGCGGAATGACCATCTCACCCGGAGCATGATGGCCGAGACCCCGGTCATATTCCTGCTCCCCAATGCGCAGATGCAGCGGGGCCGCCGCCGGAGACCATGCCGCGGTGTTGATGCCGAGATTGCCCCAGCCTTGCTTGACAACGAGGGTATCCGCGAATTCATCCAAGTAACGGGAGACACCCGTTTGGGCTGAAACCGCCGATGAGGTAAAAAGAAGAACTGACAGAACAACGATTACGCACAAAGAGTGTTTATACATAACGATACTTTCAACATCTGGGGTAGTCAACAGCACAAGGGTAACCTGATAATCTTACCATCATGCCCGTAAAGAATGCAGGTTTATTATGGTACTTGTGGCCGGGTGGAGCGATAACAGATATTATGATTGCGAGATGAGAAACAGGTTGTGACAATGCGCTCTAACTAAGAATGCACCATATCCAAAGCGAACCCGCCTTTATTCTGTATCCAGCTTTAAGGCGAATTACGCTCTGCCATTTCAAACATCTCATGCGCCTCTCATATGTAAGTCATAAGAATTTACGTTTTGTTCGGACTTCGCCCGGAAGAAGCGGCGCCTTCGGCGCAACCGAAACGCAGTATCCCAGTCAGAAAGAAACGCATGAAACATACCCGTATCAACGTATTTTTCGTTTCATTATAAACAACCTTAAGCAGCGTCATTCCGGTTTTTTCGCAGTCTTTGGCCAGCATCGAAGAACATTACTGTACAACGCGAAAAAGACCGGAATCCAGATTCGTCCCGCTGCAATGAATGCCCATTTCTCATCTTAAAAATACATCTGACACGGGCTGTTCCTCACGCACGGCTTCAAAAGATAGATTCCGGTCTTTTCGCGGCTTGGCCCCCCTTCGATACATGTCTTTGCACCCACCGCGAAAAACCGGAATGACGTGTTGTTTTTGAATGCTTGAATTAAACAAGAATATAACGTTCCTGCCCGAGAAAAGAACTCTTAATTGATTGTCAGCGAAATCGCCTTAAGCGCCTTGCAGATATTTTCCCACGGTCCGCTTCACCCGGACTACGGTACTAAACTGCCGCGCATCATTGTATGTTATACTACCTGAACGCGTAAAAGTAGAATGGAGGTGCCCGATGAATGAACAACTTTTGTTGACACGCATCACTTCCAATCCTGATATCTTCGGGGGGAAACCGATAATCCGCGGCCTGCGAATTTCTGTTGAACTGGTGCTGAGCCTTATGGCGCAAGGCGAAAGCATGGAGGTGCTTTTGGAGGATTATCCTGACTTGACTCAAGAAGATATCCAGGCATGCCTGGCCTATGCACGCGCGGTAATCGCCCATGACAATCTTGATGCCGTACAGGTTGGGACGTGATGCGATTCCTTGTAGATACATGCGTTGGACATAAATTGGCGCAGTGGTTGCGTGATAAAGGCCACGATGTTCTGGAATCCCGTGACGAGGGAAATGATCCCGGAGATATTGAGTTGTTACATCGGGCTGTCCGTGAGCAATGTGTGCTGATTACCATAGACAAAGATTTTGGCAAACTGGTGTTTCTTAACGAAGAAGAACATTGCGGTTTGATAAGACTGCCGGATATCCCGGCATCGCAACGCATAGCATTGCTGCAAAAGGTTATTGACAAATACGAAGACGAACTTCGTGATATGTGCATCATTACTATACGCGGAGACCGTATTCGAATTTCGCGTGATACCTGATGTTTGCCACTCTCAACAAGGCAACTTTGGGGGGTTATTGTCTTAGCTCAGCGGGAAAAGTCCTATTCCCGCTGAGCTAAGACAGAACATCACGCAACCGGTCATATTCAGGATATGGGTGTACACCCATATAGTTGGCCTCCATACGTGAATAACAGGATTTTCAGTGTGTTGTCTGTTTTGAGTTCGTAGAGGTCCTTCACATATCAAGGACTTTCCAAATAAACTATCCCGTTCTCAAAATCCGCTGAAAGTATCACGCCAGTTGCTGTCAGTTCGGCATTTTCTACACTGTTGTAGAGTTGGAACCGTTCCACGCCGCCGGCGGCAATAGCGGCGGGTACATCGCCGAGGGCGCGCAGGCCGGGCACGTAATAGTGTTCTTCCCACGCGGCGTCATCGTTAATGTCGAACTGGTTCATGTCCGCCAAGACGCGGCGGAAACCAGTATCCACAGCCCCGGCGAGTACGCACCAGAGGCCGCCCTGTTCCAGGCCTACCAAATCTACGACCCCGGTCAGGTCATAGCGTGCCGCGAGGAACGCGCGGGCGGTGAGGATGTCCTGCACGCGGCAGCCGGAATCCGTGGGCATAAAGGTTTCATTAAACTTCTCTGCATTGGAACGGATCCGTGCTTCGCCGGGGGCGTGGTGTTCGCCCAAGAGGAACACATCTATTAAGAGGACGGCCTTGCCCTTGTCCAGCAGCGCCTTAACCAGGGGCCCCGGCCCGCCGTTATCGATGTCCGCCAGGAAGGCCTTGCCCCGGCCGTGTACGAGCACAACGGCGTCCTGCGGGGCGGGGTCCACAGCGCGGTAGTAGAGCGCGGGAACCCGGTCCCCCGAGCCGCGTCTTCCGAGCGCCCAGCGCTCCAGCACATACCCGTCCCGCTCTTCCATGCCGGTGCGCTCACAGGCGAGATCATTCACCCCAGGCAGTTCCGCGCCCAGAAGAGCGGCGAAAGTCTCGGACGTTATGGCGCCGGTATTCAGTGCGGCCAGACGCGCTGCGCGGCGTTCCCGGGCCTGTGACACGAGCGTGTCAATAAAGGCCGTGCCGGAAAGGTATCCTTCCGGCAACTGGTCGTCGGGGAATACGCGCAGCACATCGTCCGGCGGCTTCACATAGGCCGGTTCGGTAAAGTTCGTCCAGTCGCCGCCGATCAGGTGTTTGCCCATGAACCGGTACATAGCCTCGCGGCTGGCCTGATTGTAGTTGTGCTCGTAATCGAGGTGGACATTCTCCACGTTCCCCTCCGCGCCATAGAGCGCATAAATACTGCGGATGGCGGGGTATTCTACGTGGGGCGTTTCGCGGGTCCAGTCGCCCGTAGCGGAGACCATCAGCAGGGGCCGCGGCGCGGCCAGGGCACCGATTTCCATGTTGGAGTTGTCCAGCCGCAGGATGGGCGCGTTCTCACACAAACAGCCGCCCTGCATGGTGCTGGAGATCATGTTGACGGGCACAGCAACGCGGATACGTGGTTCCACGGCGGTAACGGCGAAGGTCTGGGTGCCGCCGCCAGACGCCCCGGTACAACCGATCCGTTCCGCGTCCACATAGGGCAGGCTCGTAATGAAATCAACGGCGCGGAGGCTGGTCCACAACTGCAGGGCAAAGGGATGGAGGCCCCAGAGTTTTTCGCGCTCCCGGCCCCAGTTGTGGGGCGTCTGTTTGCTGTCCACATAACCGATCATGTCATAGGAAAAGGCCACGGCACCCATGCGCGCCAGTGTGATACAGCGCGCGGGCACGGAACCGCGGTCGGTTCCTTCCTCGAGCCGGCCGTGCTCCCAATGCCCGTGAGGATTGATAATGCCCGGGAAGGATCCGTCGCCCAGGGGACGGTACAGGTTGCCCGTGGCCAGAAACCCCGGCCAGGGCTCGAAATAAACTTTGGACACCCTGTAGCCGTCCTGCACACTTTCATCAAAGACCTTCGCGTTCAGCGGCGTCTTTTCAGGCAGGGGATACAGCCCGGAACCCAGCAGAATGCGCATGCGCAGGAGATCCGCTTTAGCTTCCCAGCTTTCTTTCGTGTAATGGGGCATGGTAAACACGGTATTAGTGTCCCGCACGATTTCCGCGCGAGCATCCCGGACGGATTGCGGGAGCGGCAGGGCACGGAGGTCGGACAGCGCCTGTTCCGGATTGAACCCGGCCTGTTTACTCAACGCAATCAGGGCAAGATCCGGGCCGCAGGTAATCTCCACCGCGCCAGCCGAAAGTTGGACAGACCCGGCCTGGCGCCATAGCACGCCTTCTTTGGCGTTGTCCTTGTCCGCAGCTGGCAGGTCGAATTGTCTTCCGGCAACGGTTATGGAAGACGTGACCCGTGGCGGCGCGCACGCCCATACGGCGTATTCTCCCGCTTCATGCAGGGTAACTGTCTCCCAGGGATAAACCACGCAGGTGGCGGCGGTTTGAGGCAAAACGCCCAGGGCGCCATTCATGGATAGAAGTCCCAAAATAAGCATAGAGATCATGATTTTACTCCTTAGTATGCCGGATGGTGATCAACCGGAAGCCATTGTAGCGGAAAGGAAATACAGCCGCAAATGGGGTGCGTCAGAATCGGTCGGACATAGTTGGACCCTGCCGGACAGGTCAGACAAGGCCGGCCCCCACCTGTCAGACTGGTCAGTGGTCCGGGGCGCGCCCAAAATTGACTTTGGGTGGCTCTACCCGTATGATAATCTTTCAGGACCACACGGTTTACCAGGGTATTCCAGGCATTCGTCACAACGGCATCATTTTCCCAATTTTCCGCATTGCAGGGAGTAATGTAACGCCCGTAGATCCGCGCCAAAATACCCAGGCGACGGGTGGATCCCCTTTTTGCTTAATCGAAGGAAGGCATTACGATTATGAAACTTACGGTTATCGGCGGCGGCAGTTCCTATACGCCGGAATTATTGGACGGATTATTTTCACGGCTGGACCGGATTCCCGTGTCCGAAGTGTGGCTTATGGACAAGGACGAAGCGCGCCTGTCCATCAACCGTGGCTTCGCGGAGCGCATGTCCGCAGGACACGGTTCCCCCTTTCGGGTTCACGGCACCACAGACCTGCGCGAGGCCCTGACGGATGCCCGGTACGTTATCACCCAGATCCGGGTCGGACAGATGGCTGCGCGCATTGCCGATGAGAAACTGGGGCTGAAATACGGCATTGTAGGGCAGGAAACCACCGGTGTGGGCGGATTCGCCTGCGCCTTGCGCACCATTCCACGCATCCTTGAAGTGGCCCGTCTCATGGAAGAGGTCAGCCCGAAAGGTTTTCTGGTCAATTTCACCAACCCGGCGGGCATCAACACCGAGGCGGTGCTGAAACACAGCAAAATCCGCACCGTCGGCCTGTGCAATGTACCCATCGGCATGATCATGGACGTGTCCAAACACCTGGGATACGACCCGCAGGACATAAGCATGGACTATGTCGGCCTGAACCACCTGTCCTGGGTACGGCATTTCTACAACAAAGACGAAGATATCACCGCGGCGGTACTCGAAAAATTCATCGAACACGCACGCCACGAGTGGGAAGAGGACGACACCCGGGAGAACATGATCGAGGCCATCCGCAGCCTGAACATGTTCTGCAACTACTACCTGCAATACTTCTACAGCACGGACACCGTGCTGCGCACGCTGCAAAATAAATCGTGCACGCGCGGCGAAGAAGTGGTCGAAGTGGAGCAAGCCCTGTTCACGAAATATCAAGATCCCAATACCACCGAAAAACCTGAGGAACTCGGCAAACGGGGCGGCGCCCATTATTCCACGGCCGCTTTTCTTCTGATCGATGCCATCGAAAACGACCGGAAGAGCCGACAGGTCGTCTGCTGCCGGAACAACGGCGCGGTGCCCACCTTTGACGACGACGTTTCGGTGGAGGTGTCTGCGACTATCGGCGCCGATGGCGCTGTTGCGCTGCCCCAGGCTCCCCCGGAGCCGTCCATACGGGGCCTGATGCAACTTATCAAGGCCTATGAAAGTCTGACCGTGGAGGCGGCGGTGCATGGCGACCGGGGCGCGGCCTTCAAGGCCATGCTGCTGAATCCGCTGATGCCCAACGCACGGGCCTGTCGCGCCCTGCTCGAGGAATTATTGGAGATCAATCGCCCGTATCTGCAGGATACGTTTTTTAAATAACACCAAAACCTTGAAAGGACCGTAACATGACCAGTAACGTCGTATGTGAAACATCCCTTGCTGATCGCGGCCCGGATAAACGGGGAAAAGTGCGGGACATCTATGATCTCGGCGACAAGCTGCTGCTGGTCGCTACGGACCGGATTTCCGCCTTCGACTGGGTAAATCCCGTGGGCATCCCCGACAAGGGACGCATCCTCACGCAGATATCCCTCTACTGGTTCGAGCAGATGACGGACTTGTGCCGGAACCATCTCATCTCCGCCGATATCGCCGATTTCCCGGCGCCGTTTCAGGAGCGGGCGGACATGTTCGCCGGGCGGTCCATGCTGGTGCATAAATGCGAAATGCTGCCCGTGGAATGCGTGGTGCGCGGCTACCTGGCCGGCAGCGGCCTCAAAGAATATAAAGAAAACGGCACGGTCTGCGGCATCACCCTGCCGGCAGGTTTGGTGGAGGCCGACAAATTGGAAGCGCCCATTTATACCCCGGCCACCAAGGAAAGCGACGGGCATGACATCAACATCAGTTCCGAAGAGGCGGGGAAAATCATCGGCGAAGAACTGAACCGGAAGGCTGCGGAACTGGCTATCGCCATTTACCGGCGCGGCCGCGATATTGCCGGCTCAAAGGGCATCATCCTGTGTGACACCAAATTCGAATTTGGCCTGCTGGACGGGGAACTGGTCCTGGCCGATGAAATCCTGACCCCCGATTCCTCCCGGTTCTGGCCGGCGGACCAGTATCAGCCCGGTAAGGCCCAGCCCAGTTACGACAAACAGTTCGTGCGCGACTATCTTGAAGCCATAAAATGGGACAAGAATTCACCCCAGCCGCCCCTGCCCGCGGACATCGTGGAAAAGACACGGGCGAAATATCTGGAAGCGTTTCATCAATTAACCGGAAGGCAAAGCCTGTAATATGAACGAACCGTATTCGGAAGAAGAGCCCGCCTCAGACCCCCGCCCCATCACCGATGACGACCATCCCAAGGAAGCCTGCGGCATCTTCGGGGTGTGCGGCCATCCCGAAGCGGCCAAGTTAATCTACCTGGGGCTTTACGCCCTGCAACACCGCGGCCAGGAGGGCGCGGGCATTGTCTGCGGCCTTGACGGCAGGCTCACCGTGCATCGCGGCGTGGGGCTCGTGGCCGACGTGTTCAAGCCGCACAAACTGGAACGGGTTGTCGGCAATATCGGCATCGGCCACGTCCGCTATTCCACCTTCGGTTCCAGTAACCTGCGCAACGTGCAGCCCCTGGTCGTGGATTATGCGCGCGGCAGCATGGCGGTAGCCCACAACGGTAACCTGACCAACGCCGCGTTCCTGCGCGAAGAACTGGAAAAAATCGGCGCGATCTTCCAGTCCACCACGGACAGCGAGGTTCTCATCCACCTCATTTCTCGGTCACAGGGTGTATCCTTCACCGATTGTGTCATTGAGGCGCTGCGACAGGTGGTCGGCGCCTACTCCGTGGTCATCACCAACGGGGAAGTGATCGTGGCAGCCCGCGATCCCCACGGGTTCAGGCCGCTCTGGCTGGGACAGTTGGACAACACCCCGGTCGTGGCCAGCGAAACCTGCGCCCTGGACATCATCGACGCGGAATGGATCCGGGAGATTGAGCCGGGCGAGGTGGTCACTATCAGCGCGAATGGCTGCCATTCGGTCAAACCCTTCGAGCAGACCGTGCCCAAACAATGCCTCTTCGAATTCGTCTACGTGGCCCGGCCGGACAGTTATATATTCGGGCAAAGTGTGGACGAGGTGCGCAAGAATCTCGGCCGCGAACTCGCGCGCCAGGCGCCGGTCGACGCCGATGTCGTCATGGCCGTGCCCGATTCCAGTAACCCGGCTGCCCTGGGCTATTCCCACGAATCCGGGCTGCCCTTCGACATGGGGTTCATCCGCAACCACTATGTGGGCCGCACCTTTATCGAGCCCGACCAGGGTATCCGCGATTTCGGGGTAAAGATTAAACTGAACCCCTCACGGAGCGCCGTGGCCGGAAAACGCATCGTCCTGGTGGACGACAGCATTGTCCGCGGCACCACCGCCAAGAAAATCATCAAAACCTTGCGCCGCGCCGGGGCGCGGG
Organism: Candidatus Hydrogenedentota bacterium; assembly: GCA_012730105.1. GTDB lineage: Bacteria > Hydrogenedentota > Hydrogenedentia > Hydrogenedentales > CAITNO01 > JAAYBJ01. Next base: position 44,220 of record JAAYBJ010000296.1, read on the forward strand.
AAGTGCATTTCCGCGTCGCTTCGCCCCGCATCATCAATTCCTGTTATTACGGCATCGACACGCCGAACCGGAACAAACTGATCGCCTACAACCACAGCGTGGAAGAAATCCGGGCCTTCCTGGATGTGGATTCCCTGGTATACCTGGACCTGTCCGCGCTGCTCCGGGCCGCCGGCGGCAACCCGGACCATTTCTGCACGGCCTGTTTTACCAGCGAATACCCGACCCCCGTGCCGGACGATTACACGGTCAGGGAAAACAACCAGCGCCACGTGGATCACAGTACCGCGCAGTACGAGCGTTGACGAGCGGCCGCCTTACCATCGGGTGGCGTGGATGCCGGTTTGACACCCCGTAGTTTTTTTTGCTACACTACGCGCACTGTTTGAGCGGGAATAACTCAGTGGTAGAGTGCGACCTTGCCAAGGTCGAAGTCGCGGGTTCAAATCCCGTTTCCCGCTCCATTTTATTTTTGCTGAAAACATTGGTCGAAACCGATGTTTACGCGGGTTCTCCCGGCGCAGCTTAACCCAACCGAAAAGGTATACCGTATACCTTTTCAGACGAAAGGTTAAGTTTATGGAGAACCACCAACCCTCCCAGAATCCCCCGTACTGCACAAACACGAGTGTACCCTGTACTGAATGCGCCTTCTCAAGTTATGGCCGTGACTGCCAAAACAGGCCCATTAACGCGCATTCCGAAAACGACCAGGATGATACCGACGGAGGGCGGGAAGATGCCTAAAACACACGCACTCCCTAGAATGTGCATGCAGAAACGAACCGGCGCCGATGCCCTGGCATATGTTAAGTTGAACGGGGTCAGGCGCTATTGCGGACTATGGGACACCAACGAGGCCCAGCAAGCCTATGAACGGCTGATAGGCGAATGGCTGCAGCGAGGCCGGGCGCCCGAACTGCCACCGGCACACCTGTGCACCGTCAACGAGGCCGTGGAGGCATATCTCGTTTATTGTGAGTCGTACTATGCGACAAGCCCCAAACAGACCCTGGATACCGTCATACTGGCATTGCGGAATTTATGCGGGCTGTATGGACGCATGCCCATATCTGAATTGACCGGGTTGCACATCAAGGCGCTGAGGGAAACGCTGATCAACCGGCGCGGCAAAGGCGACCCAGACCGCCCTACACTGAACGTAACCACGATCAACCGGCGCATTGAGATAATCAAGCGCATGGTGAAGTATGCGGTATCTATTGACCTGTGCCCGGCTGAGGTGCTGGTCAAGGTAAACGCCGTCGAGAATCTTGTCCCTGGCCGATGCGCGGCGCCGTCGCCCAGGAAGGTGATGCCTGTGCCCGTGGAGGATATCGAGGCGACTAAAGAACATCTGAACCGCACGGTATGCGCCCTGGTGGATCTGCAACTGGCCTGTGGCGCCCGTCCTGGTGAATTGGTGAACTTGCGGCGCTGTGACATACTCCAGGTGTCTGATGATCTTTGGGAAGTCCCGCTCGAACAACACAAGATGGCCCACCGCGGCCGGCGCCGTGTGTTACTTTTCGGCCCTGCCAGTATTGCAGTCCTGAAGCCCGTGTTGTTACGCACAAAACAGGACGGCTATCTTTTTCCCGCGTCTGATGGCATGCTCCCCCGCATCGAGGCCGCCCATGGTCACCGGCGACCAAACCAGAAGCCTAATAAGAAAAAAAGCGACCGGGTAGTCGGTCCATGTTACACGGTCGCCACCTACAGACGCGCCATACACCGCGTATGCGACGAGCACGATATTTTGAAGTGGAGCCCGAACCGACTGCGCCACAATTACGGGACCGAGGTAAGACGCCGTGCAAATTTGGAAGCGGCCAGGTTATTGCTGGGTCACGGCGAGCAGAAAACCAGCGAGATATACGCCGAGCAAGACCTGACCGCGGCGCGGGAATTGGCGCGTAAACTTTCTTAAAATGTAATGAGGTGGCTTGACTTGAAGTCACCTGTTATGATATGATAGAGACAACATGATCGAGAGCGTTACAGACATAACCGAAGATAAGCTCAGCGGCGGTCAGGTGATATATGCACCTCCCGGCCCGGATGAACACATCAAGGTTATTGCTCGCGAGATTAAAGATGGCGAGATTGCCGTATGGGTAGATACACGGACTGCCCATAAATACCGCACCTTACACGGCCGTGCACAAAAGGCCGGTTTTAAAGGAAAAGCAAAAACAGCATTTCTTGAGTACCACTACAAGGTGCTCGCAGCAAAATTAAAAGAGCCTTTTTAGACTGTAAGCCCGCCATAGTTGTGTGAAACTCCAGTCTTGTTACGCGTGGTGACATGCGCATTTACAAGACTAGGAGTTTTTTTATGGACAAGCAGTTTTTGAGTTTGGCCGAGGGGGCCAGGATTGTACCCACCTGTAATGGGAAAAGGTGCTCCACACAAACCTTATGGCGATGGTGCTCACGGGGCGTAAACGGTCACCGGTTGAAACACTATAGATTCGGGAAAAGAATCGCCGTCACGCTGGAAGATCTGGTCGAATTCGGGCGTATCCTTGCAGAGGCCCACCCGGTCCCGAATATCAACCCGCCTGCGAGAAAGCCTTCCGTAAAATCTGTTTCCGACAAACAACGGGAAAAGCAGATTGAACATGCCGAGGCGCGTCTGCGTGCTCGTGGCGTGCTGGACTGAGGGAGGCGCCACAAATGAACCAAAAAAAATGGCGGCCCGCAACAGACCGCCGAAATCGCTTATCTAACCACAGCATACCACAACGTGTGCTGAACATCAAACTATCCCTGCCACCAGTCCTGTTTTACCTGGACGAGATCCAACGGTTTGAGCCCAAGCGAGAAAGCGGCTGGATAAATTCGGGGCTATGCCCATTCCACAACGACAAGAACGTCGGTAGCTTTTCCGTCAACCTGGACAGCGGCGCCTTCAAGTGTTTTTCATGCGGCACTGCCGGAGGCGACGTTATCGCCTTCTACCGGCTGAAGTATTGCTGTGATTTTATGACGGCATTGGCCGATCTGGAAGGGAGGTGCGGCTTATGGCGATAGCAACCCAACCTCAAACATGGCGCCACACCTATTACCGACCTGATGGTACTGTTCACCACACTGTAATCAGGGCCGACAAACCTGATGGTAAGCGCGGACGGATACGGCGCGAACCGGAAGGCGCGGAAGGCATTTTTCAGGTTTTGGGCAGCCATGACATTTTACAGACTGCCGCGGGAAACACGACTATTTTTATTTGTGAGGGCGAAAAGAAAGCGCAACACCTCCTGGACCTGGGACTTGTCGCAACTACCAGCGGCGGCAGCACGTCGGCGCATTCCGCGGACTGGATGCCGCTAGCACGGTTTAATGATGTTGTCATACTGCCAGACCACGACAAGCCAGGCTCCAAGTATGCCCAGGATGTTGTGAATATCCTGGCCGGATTGCCTGGGCAACGGGATATGTATGTCTGTGACCTGCCAGGGCTGGCCGAGGGTGAAGATGTTGCCGACTTCCTGGTAGACCATGATAAAGCCGACCTGCTTGCCGCCATTGAAAAATACGGACTACAGGCACGGCCAGATGTTGTTGAAGTGAACGGCTGGCCGGAACCGCGGCCGGTTGTGTCAGTTTTGTCAGTGCCCTCACAGGTACTTCCCAAAATGTTGCCGGCGTCCATATGTGACTGGGTGTTTGATGCCGCTGAACGGATGCAAGGCCCGGTAGATTATGTGGCCGTAAGCGCCCTTGTTTCTATGAGCGCACTTGTGGGCCGGCAGTTATGTATCCGACCGAAAGAGCGGGATTCATGGGCTGTCGTTCCGAATATATGGGGCGCCATTGTGGGCCCGCCGGCACAAATGAAAACACCTTGTCTGAAAGAGGCACGGCGCTTCCTGGATAAACTAGACAGGGAATCCCAGGCAGAATATGAGCAGGCGTTTCAGGCCTACGAGAGGCAAGTCTTGTTTTATGATGTGACATGTAAGGCCGTCAAGGGCAAGGCTGTCAAAGCCAAGACGCAAGCGGACCGAGAAAATACCCTGGATGACATTCCTGACGCGCCCGAACCGCCGATACGCACCCGCAACTATACACAAGATGCAACGGTTGAGAAACTGCAAGACTTACTGAAATCTAATCCGCGTGGATTACTGATGATGCGGGATGAACTTGTCGGTTTTTTGCGGAGCCTGGACAAGCCGGGGCAGGAAGGTTCACGCGCCTTTTTTCTGGAGTGCTGGGAGGGGAACGGCAGGTTCCTTGTGGACCGTATCGGCCGCGGCTCCTCTGTCATAGACGGCGCCTGTCTGGCCGTGCTGGGAGGGACCACACCCGGCGGCATAAGCGAATACGTTTATGATGCCATGAGTAATGGAACGGGCAACGACGGACTACTCCAACGGTTTAGCCTGATTGCATACCCGGAAATCCTGCCGAACTTCACTTATGTAGACCGCTCACCCAATGACCAGGCGGCCGCCCGTGCTGAAGAGGCATTCCGTCGCTGTAGCAATATTGACCACGAAAGCATGGGCGCCACTTGCTACCCGGATAGCCTGCCATTCCTGAGATACGACAGCACGGCGCAAGGATATTTTGAAGACTGGTATACCGACCTGATGGTGCGTTGCCGGCGCGATGATGAGCACCCGGCGATACAGGCCCATATCCAAAAGTTTACGAAACTCGTGCCGGCGTTAAGCCTGGTGTTTCATGTCTGCGATGGCGGGACCGGACCCGTTAAGCCAGGACCACTCGTCCAGGCGATAGCATGGGCCGAATACGCTGAATCCCATGCGCGGAAATTATACGAGTCTACCTTCCATGATGCGGCCGTGAGTGCTGCAGGTAGTCTACTGCGCCACATTGACGGAGGCGACCTGGAAAATAATTTTAGTGCCCGGGATGTGGGACGTAAGTGCTGGACCGGGCTGACAAGCCAGGAGCAGATACAAGGCGCCCTGGATGAATTACTAGACACTGGACACGTTCGCAGGTATGCCGACAAAAAACAGGACGGAGGGCGCCCTACCTTCCGTTATGAAATCCACCCGAACTACAGGAGAAATATCGATGAGTAAGTGGACTACACTTCTTGACCAGTATATAAATTTTGAAACAAGCGCCCGGGAATCCACTGACGAAACTGACGAAACCCACACGGAGCATGTTGACGAAACAAGAAAAATAACAAAGCCTGATAGTTTCGTCAGTTTTGACAGTGACTTTTCAGTCCCGCGTTTTGAAAACACACAAGACGCTGAAACAATCATTGAACGCGCAGCCATCCAGGAATACGACGCCGATCTCGAGCGGGACCGGGCAAACATGGAGGCGGCCGCGGCCTATGACCGGAGCCGGCAATCCTATGAACAGGCGAACCCTGGCCGGGATCCGCGCAACGTGGAAGCCCTGTACCGGGCCTATATCGCCCGTTGGCAACCAGGCCATGAAGGCGACATGCCGGCAGTCCCGCCATGCACCCGCGGGAATGCGGAATTGTGGCGGGCATGGTGGCGCAGGGTGGAAGGAGGTTGCCATGCTTGATTTTAACGGCCAGCCCCTGGCCATGGATTCAGAATCCAACGACCTGATAATCGAGATGGTGCGACGGGCCGCCATGGGCATATCCCTGGATGAACCGCCGCTTAGAAAAGATGGGCGCATATTTGCGCCCGATGTAACCACAACCGCGGCCCACGCGCCGCAAGGGAGCACACGTATGAGCATTTCATTGAACGAGGCAATCGGAAAAACAATCAAAAAGTTTGAACAGGACAAGGCGCGAACCGCCACGGCAACACGACCGGCGAAGGCGACACCCAAACCGACGAAGATTTCCGCGGCAGTCACCCGGGCCGCGAACGCGGGGCCGGTAACGTGGAACGAAATTGTCGCCCTCATTGCGAAACGGGACAAGATTTCCTTGAGTGAGGCGGCACGGCGGGCATGCAAGGAATGCCCCGACATTCACCCGATTTCTAAAATTCGGGCCGCACGGAGGGCTCAATGATGACCACACAACAAAAGATTGACGCTATTGTCTGGTTTAAGCGATGGTTCGGCCTGGGGATAAGCGAAAGATTTCGCGCCAATAGGCTTTGTCCGGTCTGCGGCAGCTGGAGCTGCGCCGTCTCGCACGGCACACATGAGTATGGGCGCCTTCGCCCCGGCTGGGTGTGCGACCGATGCCACAATAGCGGCGTGGGCGTATTTTCCCTGGTTCGCGCCTTGACCAAAGGCACGCCGACGCTGGCCGCCGCCGCTCGGTGGTTGGAGGGCCAAGGTGTTACTATTTCGCCCGAAGTCCTGGAGACGGGACACGGCATATTCCCGCTGGGCGAACACGGAGCAAATCTGATGGCGCACCAGGAGGCCGCCCGTCGCGCTTCCGCACGTAAGGAGCAAAACCAGGTTGAGACGCAACCGACGACCGAAGCGCGAATAGCGGCACTTGAGACTGAACTGGCCGCGCTGAAGGCCGCGAGGGCGAAGAAATGACTCTTGATAACGATGACATCGTTGTCGTCCGCAGGATGATTGCATTGCTCGAAGATGACGCCGCGTTCCTTGCCGGCGAAAACGGCAAAGGCGCCGCACGTTTGCGGGAGCAGGAGTTGTCCGTTATGTCGCGCCTGAAGCGGCTCCACGACGACGCTGTGAAGTCTGACAGCAAGCAGCATGATGATGGTCTATACACCAAGCCTGTCCCATGTGTTCCGAGGGCCTGCCGGGAGTCCTGCCTGAGCGATGACGACGAACCGCCGCAAAACTTTCGGCGACTCGGACCGCCCCCGCGGGAAGCCTATGCCGAAAGTGAACCCGAGCCCGAACCGCGGCGACCTGTCACGGGACCGGCTCCGAAGATCATTACCGACTGCAACAGTATACCCCCATGCTGGGGAAACATATTCGACGATTAAGTCTATCCTCCGTGGATGTGCGCGCGCGAAGCACATCCATAACCGGCGCGGGCGGGGCTGTCAAACACAATTTGGTTTCGGCAAACATGACAGACGCCCGCGCCACCCGGGGGGATAGGTTCTTCCCGGGCGTTTCCAGCGAGGTTCGGGAACCACCCTCCCCTATGTTTTTGTCCGCACGCAGCACAAACTCGGTGAACTTGGAAAACGTCAAACAGTTAGATATCTAACATTCAGCCAATGATAGCAGGGCTAAAACAACACGCGGGATAGACCGTCGTGATCACTATTCGGTGAACAGGAAAACATTATGACCAGAG
>JAAYBJ010000297.1 GCA_012730105.1 Candidatus Hydrogenedentota bacterium
AAAATGCCCTAAGCGATGAAATACCGCCAAAAAGAAAACCGCAACCAAAAAGCAATTTGGAAAAGCAATATGTCGCAGTTCAACAACATATGTCAGACCTCTTTAAGACTCTGGGAATTGCCGCATGAACTCATAATTAATTGTCAGCGAAATGGTCTTAAGCGCCTAATGAAATCCTTTATGTAAAAACCTGTATTATTGTGATAATTCAACGGTTACCATAAGGCATCGAGACAAACAAAGGAAGGATAATGGAACATGAAGCGGAAACTACTCCCCCTCGTATTGCTTGCCCTAGTTGTAACGGCCATCCAGGCGGAAGACGTGGCGCCTCTGCCGAAAGTGTTGATTATTGGCGATTCCATCTCTATCGGGTATACGACGCCGCTGACGGAGATGCTGCGGGGCAAGGCAGAGGTCGTTCATAACCCCGGCAATGCCGTGCATTCCGCGTATGGCCTGGAGAATCTTGATGCGTGGCTCGGTGATGCCAAATGGGACGTCATCCATTTTAATCACGGGCTGCATGACCTGAAATATGTGGACGACGCCGGAAAGAATGTATCCGACAAGGCACGCGGTCACCAGCAGATTCCGGTGGAACAGTATGGGAAGAATATGGAGGCCATTGTATCGCGTCTCAACCAAACGGGTGCAAAACTGATTTTCGCCACCACCACCCCTTTCCCCGAGAATACCAACGGTCCTTTTCGAATGGCTGCAGATGCGGCACGATACAATGCCGCCGCTCTTGAGATCATGAACAAACACGGTGTAACCGTGAACGATCTGTATGCCTTTGCTTTGCCCCGGCTGGCGGCGCTGCAACGTCCGCTGAATGTCCATTTCACGGACATCGGTTCGGAAGCCCTGGCGCGGGAAACGGCGAAGCCTATCCTGCAGGCCCTTGGGCTGCCGGAGCGCATCCCCATCGTGCAGACCCTCTGGCCGGAAACGCTGCGGAAGACCTTCCCGGAACTACAGGAGACCATCCAGCCGGACAAAGGCGATGGCGTCATACGGGTTACCGACGTCAACAACCCGACGCTTACCCTGTATCTGCCGGAAAATACAACGACGCCCCTGCCTGTCGTGCTGGTCTTCCCCGGCGGCGGCTACAACATCCTCGCCATCAACAAGGAAGGCACCGAGATTGCAACATGGTTGAACAGCATCGGCGTTGCGGCGGCAGTCGTGAAATACCGGACGCCCAACAACCGGGAGGGCGCGTTTCAGGATGCCCAGCGCGCTGTGCGTCTGGTGCGCCAGAATGCGGCGGCATGGCGCCTTGATCCGAATCGTGTTGGCGTCATGGGATTCTCCGCAGGCGGCCATCTGTCGGCACGTACGAGCACCGGCTTTGCGGAAATTACCTATGCCAACGTGGACGAAGCGGACAAACAAAGTTGCCGACCGGACTTCTGCATCCTCATTTACCCGGCGTACCTCGACAACAAAAAGCGGGATGGCGTAGCCCCGGAATTGCACATTACGAAAGACATTCCCCCAACCTTCATTGTCCACACCCTGGATGATAAACATTACATCACCGGCAGCAAGCTTTATGCGCAGGCCCTGAAAGAGCTTGGCGTAACCTGTGACTACCAGGTATTCGAAACCGGCGGGCACGGCTACGGATTGCGGTCGCAAGGACATCCTGTATCCGTGTGGCCACAAAAGTGTGCGGAATGGCTGAAAGCCAATAAAATTGTGAAGTAGGGTGCTTCTCAAATTCCTGCGAATAGCCCAAGAACACTGCTGCTACTACTATACCCTTTAGGCGAAGTAGCAGCAGCAGGAACCAATTTTATGGACGCCAGCCATTCAAGGTGTATGTGTTAGAAGGCTTCATCACGCCACAATGGGCTTAATTGAGGAAGGTGTTTCCAACGGCCTGGCGGCACGCAGGCTCGTTCCCAAACTCCCGTTTGGGAACGCAATTTCGCGTGAGGCCTGTCCGCCGCAAGAGGATTCCACTTCGCAACCGCATATCTTTAAGGGAGGCGTATGGCCTGGGTGAGGAGAATGGGAAATAGAATTTCAAGAGAAAGCGGGTTCCCAAATGGAATTTGGGAACCAGAGGAATCGCACCATAAAAGTATGCACGTTTGCGCGCCTTATGTCAAAAGGTTGTCTGACCTGCGTGAGGACCACGTATCCACAGTTACGAGAAATTCCGGGAACAGCATCATAAAACAGTCAGCCATTTTGCTGGTCGTTATCATAGCCGCATTCCCTGCCCGATGCTGTCGTTGCCAGGAACGCGCCTGATGCGGGCGCGGTAGCGAGCAAGTACCTTGATTTTCACGGTTCGAGCGGGAGTAGAAAGACACAAGTGTCTGTTCCCCCGGTATTATCCATTCAGTTAAAGCATCTCTCGACGCTACTACCTTCACCACCGACGAGGATCGCGGGTTTGATCATGGTTGCCTGGATAAAAAAGGTATTCATGATGCGGAACTTTTCGGATCGGCAGATGTTTAACAGATAACACAAGGGGCCGATCGCGGCCAAAACCAAAGAAAGGTAGATACAACAATGAAGAAGTTCTTTCTGTTACTTGTGGTCATCCTGCTGGCAGCACTCACAGCGTTTCCAGTCCTCGCAGAAGACCAGGCTGCGCCTCCCGCAAAGGGAAAGAAGGTGGGGATGGGTTTTGACAAGATGGATACCGACAAGGACGGGAACCTGAGTTTTGAGGAACTCAAGGCTGCCCGCCCCAAGACGAGCCAGCGGTTGTTTGACAAGATGGATGCGGACAACGACAAATCCATCTCCAAAAAGGAGTTGATGGCCTTTCAGAAAGCGCGCAAGGAAGCCGCCGAAAAGAGGAAAGCAGATAAGCAGGACGGCAAGGGCGAATGCAATGCCCAAAGTGATGACAAACCCAAGAAGCATCCCAAGGGCGAAGGAAAGAAATGCGATAAAGCCGCCGCCCCGGAAACCGAATCCTGAGTAGCGCCTTTCCTCAACCGTTATATTTTGCTGGACTTGAGCCGTCCCGATCTTGAGGTCGGGACGGCTTTACAGAATTCGGTCCAACGCCCCATAGTACTCGTGCTCGTAACTCATGCTCGTAACTCGTAATCGAGAACATAAAACAGAACCGCGATTACGAAATACGAGTACGAAACACGATTACGAACCACGAATACGAAATACGATTACGAACCACGACTACAAAACACGATTACGAGACACGATTACGAAACACGAGTACGAAACACGAGTACGAGACACGAGTACGAGACACGAGTACGAGACATGAGTACGAAACACGAGTACGAAACACGAGTACGAAACACGAGTACGAAACACGAGTACGAAACACGAGTACGAAACACGATTACGAAACACGAGTACGAAACACGATTACGAAACACGAGTACGAAACGCGAGTACGAGACAAGAGTACGAGACATGAGTGCGAGACATGAGTGCGAGACATGAGTGGGAGACATGAGTGGGATACATGAGTGGGATACATGAGCAGGCTGACCGTTTATGCGAAAAGGAGGGTTTCGCTCTGGTTTTGTCTGACCGACGCTATTAGAGATGGTTCAGTTGCCATTCCATAGAGAGCCGGTAATGCATGGGTTCGCTCCACCCAGCCTACAGACGATCAAGAATGATTTTTGCAATCTCGTAATTCATTTTCAGCGAAATGGCCTTGATCGTCCAAAGGCTTTTGTCCCTCCGGGAGAGTAGCCAGTATTTTCTGTTGTCAGGAACGCTTGGGCTTTCCCTGTTTTGGTGTGTCATCCAGGAGGGCTTCAATTTCGGAAAAGGCGCGGTTCCGCGCGGTGCGGATGGCTTCGGCGCGGGCCAGGGCTTCGGGATCGATTTCCAGCCCGTCTATGAAAGGGACCGACGGGGAATCGCTTTTTTGTACGGGGGCCGCCGCGGGCTTTTTAGGGGCTGCCGCTTTTTTGACCGCCGGGGATGCTTTTGGTTTGGCCTTGGGCTTTGTCGCAGCCGTTCTTTTGGCTACGGAACTCTTCGCCTTGGCGGGTGTTTTTTGGCGGGGGGCGGCTTTCTTTGTGGAGACTGCTTTCGTTTTTGCCTTCGTTTTGGCTTTTGCCTTGGCTTTTGCGTGCTGGACCGGCGGTTCCTCCACTGCGGGCGCGGCGGCGGTCTTCAGTTCCGCGGTCGCCACCTTATCGGCTATGGGGCTGCTGTGGACCGTAAGATGGACTTTGGATTCTTTTCCCTTTTTCGAATCCGCGGAACAGGGGTGCTCTTTCAGCCAATGCAGGATGGGCTCGAAAATTTCGGTCTTCGCCGCTTTGCCAAAGGCCAGATCACAGTGGCCGTAATCCTCGATATACCCTTCCTTTTTACCGCATACGAAAGCGCGCTTGTCCTTGATGTGGATGTTGTTAAAAAATTCCAGGGCGCGCGGCGCCTTGATGAACGGGTCGACGGCGGCGTAAAAGGCCAGCAGGGGCAGGGGGAAATCCGGAAGCCCCGCCGCAATGTCCAGTTTGCCGTCGAGCAGGGTGTATTCCTTGTTTTTAATCCAGTGCCTGACCTGGCTCATCAGCTTGGGCAGGGGATCCTCAATCATATTGACGAAGTGGCCCGTGCCCATGGCAGGGGGCAGGTTGCGCATATTGACGGGAAAGGCGGACACGGGTAGATGCAGACCTTTTAAAACGGGAATCGCCCCGCGGATGATGTTGCCGGCCAGGCGCGGGCATTTTTCGCCGAAACGGACCAACCACAGGGGTACGTTTCCTGCGGCGTCGTTGAAGTCAATGGGAGAGCCCAGCGTGGTGCCTGAAGCCAGCAGTTCGGGGCCGTGTGCCTGGACAAAGGCATACAGCAGCATGCCGCCCATGGAATGCCCGACCCAATGAAGTTTTGGGTGGCCGGTCGTTTTCAGGATGTGACGAACGACGGCGGGCAGATCCTCCATGAAAAAGTCTTCCATGCATACTTCATTGCGGGTGCGCTCGAAGGGCGGTTCTGAGGAGCGGCAGCCGCGGAGATCCAGGGTCCAGCAGTCGTATCCCTCCGCGCTGAGGTAGTCGACCAGGCACCCGTTCGGCGGAAAGGTGAAGTTGTTCTGGTTCGCCCCCATGCCGTGCACCAGGAGCACGGGTTCGCCGGGTGTTTCGCTCTTCCGGTAGCGGCAGACGCGCAACAGCCACAGGTCCCGGGTGCGCAAATAGAACACTTCGTTGGTGCGCATCTGTTCCGGACACAGGCGGTCGAGCAGGAGTATGTAAAAGACCGCCAGTACCACCAAGGCAAGTACCACCAGCAACCCGATAAGAAAGCCAATCATCGTCTCTCCTCCTTGTTGTCACCGGTATCGGTTTTTTGAACCTTGCCGCCTGAAGAATACGGCATGCCGCATTTTAACGCGTGGCCGGCTTGCTCCGACGGAGAGAAAAGGCCTACCTCCCCATACGGCAAGCGCCCGCGCGCAACCGTCATTTTAACGTGTCCGCAATCGTTTTCGCTAGTGTAACACTAATGGACGGGACGGCGGCAAGCTGTTCCACGGACGCTTCTTTGATTCCGGTGAGGGAACCAAACGCGGTCAGCAGCAGACGGGCGCGTTTGGCGCCCACCCCGGGAATTTTCAGCAGGGAACTGGTCAATCTTGCCTTGGAGCGTTTCTGCCGGTGATAGGTGATCGCGAACCGGTGGGTCTCATCCCGTATGCCGCTTAACAGACGCACCACCGGACCGTTCTGGGGCGGCACAATGGGATTGCTTCTGCCGGGAATAAAGAAGCGCTCAAAGGCGGACTCGCCCTCGCCGCCCCGTGATTTGGCAATGGCGGCGCAGGGCAGTGTGTTCAGGCCCAAATCGTTCAGGATTGCCTTGGCCGCGTTTAAGTGGCCTTTGCCCCCATCGATGAGAACCAGTCCCGGCAGGTCATGTTCGCGCAACGCCCTGCTGTAGCGGCGGGCGATGGTCTCGCGCATCGCCGCGAAGTCGTCCTGACCTTCGATGTTCCGGATGGAATAGCGCCGGTAGCGGTTTTTGGCCGGGAGGCCGTTTTCAAATACGACCATGGCAGCCACCGTGGCGTCGCCCTGTATCGTGGAGATATCAAAACACTCGATCCGTTCAGGAGTCTCGGGCAGGTGCAAGGTGTTCTTCACCTCTTCCAAGGCGTTCCGTACCGCTTTTTCATGGCCTTTCCGCTCGGTAAACGCACGGCGGGCATTGCTCGAAGCCAATTCCACCAGCCCCGCCAAGACGCCCTGCTTCGGTGTCCGAAGGACAGTGGGAGCGCCGCGTTTCTCGCTGAGCAGTTCCGCCAGGACCTTTCCCTCCTCCAATTCCATGGGCAGGAGGATTTCCGGGGGAATAAAGGGGGCTGCTTCATAGTATTGAAGCAGGAAAGAGCCCAGGACTTCCTCCACGGGCGTCTCAATCCGGTCAAAAGGAAAGCTGTTGCCGCCGACCAGGACGTTGTTGCGGTAATACAGTGCCTGCAGCTGAAGGAACGTGCCTTCCGCATGGTATCCGAACACATCCCGGTCGCGGGTACGCCCCTGGACCACGCTGCGCTGGGGTTCCATCGTGGTGCGCAGGTCCGCCAGGCGGTCGCGAAGGGCCGCCGCCTCTTCGTAACGGAGCGTTTCGGAAAGGGCCGACATCTCGCGCCGCAGTTGTTTTTCCAGTTCATCGCTCCGGCCTTCCAGGATCAGAAGCGCCTGCGCCACCAGTTCCTGATATGCCGCCTCGCTGATTAATCCCGTGCAGGGCGCGTGACACTGTTTGATCTGGTGGTAGATGCAGGGGCGCGCGCGGTTCGCCAGGACGTGGTCGGAACATACCCGGAGCGGCACGAGTTTCTGCAGATGCTTGACGGTCTTGCGCGCCGCCCGGGTGTCATGGTAGGGGCCGAAATACCGGGCGCCGTCCCTGCCGCGCCGGTGCACCACGGTCAGGCGGGGGAACTTTTCCGAGGGGTCGAGACGGATGCTGATGTAGGTTTTATCGTCCCGGAGGCGCACATTGTAGCGCGGCTTGTGCTGTTTGATCAGCGTGTTTTCCAGCAGGAGCGCTTCCTTTTCCGTGGCGACGGTCAGATAGTCAATTGAGGTGACGCGGCGCATTAAAAACTTCACGCTGTACCTGCTGTCGCTCTCATTGATATAATTACGGACGCGGGCCCGCAGGTTCTTGGCTTTCCCGATATACAAAATCGTACCAGCCGCGTCGCGCATCAAGTAACACCCGGGAAGCGCGGGCGCTCCGGCGGCATCCGACCTGACGGTGGAACCTCCAATGTCGCTGTCGTTTTGTTTTTTTGTCATGGCGTTCGCGGATAACACTATCTGCTGTTGCCCGGAAATCGGCAACGGCGGTTTCATTACTATAGAACCGATACTCTGTCCAGACCGTATAACGGAATAAGAATACATGAATCAGCCCCGGACGGTACAATATTCGGGCGAGCCCGCGCCCCTGGTCTTATCTCTTATGCTTGCAACGGGAATTTTCCTGTTGTGCGCCAACCTTGCCGTTTGGCTGCTCGGGTGGATATTTGTCGGCTATCCCTACGGAAAAACCTGGCAGATTTTGATGTACGCAATCTTCTTCGGACGTGCGGCGGCAGTGGGTTTAGGCCTAGAATTCGGATTCAGTTCTTGGTTTTTGTTCTTTCAGACGGCCGCGGCGGATTTTATCATTGTATGCCTGGTCTATCCTTTTTTTGTGCGCGGTTACCAGCATTTGACCCGGGTTCCTTATATCGGAAATACGCTGGACAATATGCATAAGGTCGCGCTCAGTTATAAACCGGTTATCGCGCCCTATGGCTTCGTCGGTCTTATGCTGTTCGTGATCTTTCCGTTTTGGAGTACCGGCGCCCTGGTGGGCGCCATATTGGGCTATATCATCGGGTTGCCGGTCGGGATTACCCTTATTTCCATAAATCTGGGCAACGTGGTTTCCATCGGGGCCTGGGTCTGGTTTTATGATAAGGTTCGCGATTGGAACCATGATGTTGCCATAGTGTTGCTGGTGCTGATTCTTGCCGTTGCCATCGCGGGAATTGTGGTGGGGTTCAAAAATAAGAAGAAAAAGAGACCTGTAGCAGGAAATGGGTCAGAACCTGGCGATGCGGTAATGGATGTCACAAATGGCGGGGAAGAATGATCCCCGGTGACAGGAATCTAAAGAGATAGATTCGGTCTGAACTTGCTCTTGTATTCGTGTTCGGCTATGATTATGAATATAGACAATGTGTTGAGAATAGACTGCAGGTCCTGCTCTGTTAAACCCGTTTTAGGCCACTATTTCGGGCCACAGGTCAGGATTCAATGGGCCCGGTGTGGGTAGGGCTGCATGAATATCCCACCCGCTCTTAATCGGGCGGGCGGCCGCATAAAGGTGCTCTTATGAAAAACGGATATCTCGTGATTTGCCTGTGTGCTGCCATCGGCGGCCTGCTAACCGGTTGTGATTGCCTGCGCCCCGAAACCAATTTTACGTTGGACCCCGAATCCGGCGTCGCGCCTCTTGAAGTCCGGTTTGTAAATGACACTCATGCCCGCATCCTGCCCATCACGCGCTATAGTTGGGATTTCGGCGACGGGACACCTGCGGTATCCGAAGAATCACCCGCGCACACTTATATAACACCCGGGGAATATACGGTTAGTTTGACGGCGTACAGTCTCTTTTTTAGGAAAGAATTTAAAAGAAACAATGCGGTGCGGGTCGTTTCCGGAACGGACAGCATCCGTGCGGATTTTAGCGCGTCACCGGTTACCGGGAATTTCCCGCTGGCGGTGTCTTTTACGGACACTTCAATCACGGGGGGCAATCCCGTGACAGAATGGTTATGGCAATTCGGGGATGGGGGCTACTCCACACAACAGCATCCCGGGTATGTTTATCGGCGTGCCGGGATCTATTCCGTCACGTTGAGCATCAAACTCGACTTGGGCACCTTCAGGGAGGTAAAGACCGGTTTGATAAAAGTGTTCTCCCCCCAGGAGGAAGGCGAAGGTGAAGGAGAACTGCCCGAAGAGGGTGAAGGTGAAATGCCTCTTGAGGGAGAAGACGAAGGAGAAGTTGAGGGTGAGGGCGAGTTGCCCCTTGAAGGCGAGGGTGAAATAGAGGGCGAGGGCGAGATTGAAGGCGAGGGTGAAGGTGAAGGTGAAGGTGAAGGCGAAGGCGAAGGCGAAGGCGAGGGCGAAGGCGAAGGCGAAGGCGAAGGCGAAGGCGAAGGCGAGGGCGAAGGCGAAGGCGAAGGCGAAGGCGAAGGTGAAGGCGAAGGCGAAGGCGAAGGCGAAGGCGAAGGCGAAGGTGAAGGCGAGGGTGAAATCGAGGCTTTGTTAAATTGTCCAGAAACGGCGACGTTCGGGCAGGGGGTGACCGATCCCGACCTGGCGCCGGAATTCGTGCCCGGTTTTTATATCAGCGATGAAGAATTCTATCCTCTTGGATCCATGCCCTGGGATAATTTTGTTATTACGAGCACGCTCAATGCGGCTGCCTCGCTTTATGTGTACATTTCCGAGTTGCACTGGTGGGGTGTGGAAGGTATTCCCGACGCTTCCTGCGAAGAACTTTCCGGAAATTTCAGGATCGAAATCGCCGAGTCTCCCTACGATACGCCCGTATGGTCGGATGAACTGACCCCGGAGAGGATCCCGGCTAATTTTTACGCCCGTTCGGGCGATGACCTGTATCCCGTGTACACCTACGGCATTTCCATGATCTCAGAGCAGCCTGTCCTCGAAGCGGACAAGGAATACTGGATAAATATACGGGGCGCCAGTGTGCCGGAGGGGTGTTCTTTCGGCTGGCTTACCACGCGTGAAGGGGCGTTGGGTATCCGCTTATATGACGGACCGGAAACGTATGAGGACAGTGCGGAGAGCCTTGCATTCTGTTTGACCGGCACTGCCGTGCCGGTGGATCCCTCCGACCTTGTGGCGGTTAACATGAAACGTCTGGCCGGAAACGACTACCTTTATGCCCCGGGTGCGGATTTGGAAATCACCGTGCGTCTGGATCGCAGTGGAGCTGGGGAAATAACCTCCCTGGACCTCCTGGAACAACTGCCGGCGGGATGGACCTTTAAGGGTGTAACCGGCGGGGCCGAGCCGGATGCGCGCCCGGCCGTCGGGGCAACGGGCGCTTTGGAATTCGGATGGAATACCGTACCTTCGTTCCCGGTTGAATTTACCTATGCCGCTGAGCCGACTGCGGGAGAAAATATTTGCCTCTTTATCGGTGCCGCGCGATATGAGAGCG
This sequence comes from Candidatus Hydrogenedentota bacterium, assembly GCA_012730105.1. GTDB lineage: Bacteria > Hydrogenedentota > Hydrogenedentia > Hydrogenedentales > CAITNO01 > JAAYBJ01. The sequence continues at coordinate 10,237 of JAAYBJ010000297.1, forward strand.
CGGGTGAAATCCTCTTATCCAATGAAGCGCAGACACAGGTAAGACGGTTTCAGACCATTTTCATCACCGACAGGCAGGTTGATCCCTATGTTAGCGGAGATACCGTGGATATCACCGTCTCCTTTGAACGACACGGTCTGGAATCCCCCCTGGTCTTTGGGTTGATTGAAACCCTTCCGGCAGGCTGGTTTTTTCAGGGGCTTGTCACGGACGGTACGCCGCCTCCGGACGTTTATCCTGCGGCGGGCACCGCAGGCGTGCTTGAATTCGCCTGGCTTACCCCGCCGGAAATGCCCGGCAGTTTTACGTACCGGGTGGCGGTATCTGAATGGGCGGTGGGGCTGGCCCGAATTTCGGGGTATGGATTGTACCGTTTTACCGAGTCCCAGTTCCTGACGGCTGTTACCGAGACCGTGGTGCCAAGATTGGAAAACTGATTCCCGCAAGGCCGGCGCGGTAAGCGGCGCCCGTTCCCGTTACACTCAGGGTGATCAAAGATATGAAAGGCCACGGGGGCTCGTGCTATTCTTATTGCCACGGGTATCGTAAGGTGCTAAAGAGGATACGCGGAACATTAAGACAATTAAGGAAACGACAGTGATTACAATGAAACGGATTGCCTTATTCTGGATAGTGATTCTTCTGACCGGATTTCAGGTCCGAGGTCAAGATCAGGGTGAAAAAGCGGTGCGTATCACCACAGAGGCAAGCGCAGACAGGCGTATTTGCGTGGCGGTGCCGCCTTTCGCGGTGGCGGATCCGCAATTTCAAACAGTTGCGGCGGAAATGGCGCAGGTGGTGGCGGATGACCTTGAGTTCTCGGGGCTGTTCGTCGTGCTGCCGCCGGCGCAATATCCGGCCGGTTTTACCGGTCTGGATTCGAACGTGGGCAATGTCAACCTGCCCATGTGGCGTGCTGCCCGCGCGGAAAATCTGGTCTACGGCTATGTCTACCAGGAAGGCACTTCACTGGTGGGACAATTCCGTCTTTTCGACCTTTATGCCAACACGCAACTTTATGGCCAGGAAGTGCGCGTGGAAAAAGACCATTTCCGCCTCGCGTCACACCGTTTTTCTGAAGAGGCGATACGTGTGGTGGACGGGATACCCGGGATCGGCACCACGGAAATCTTTTTTGCCGGCACCATGGGCCCCGGTGTCAAGGAAATCTACGCCGCAGATTACGACGGGGCTAATGTTCGTCGCTTGACGAACCATCAGTCGTTGTCCATCATGCCAGAGCTTTCTCCGAACGGCGCTGATATCGCCTATCTTTCCTATAAGGACCGTTATTGTTTTCTGTATGTGTTCAACCGCGCAAGCGGGACGAGTCAAGCCCTTTCCAAGGAAGTTGGCTTGAATAGCGCGGCCATGTGGGCGCCCGACGGCCAGCGGCTGGCGATGACCCTCAGCAAGGACGGCAACGCGGAAATCTACCTGCGGGACAAGAACGGCAGCAACAGCGTCCGTATAACCAACAACAAGGACGGCGACACATCGCCCACGTTTTCCCCTGACGGCGGGCGGATTGCCTTTGTCAGTGATCGCGCCGGCCGGCCCCAGGTTTATGTCATGAACGCGGACGGTTCCGGCCAGAACCGCCTGTCTTTTCATGGCGGGGCGGCATACGATCCCGTATGGTCGCCGGACGGCAAGATGATCGCTTTCGTCTCCTCGAGTTCCGGCGAAGGCCTGGAGATTTACATGATGGGCGCTGATGGCTCCAACCCCACCCGGCTTACCAATTCAAACGGTATCAACGAGGCCCCCTGCTGGTCCCCGGATTCTAGGCACATCGCGTTCACATCAAACCGGCGCGGCCGGCCGGAACTCTGGGCGATAACCCTGAGTACCATGACCGAGAGGCCCATTTCTCGCATTGAGATGGCCGCCGAAGGGCCGACTTGGGGGCCGCGAAGAAAGTAAATCGGCATCAACCGCGGGGCGCCCGGTCTTGTCGCGTCACTACTAACAAGCCTTATGTCTGACATGAAAAAAGCAAAGACGAAATGGAAATGCTGGTTGTCCTGTGTGCTCGCGGTCCAAGCCGTCTTTGTCGCCGTGATCCATGCTGATTTGGTCGTTCTTGAGAATGGAGAAACCCTGTCCGGTACGTTCTCGCGCATCCGTGAGGATACACTGGTCTTTCGGACTTCGCTGGAAGGGCAGATGATGACGCCCTTGAGCAACGTCAAGACCTTGTCGGTCGCAACCCCGTTATACCTGGGCATGAATGACGGGCGTGTTTATTACGGGAGGCTTGCGGTACAAGAAGACCGGCAGGTGATAGCGCCTCTGGACGGCGGCGCCCCCGTGTCGGTTAAAGTCACGGATATCCTGGAAACACTGCCCATACCCACCCCGCCTGCCGGCATGCCGGAAGAAGAAGCGAAGGAATGGCGCTTGGACATGGCGCCCGGGATTCAATGGCGCAGTGATGGGCGTAGCTCCGCGGCGCCTGTATTGCGCATTGACGCCTCCGGAAAACTGAAAGACTGGGATAGTAAGGGCGATGCGGTGATACCCGATCATTTCCCGGCCTACCTGCGCGCCCGCGAGGATTCTGTATACGGCGCTGAGGACGGGCTTCTGCCGCTCTTGGGCGCGGATTTTGAACGTAATCTGGATCGCGCGCACAGTGATGGTGCCCCCCTGAACCTGGGGATTTACCAGGCGTTGACCGCCGAAAGTACCCGTTCATTCAGTCTTATGGCCACACTGAGCCTGGAACAGGAGCATCGGTTGGAAGAGCGTCGATTTTTGTCCGGTGCCGTATCAGAGACGGATACCAGGCTGGGGCTTCGCCTTGGGCTCCGATTCTACCGTCTACTTACAGGCAGTCATTCGTTGAGTGCGTCCTTCGGGGCATCGACGGAGCTGTTTGAGTCCCGGTCAGATTCTGGCTACATGGCACCTGTCAGCAACAGGCTCCGTCTTCGCCATGATCTTTCCAACAAGTATGAAAGCCCCTCCCTGGCCAACGATTCAGCCCACTGGAGCGACGCGGTCGGGACAGGTACCCAGATGGATTTTTAGGCCTTTCTCAAGGATTGACATCCCTCCATGCGGAGTTTTCCGGACCTCAACCACAGCACACGAGGTGTATTTTCGCATTTACGCTGGTAATAGATTCTGTAACAGGGTCGAGTGTACCGAAAAAAGCCCGGGTCATGCCCTGTTCCCGCGTGGTCAATAGATGCGCCGGACGTGGGTTTTATGGTAAACTCAGCCGCCTAACTGGTGGGAGTAGTACTCATGCAAAAATCGCTTGAAAAAATAGTGTCTCAGGCCCTGACCGAGGATGTCGGTCAGGAAGACCTTACTACCAATACGACAGTTCCTCCGGAAATGCGCTGCAGGGCCCGCTTGATCTCTAAAGATCAGGGTGTGCTCAGCGGCATGAAGCCCTTCCGTTGCGCTTTTGACCTGATGGAGGCCGACATTCAGGAGTGGAATGCCCTGGAAGACGGCAGCACTTTCGGTTACGGCGATTTGCTGGCGGAATTTACCGGAAACGCGCAGGCGGTGCTGACCGCCGAGCGCACCGCGTTGAATTTTGTTCAGCGGTTGTCCGGTGTGGCCACGCTTTCCCGACAATATGTTGAGAAAATAGCCGGATTGCAGTGTAAAATATGCGGAACCCGTAAAACGAGCCCCATGCTGCGTCAATTGGAGAAGCGTGCCATACTGCACGGCGGCGGCTCCAACCATCGCCATACGCTTTTCAACGGCATCCTAATCAAGGAAAACCATATCATGATGGTGGGCAGTATTGCCGAGGTAATCCGCCGCGCGGCGGAAGGAACGCACCACCTGATGCGGATAGGGGTTGAAGTAAGAAACCTCGAAGAATTTGATGAGGCGTTGGCTGCTTCGGCAGACGTTATTATGCTTGATAATATGAATATTGAAGATATGATGGAAGCTGTCCGGCGGGCACAAGGCAGCCGGGTGGTTCTCGAAGCCAGCGGAAATGCCACGCTTGACCGTGTGCGCCCTATGGCGGAAACCGGTGTGCAGTTTGTGTCCGTTGGTGCGTTAACGCATTCCGCGCGTTCCATTGATATGACCCTCCTTATCGAGCATGTCTGAAACCGTCCTGATGAATCCCTTTCCCGAAGCCCTGGTGGATGTACGGGTGGTCGGCAAAAAGATTTCCTGGTACCCTGAGACCGTTTCCACCAACACGCTCGCACTGGAAAGCGGTGTCGACGGCGCTGTCTTTGTTGCGGAATATCAAACGGCCGGCCGGGGGCGTCATGGCAGGAGATGGCATAGTGCGCCCGGTTTAGGCCTGTATTTCAGTGTTGCGCTCTGGGGGCCCCTTCGAGGAGTGACTTTCGGTGCCGCCCTGGCGGCCCGTGACGCCCTTTCATCTGGGTGTGCCGTTGCCATCAGATGGCCCAATGACCTGTGTTGCGGACAAAGAAAAATAGGTGGAATCCTGGTAGAACAACGGGAAGGGTTGCTTGCCTTGGGCATAGGCATCAATGTCAATCAACACATGGATGATTTTCCCTCCTGCCTGCGGCATCGGGCGGGCTCGCTCCGCATGGCCACCGGGGTTGTATGGGACCGAAGGGAAACCTTTTGTCAGCTGTTGATGCATCTGGATGCCGTGGTGCAGCGGTTGCGAACAGGTGAATTCGACGCTATCCATGCGGAATGGACGGATGCCTGTAACATGATAGGAAAGAGAGTACGTCGAGGCGCCACAACCGGCAAGGTGACTGCGGTCGACATGGAAGGCGCCCTTCTGCTCCAGACAGCCACAGGCATGAAACGTGTGGGCTGCGGTGATGTCACGATTTCGGACATCGAGTGAACCACCGCGCGTTTTTGCCTCGAATGATACGAGTTGAAGTTTGTAATTGCGCCTGTTTACCTTATAAACTAGGGCGAACAAGGGCGTGTATTGACGTGCGTTGGTTCCGCTGAAGCGGTGAAGTTCAGATTGAATCTGTTGTCGTTGTCTTCTTTTTCGGCTCCGTAATCGGCATATGCGTAGTGTTTTTGGACTGATGCGGAGCGTTTGCCTGAAATTCTGGTTGGAAGGAATATACAGCGATGCTGTTGGTGGTAGACGTCGGCAATTCACATACTGTATTGGGGTTATATGATGGGAAAGAACTCGCAGGACAATGGCGAGTAGTCACTTCCAACTATCGTACGGGAGATGAACTGCACATACTCCTTGCCATGCTCTTGCAAAGCATCGGCGTGCGTCCTGAAAATATCAAGGGATGTTGTGTATCCAGCGTTGTTCCGCCGCTGAACGGGGCCATCCAGCACGTCAGCATGAGGGCGTTCGGTATAGAAGCCTTAATGGTGGAACCCGGTGTGAAAACCGGTATTATGCTGCAATGCGAGAATCCCAGAGAAGTGGGTGCGGACCGCATCGCCAATGCCGCCGGGGCGCTCGTAGAGCACACCGGCCCTTTGATTGTCATCGATTTCGGCACGGCTACTACTTTTGACGTCATCACGGAGCGTATGGAGTGGCTGGGCGGGGTGATCGCCCCCGGGGTTCAATTGTCGGCGGATTCGCTCTTTGAGCGTTGCGCCCGGCTCCCCCGCGTGGACATTGTAGCCCCGAAGACCGTGATCGGCCGCAATACGGTAACCAATATTCAGGCCGGGCTTACGTATGGTTATGCGGACATGGTGGATGGCCTTGTGGCGCGCATTGTAAAAGAGTTGGGCCAGACCCCGAAAGTCATTGCCACGGGTGGTTTTTCCAGGCTTATCTCCAGTGTTTCCAGCCGGATAGATATCGTGGACCCCTTATTGACACTGAAGGGGCTTCGCGCGATTTATGAGCGCAATATCGGAAAATGTGAATGAAAAGGCCCTTTTTGTTTTTTATCCTGATTTGCCTGGCGTTTTCCTCCTGCCGGAAGCCGGTGCCTGATGCTTCCCCTCCGCCCCTGGAGGATAACACGGGGGCGGTCGCGCCGTCACCCACTTCTGACTTGGAATCGATGGAGATGAAGGGTATTAACCTGTACATGCACCGGCGTGTTACCGCCGAGGGTGCTTCCGGCAAACCGGAACTGTGGGTACGTGCGGACTCGTTTTCCATAGAAGAGGGTCAGGTGTATACTTTTGAAGGGGCGCATGCGGTGATTTATACGCGGGATGACGGAGAGATTACGGTGGACGCGAACCGCGGAAGATTTGAGCAGGATAAAAGCGCCGTACTGGAGGGGGAGGTGCGGCTTGTCGCCGGAACCTTGAAAATGATCTTGAATGATATTCAATGGCAACGTGGAGAAGAAGATACCGGCGGAATGGCCTTAACGGATAACCCCGTGATAATAGATGATCCCGACCTGCAACTGAATGCGGCGGACATGCGACTGCATCCGGATACTCGTGTTTTTGAATTAGGGAACGTGTCCGGTGTGGTGCGCTTTGGAAAGGAACTGATGTGATTCCTCAAAAGACACTTTTGATAGCCGCCTTCCTGCTGGCCTTGCCTGTCGCGGCGCAGACGGAGAACTCCATGGGGGGGTATGCTTCCATGGAAATTGAGGCGGGCAGCATGAAAGGCAACTTCGCGACCGGCGCCATTGAAGAGATGACGGGCGGGGTGCGCATACGCCTGTTGTCCGATGAGCCCGGGCTGGAACCCCTGCCCATTGAGGCGGGCACTATGAAGTTTACCTGGGCTGAAGGCCGTGCCACGCCTGCCACCATTATCATGGAAACAAAGGTCAAGGTCAAACATCCGGATGCCGAAATTAGCGCGGGGCGCGCAGAATGGAACTTTGATACGGGTGAATTGATCTTTTCCGGGGATCCCGTGGTGAACAGTGAACGGTTGAAGGGACTTCGGGGGGAACGGATGGTGCTTAATTTAAAGACCAACACCTTTGAGGTTACGCAGGTGCGGGCGGATCAGGTGCCCCTGCACGGCGCCGGCGGCGCGCCCGGCGCGCCCTCGAATCCCAATGAGATTCGGGCGGGCGATATAACCGATTGGACCGGACTGATAGATGCCATCAAGGCCGAGGCGACTTCTGAAGACCCGTGTCCGGGCCGTCAAATCCTCAAGCAGATGTCGACCCAGAACCAGCAGTTGCTGCTTCAGATGAACACAAGCCAGCTGGTCGAGCGCAAGGAAGATATTCTCCGCCTGTTCAACAGCATTTTGGGCGCTTCAAGTTTTTACACTCCGGAAGCCTGGGCGGACAGCGACCTTTCCGAAGAACTTCAGCAGTTGACGGCGGCGGAAGACCTGGACAAGGCCGGGCAGGCCAAAATGAACCGGCTTTTAATTGAAGCGGCCTATCCCTTCGCCTTTGCCAAACCATAAAGGAGTGAAGCGTGTCGCCGGACAACCAGGCATTGTTGTGCATGGAAGGCCTGACCAAGGCATTCAAGAAACGCGTTGTGGTGCGGGAGGTTTCCATATCGCTTGACGCAGGCGAAGTCGTTGGCCTGCTCGGTCCGAATGGGGCGGGTAAGACGACCACGTTCAGCATGGTTGTCGGATTGCTGAAACCGGATGCGGGCCGCATCTATTTTGAGGGAACCGATATCACGCCGATGCCCATGTATCGCCGCGCAAAGGCAGGCATTGCCTATTTGCCCCAGGAACCGTCGGTGTTCCAGCAATTGACGGTCCGTCAAAATCTTCAGGCCATATTAGAATATCAGCCGCTGAAGCGCGGCGAACGCGCCGCGAGAATTGAGAAGGCGATGGCGGAACTCAATATCGCCCATCTCGCGGACAGTCCCGCATATACCCTGTCGGGCGGGGAACGCCGGCGCACGGAGATCGCGCGCGCTTTGGCCATCGAGCCCAGGATATTTCTTCTGGACGAACCCTTCGCGGGCATTGACCCCATCGCGGTGGCGGACCTGCAGGCCATTGTGCGAAACCTTAGTGAACGCGGTATAGGCGTGCTCATAACCGACCATAATGTGCGCGACACCCTTGCCATTACGGACTATGCCTACATCATCAACGAGGGGTCGGTGCTTGCCGCAGGGGCGCCCCGCGATATTTCCGATGACCCCGTGGTCCGCAAAATTTATCTTGGTGAAAAGTTTAAACTGGACTAGCGGCGATAGACTGGCCGGGGCGTAGCGTCATGCCGTGAGGAGCCATTTCATGGAAAGAAGGACATTTTTGACTCGGACGGCCGCGGCCGCCGCCGCCCTGTCGCTGGGAGCCCCCGGGGCCGCTGACACCACGGCGAGGAAACCCTATCGCGCCTGTATTATCGGTGATTCCCTGCAGGGGAAATACGGCCACAGCCTGCACCTGGTTTGGGCGCTTCGGGAGGACGTGGAGGTGGTCGCCCTGGCGGACCCGGATGAGGCGGGACGGGAGAAGCATGCCCGCGAGGCCGGCGCCCCGCGCACTTACGCTGATTACCGGCAGATGCTTGAAAAGGAACGCCCCGACCTGGTGGCTGTCGGACCGCGGTGGACCGCCCATCACCGGGAATACCTGCTGGCGTGCGCGGAAGCCGGCGCCCACGGCATTTTAGAAAAACCGTTGACCCCTGACCTCGCCGAGGCGGACGAGGTTATCGCTGCGATGGCCGCGAAAAATCTGAAGTGGGCTATTGCGTTTAATTTCCGGGCTTCCCCTGAAATTGCCCATGCGCGCAAGCTGCTTTTTGAAGAAGGGCTGATAGGCGACATCCTGGAAATACGGGGGAGAGGAAAAGAGGATGCGCGGTCGGGCGGTGAAGACCTGATTGTGCTGGGTATTCATCTTTTCGACATGATGATATATTTTCTTGGGAAGCCGCGCTGGTGCGCCTCCAGAATCCTGGTTGACGGTCGGACGGCAGCGCGCGATGATATTCGGGACGCTACCGAGGCGCTCGGGCCTGTTGTCGGGGACAGTCTCCATGCCGTCTTCGGTTTTGACCGCGGGGTTCCAGGCTACTTTGCTTCTACGAAAGTCGAAAATGAAAATCCCGGCCGATACGGCATGGATATATACGGGAGCAACGGTATCGCAACCATCCGAATAGACCCCAAACCCACCGTATATTACATCCAGGAACCATCATGGGCACCTGGAGGTAAAGACAGCATCTGGAAACGTCTGCCTGACTGTCCGGAGGCGCCGGAACGGGAACCCGGCGCGGTTGCCCATTACGCGCCAATTATTGATGATCTTATCGGGGTGATAGAAGAAGATCGTGCGCCAAAGATTTCTCTGGAGGACGGACGCCAAGCGACCGAAATGATTCAGGCCGTTTTCGAGGCGCCCCTTCACGGCGGTTATGTGGACATGCCCCTGAAGGAACGGGCCCACCCGTTGTCCCGCTGGTAGGGCTTCCGCACGATGGACTCACCGTCGCTGATTCTTTCAGGCGGAATAGAGCCGTACCCCGAGGTGTTTTATGCAGATGAGCCCGCATGGCGGACATGCGGCAAATAGAAAGTATGAAAACGGAGGAAGTATCAATGGCAAAGATTACGCTTCATGGCAACGCGTTCAATACCTGCGGGGAATTACCGGCTCCAGGAATGCAAGCCCCAGCATTCACGTTGACGGACAAGGACTTGGGAGAATATACCCGCCAGGAGGGTGGCACGGTCTTGTTGAATATTTTCCCAAGTATTGACACCCCGGTTTGCGCCGCCTCGGTCCGGCAGTTTAATGCCAAGGCCGCCGCGCTCGAAGGCACTCAGGTATTGTGTATCTCCATGGATCTGCCCTTTGCGCAGGGTAGGTTTTGCGGCGCTGAGGGTATTGAGAAGGTTAAAATGTTGTCCGCGTTTCGGCACCCAGAATTCGGACGCGCGTACGGCGCCACCATTGTGGATGGTCCTCTGGCCGGATTACTTGCCAGAGCCGTGGTGGTGATTGACCCGAATAACAAGGTTGCCTATGCGCAATTGGTTCCGGAGATTGCCCAGGAGCCCGATTATGAAGCGGCGCTGAAAGCCCTCGGCGCCTGAATGTGACGCGGATGCCCAGCCCCTTGTGCGCTAGTTCCGTATCTTGTGGGGCAGGAAAAATTATTATCATAGTAATCCCCTTTGGTACACTTTCCTACAGGACAGTTTAACCGGATACCACAATAATTGTCTTGGTTAGAGGAAAGCAGCCCTATGAAAAAAACATGTGTACCGAAAAGGCGTTATGAAGTTCTATTTTCCGTTCCAGGAATCCTGGCGGCGATGATAGTGCTTGTTCTGACAAGCGGGTGTGAATTGTTCGAAGAGACTAATATCAGCGAACTTTCCAATCCCATACATCGTGTTTTTCAGGGTCGCTTGACCTATGCTGTCGGAGAATCCCCTTATGAAATTCTGGTGGGCGATCTTAATGGGGATGGACTGAATGATCTGGTAACGTTGAACTGGGGCGCCCAGACGGCCTCGGTATTGCTGGCGAAAGCCGGCGCCTTCGAGGCTGCCGTGGACTATCCTGTCGGGGCATCGCCCCGCACAGGTTTAATGAGGGACCTGGACGGTAACAGCACGCTGGATATTGCGGTGGTCAATGAGACGCTCGACCAGATCACCCTGTTGTTCGGCAACGGAGACGGTACTTTCGGGGAGGCTCGGGGGCTTACACTTCCTGCCGGTTCCCGTCCATATAACATCATCTCGCAGGATTTGGATTCGGACGGTTTTCCCGATCTGTTGACGGCCAATGCCGATGCGGATTCCATCAGTGTGCTGGTAGGAGACGGGAACGGGGAATTCCTGGAGCCTCAGATACTCCCGGTGGGACAGCAGCCGACCGGGTTATGGGCGGGACAATTGAGGGGCGATGCCGTGGCGGAAATCGTTGTGGCCAACCAGGCTTCCAACGCCTTGTCGGTGCTTGAGTTCGACGGGATCAATTACGTCCAGACCAACCTCATACCCTGCGGCAACGGTCCCAGGTTTGTGACCGCATCCAACCTGAATGGGGATGCCCATCTTGACCTGATTGTCAACAATCTAAACACCGGCGACCTGTCCATTCTGCTGGGATTGGGTGATGGACAGTTCAGCACGGAGATGCGTTATGCCTTGCCCGGTCCGGTGGCGCGTTTTGAAGTAGCGGATTTTACCGGTGACACCCTCCCCGATGTGATCGCCTTGCTCTTTACCAAGACGGGCGAGGACCGCCAGCCCGCCAGTCTCTTCAGTATCGCTTCGGGTGATGGAACCGGCGGATTTGTCAATCCGGCCACGTATGGCGCGGGCTGGCGCGCCATAGGGCTGGCCGTGGCCGACATGAACGGTGACACCCGCCTGGATATGGTAACGGCCGATCTGTCAAGAAGCACGGCTTCCGTTGTTTACAACCGGGGTAACGGCACATTTGAATCCGACCGTCGTTTCAACCTGGGCGCCCTGCCCGGCCCGGCTGTTCTCGCGGATTTCAACCAGGATGACAATACGGATGTCGCCGTGGCGAATCGGGACGGCAACAGCATTTCCATCCTGCTGGGTGCTGGTGACGGCACGTTTGTCGTGAAGAATCCCCTCTTGGTGACGGCATCGCCGCAGACACTGGCCGCCGCTGATTTGAACCAGGACGGCCGGGACGACCTCGTTGTATATTTGAAACAGCAGTATGTCGTTTGGGTGTACCTGGCCTCGGACGGGGGGGCATTTCAGGCTCCCAGTGTATATAACCTGCTCGAGAATAACCAGGGACCGGCGCCGCAGGTGATGTCCATGGACTTGGAAGATATAAATGGCGACACGCATGTGGATATTGTGGCGGGCAACACCAAGCGCGATTCCGTATCCGTCCTGTTGAATAATGGCACGGGAAGATTTGACGACCGGGTGGTTACCGAAGTGGACAACTATCCTCTGGCGGTGGATGTCAGGGATGTGAATTACGATGGCAAAGCGGACCTGATTTTAGTCAGCGCCAGCGACCCCGAAGTTTCTACGGACGGCGCCGAGCCGCGGGTCGCACGCTGGTTTGGAAACGGCGACGGCTCCTTTGACGAGGAATCGCATCTGCGCTTTAGCACGGGTGCCGGACCCAGGGCCATGAAAGTGGCCGATGTTTCCGGAAACGGACGTCCCGATGCCGTGACCGTGCATACGGGCGCGGACAGCCTCTATTTGCTGAAGGGGGTCAGCAACACCAATTTTGCCCCGGGCACCAAACTGCTCATCGGCGAAAATCCTGTAATGGTGGAACTTGCGGACGTCAATCGGGACGGTAAAAACGACCTGATCTGTGCCCTGAATGTGGGCGGCGTGGTGGTTCGTTTCAGCAGGGGCAATATGGAGTTTGAGGCCCCCAATAATTTTATTGTATTTCCCGGCATTGCCAACCTGCTGGTAGCGGACCTTAACAAGGACCAGTATCCGGATCTTATCACCATAAATGCCGCCAAAGGGGATATGGCTGTGATACTCGGGGGACCCTTCTAAGATATCAGGGTGCCATCAAACGAATGAATGTTTCCCGGTCCATAATTCGTTATAATGGGGACAACTAATTCCTTGTCCCGGAACCCTGAAAGGTTTCCGCTGACAGAAAAGTCTGTTATGCGCGCCCATTATCAGGATGAATACGCAGAAGTGTTAAACCATACAATACCACTTGGCGGCATCGGTGCTGGCTTCCTGCTTGTTGATGAGCGAGGACGCCTTTATAACCATATTCAGGAAAGTGATCCTTCCAAGACATTGCTTCTGAATACCTTCCCTTGTATTCGCATACAGGGCAGGGGTGTGCCGCCGTATGTCCGTGTATTACGGGGAGGTGCGGACAACGATGCGCCTGCGGCTAACAGCGTCCGCCCGCCGGAATTAAAACAGGGTCATTGCCAGCACGAATTTCATTATCCCCGGGCGCTCTTCAGGAGTTGCGATCCGGAAGCGCCTCTTCCCATCTCGTGGAGCTATCTTAATCCCGTCATCCCCTATGATCCTGTCGCGTCTGCCATGCCCGTCATGGTCATGGAAATACGTGTTGAAAATACGGGGCCGGATCCTGTCGATGTGGACGTATTGTTTGTGGTCGACAATATTGTTCTTCAAGATGCAGGCGCTTCTCACCCGATACCGGGTTTGGTGCATGCCGTCCGGATTGCCCCGGTGGAGGACGGAAACGGTAATTTCAAGAAAAATGTTTTTCGTGGTACGACGGAGAGTCTGCCGCCTGAAATGGTCGGCCAATACGAATTCAACGGCCTTGTTTTTGGCGACCGCCGAAAGAGCGATGAAGGGGAGCCGGGATTTAATGCTTGCCTGGCCGTAAAGGAACGGCAGGGTGCCAGGATATCCATATCGGAGTACAATCCGGCCCTGCAAAAGGAGTTTAAAAAGTTTTGGCGTTCCTTCACCGATTCCGGCAAGGTTCCGGTTCCGGGGATACCATCGGCAATGCACGCCGGTGTTATCGCGGTTTCCGGACAGGTGCCCGCCGGGACGGCGCAGCAGTTCGTTTACGCCTTCGCCTGGCATATGCCGGAAGGTCCTGGTGAAAAGAAAGGACGGGGCGGAGGATACAGTCATCGGTTCAAGAGCGCCCAGGATACCGCGAATCATGCTTTGAAGCACCTGATTTATCTGACCGGGGCGGTTGAGAAATGGCAGCGTAAATTGTTGACTCCGCCGTTGCCGGCCAATTACGGTGCCGCCGTTATTCACGGGAGTCGCGCCTTCACCACCCACACGCGGTACACGCCGAACGATGGCCTTATGCTGTGTCATGGCGATGTCGAGTCAGAGAAACCCTCCTGTTCATGGGATTTTCTCACGGGAAGGGCGTTTCTGATTTTTGCGCCTCATTTTCACACGCAGGCGGTAACAACATGCCTGGCCCAGACCCTGGCAATGCTGGACGAGAAAACGTATCCGGGCACGCCGGAGGCGTTATGCGCGACTGCCAGCCTGTTCCTGTCCGCTTATGCGGATGCGCTTTTCCTGGGCCACCGCGCCCGTATGAGCCAATGGCTGCGTTCCATGTATACGATTGTGGACGCCCTGTTTAACCGGTCTTTGAGTGGGTATGCTGTTTCAGGCGTGTTGTCTTCCTGGCTCACGCATCGCGGCATGGGGTTGTGGTCAGGGGCCCTGACGGTTCTGGCGGCCATGGCAAGGGAGGCGGGAGAAACAGGAGCGGCGGAGAAATATCAGAAACTGGCCGGGATTGTAGGTGTTCGCTATGACACGGAATTGCTGGGGGCCCTCTCTATCCTTGACAATGTTAAATCCGCGGGAGATCAAACAGGGGCGCAAGCCCTGTCCTGTGAGGATCTATTGGTGCTTGAGGGGCCTTGCTGCATGAGCCTCCTGGGGATAGAACCCGCATCGGCCTTGAAGAAAATATTGACAATCCTGACGGCGCGTCTGGAGAATGCGCCGGCTCATGAATATTGCCGGCAGGACGGAATTCATGCCTGTGTCTTGGGCGCACTCGTGTGCCTGCTGTACAAGAAGGGAGGCGGCCTTGTGAGGGAGGAGGCCGAAACGCTGCTGAAAAACCTGTTGGACAGGTATGGGGCAAGTATGCCGAAGGCGGCTGCCGGCGGCTTGTTTCCGCCTGTGGAAACACTGTCCCTGTGGGCGGTTTTGCAGGCTTTGACGGGATTCTATTATGACGGTCTTCACCAGACCCTGTACCTACGCCCTATTGTAATCCCGAAGGAGTCGATGTGTCTGCCCTTGTTCACACCGTTGTCGCTGGGTAGCATTATCATCAAACGGGATGACGGGGAAGAGCGGTCAGTGATGATTCGTTTCTCAACGGAGACGCCGTTGACCATAAGGTCGGTTATCGTGCTTCTGCCCATGGTGATGAGAGATGTCCAGGCGGCCTGTATCAGTGATTCCGAAGTGATAGTGGTTCAGCAGGAAATTTCCGGGGACGAGTACTCTACACGTTTGTTGTTGACCTTCAAATCACCGTTGAAAATGGTCGACTCATGTTTATTGCGGTTGGTTGAATCCCGGCAGGCAGGAAATAGTGGCAAGTGATGAGAATTATTGGATTGACAGGTGGTATCGGAAGCGGTAAATCCACCGTGGCCCAGTTCCTGCGGGAAAAGGGCATTCCGGTAATCGACGCCGACAAGACGGGCCATGAATTGCTGACGGACAACGAACTTATTCGGCGGGCCGTGGTGGAGGCTTTCGGTACAGAAATTACGGTGAACGGAGGGATCTCACGCGATAAATTGGCGGCCCTGATTTTCTCCGATGAATCCGCCCGTTACCGTTTGAACGGTATACTGCACCCGGCGATCATACAACAGGTTACCCTGCGTTGCGCGGAAGAATTTCAGCGGGGGCGGAGCGTCGTGGTGGTGGAGGCCGCCCTGATCGGAGAGGAAGAACAGCGTGAACCCTGGCTGTCCGGGTTAATCCTGGTTCTCACTGCGACAGAGGAACGGGTGAAACGGCTGGTAAGGGACAGGAATATGAAGGAATCCGAGGCCCGGGAGCGTATCGCCTCACAGACTTCTCCGGAAAAGAAGATTCCGCTGGCTGACTGGGTGCTATACAATGACGGGTATCTGGAAAGTTTGAAAAATCAGGCGGCTGCCCTTGCCAAAGAACTTATTCGTCTGGAGGAAGATGTTTCAGGTGCGGGCGGGAAGCGCGATTCCTGAAATCCTGTGTATGCGTCGCTTGGTATGATTTGAAATAAAAAGAGGACAGCGCAACGATGAAAGTACACGGATTATTATTCATTCTGCTCCTGGCGCATATTGGCGCCACGCCCTCCGGGGCGGTTCTTACTGGCCGCATTACGGATGCTTCCGGGGGGGCGGTGGCCGGCGCGCGCGTTTTCGCGGAGCCGGGCATTGAAAGCGCCGTGGTGGAAGGTCGTGTGGACCCAGACGGCACGTTCACCGTGGAAGGTGAATATTTCGGGAACATTGGTGTGTTTGCCGTGGCGCCGGGCTTTGGATTTGGCGGCGTTCACTTGAACATTGCGGATGCGTCCGGACTTTCCGGAACAACGATAACCTTAACTCGGACCGCCGCTGTATCCGGACGGGTTACAAATGAAAAAGGCAGGCCCGTAGCCAATGCGCGCCTGGCCAGTATGGCGATTGTACACCCGGTGAAGGTGGGCATTCCTTTTTTTAAATTAAGTGGATTCGGGATTCTGCCTCCTACCACGAATGACGACGGGCGTTTTATGCTGGAGGGCGTTCCGGACGGTGCGAAGGTGGCGCTGAAGTTCGAACACGCCTCCTATGCCCAGGAGGCGGTGCCGGAGGTGGCGGCGGGAACAAGTGATCTGGACGTGACGCTGTATCATGGCGTTACTCTGCGCGGGCGGGTGACTGTCCGCGGCGCCGATACGCCGGTGTCAGGCGCCATCGTGACAGTCAGAAACGCCCAGCCTCCCCATGACACGGCTTTCAGCGGCACGGACGGTTCCGGGACCTTTCGCACCATGCTTAAACCCGGTGTCTACATGGTGCAGGCCCATGCCGCGGGGCGGATCAGCCCCGGAATGCAGCGCGTTGAACTGAGAGGGGAATTGCCCGAACAGCAGGTGTTCCTTTCGCTGTCCGATAAGGGAGCGATCGCCGGTTCCATTCAGGACGCGAAATCCGGGGAGCCCATTGCCGGAGCCCGTGTGCTTCTCGAGACGGCCGGACAGGCCGCCGGCGCGGTTCGAACGGGTCGGGATGGACGTTTTCGCCTGGATGCGCCTGAAGGCATCAATACCCTGCATTTTGATTCCGTGGACGGTTACCTGCCCCCCGATACCAGGGCGCTGCAGGTTACGGTGCCGGCCCGGGGTGTGTTAGAACTGCCCGGTTTGTGGCTGGCACCCGTGTCCGACTATACCCTTCGCGTGGTTGAGTCGGACGGTGAAACCCCCGTGCCGGGCGCCTTTGTATCGCTGCTCTGGCCGCGCCAGTTCGGCTGGCAACGGGGTGATGATGCGGGCCGCCTGGTTATACGCTTCCGCACGCTGCCCTCGGATAACAGGATTATCGGCTTGGCGGAGCACCCGGAGAAAGACATGGCCGCATTGTTCGCCCTGGACCGCGCCCATGCGGCGGAGGCCGAGGTGGTCCTGTTGCCCCAGGCTTCCGTGTCCGGGCGCATTGTCAACGAAAAGGGGGAACCCATGTCCGGGATAACCGTGGGGGCGATGTATGCGGACGACACGTCTTCCGAAGCGCTTCCCTTGTGGCGGTGTGTCACCGGCGCGGATGGAAGTTATTCCTGGCCGGCTGTTCCCGCCGGGGTTCCACAAAGGTGTGTCGCGTCTACGGGAAGAGCCGGCGGCGAAGATGTGCGCGACTTTAACCCCGCCCCGGGTGAGCATGTGGACTTGGGCGAGATGGTTTTGCCGGGTAAGCCGGCAGCCACGGCCGACCCCGTCGTCTGGAAGGACATGGCGCTTCTGTGTGGTCCCCAGGCGGCGACAGGTGGAAACATGGGGCTGGCGGCCTTTTACTGCGGCGCCACTGACGCGCCTGTGTACCTGGAGGCCGCCGCTTCCATGCGGGAGCAATTACGGCGGCTTCAGGTGGAAACCGTAGTGGTTGTGAACGGTTATTATGATTGTGATCAAGATCGTGTCCCGGTTTACCGGGGTGCAGCCAAAGGGCAGGTGACCCGGGTCTTCGACCGGCAGGGCCGATTGATGCTTGAGGCCGTCGGGCTGCCGCCCGTAAGCGCCCTGCGCCAGTCAGCCGCGGAACCCCGCTGATATGAAAGTTTCTATGATCAGAATATTTCAGGTCTTTATCCTTTGTGCCGGCATGTTCGTCTTCCCCGTTTCCGCTTCGACCATCAGCGGCAAAGTGTCGGGGGTTGACGGAACGCCGATCAAAGATGCCTTGGTCTTAATCTGCCAGGACAGGCGCGCCCGAGACGTGGTTACCGGAAAAGACGGCGCGTTCCGTTTTGACGGTATGAACGTGGGTGTCATTGAACTGGTCGCCTATCATCCGCAATATGCCGTGGACGGACGCACCATGGTCCCCATTGACGACATGGAGGTGAACCTGGTGTTGTCCCGGCCCGCGTCCATCTTTATCCGGGTTATCAACAAGGATTTCATGGTTGTTCCCGGGGCGCGTATTACGTCCATGGCGGTCAATGACCGCTTTGTCGTGTCCGTGGAAGATCTTGCCGACAAGGGCTTTCCCCTGCTTCGAAGCGATGATGAAGGATTGCTGGATATCGCGTGTATTCCCGAGGGCGGTTTCATCCGGATGACCCTTGCCCATCACGAATATGCCTGTTCGGATGTGGCCTATCTCCCGGTGGAAGAGCGTCGCCGCGATATCGTGCTGTATCCCGGCGCGTTGCTGCGTGGACGGGTCACGGCGGATAAAGAACCGGTGGAAAACGCGCGCGTGTCCGTGTTCCAGCGGGGCGTGGGCGGCCAGCGCAAATTTGCCGAGGCACTTACTGATCCGGAGGGCTTTTATCATTTGCGCGCGCCCGAGGACCAGTACCTGATCGCGGTGCGCCATCCGGATTTCGCGTCGCCCACACCCCGGGTGGTGGATATGAAAGACGTGGAAACACCGGCTGTCGCTGACATTGAATTAAAACCGCCTTTCATTATCCGCGGAAGTGTTGTGCTTCCGGACGGCAAGCCCTGTCCGGGCGCCCGGGTGCTGTTTCGCATTGAGGACACCATCTTCGAAGACACGTTCTCCGACAGCGGGGGCGGCTTTGTATTGCGTTCCGGAAGCGCCGACGGTGTGTTGCGCGTGATTCCTCCCCCGGGATACATGACAAAAATACTTGCGGAAATTCCCGTGGCCATGGGCGAGGTGCATGAAGTGACCCTGGACCCGATCGGGCTCGAGGAACTGCCCGTGGTGCGCGGGCGCGCACGGTTGCCCGGGGATATTCCGGCGGAACGGCTCTATGTGCGTTCCCTTGACCTGCCGGATCCCTTCCATATTTTGACCAACGCCGAAGGCGCATTTGAGATTCGTTTTTTTTACCAGCCTGACCAGAAGCAGGTTACCTTTCGGGTGGAACACCCGTTCCGGTTTCTGCGCCGTGATTTTGTCATCAACCTGGAGGCTCCCGGCGAGGTCGAAGTCCTTCTTGAAGAATTTGAACCGCGGCTGGACCGGCCGCCGCACCAACCCGGGCGGAACAACCTGGAGCCGCTGCTGGGAAAGCCGGCCCCGGCCATTCAGTGCGCAGAATGGTTCAACGCGCAACCGTTGACCCTGAATGGGCTTAAAGGCAAGATTATCGTGCTGACGATGTGGGGGGGCTTCGATACCAGTCGTTTCGCCATAAACCGACTGGCGGAGTTGCGCCTGCTCCATGATCTGTACGGTACGCAGGGGGATGTGGCGGTGATCAGCGTTCACGATGCCAGCAGCGAACCCGATGAGATAGCGGAATATCTCGCGCGCTATGAAATTACCTTTCCCGTCGGTCGTGATGCCGATCCCTTTGTTACCTTCAATAATTATAGTGTGAACGCCATTCCTCAGACCGTGCTGATAGACAAGGAAGGGGTGCTGCAATATGCCGAAACGGAAGGACGCATTCTGGAATTGATTAAGGCCTTGCGCCGCCGATCCTGACGAAAGAACAGCTGAAGGAAACGACGGCCTTAGTCGTCTTCATCATCGTCCCAGTCATCCCAGTCGTCATCTTGGACGGTCGCAGGCTCCAACGGGGCTTGCGATGCGGGCGTCAGGGTCATTTCATCGGGACCCAGCAGGCCGCCGGAAACGACGATCTTCACCGCTTCGTCGATGGACAGTTCACATTTATAGACGTCTTCCGGGGCCATGAGCTGGAGTAGTCCCACGGTAATGTTCGGGGTGGTGGGGATGAAGACGCGGTAAAAGAGGCGGCCGTCGTGAAAGTGGACCTTTCCCAGCACGAACCCGATGGATTTCATGCCCGGACGGGGAAATTCGACAATGGCGGGCGTCTTGGGCTCGGCCGGCTTATTTTTAAAATACAGCGCCTGAACAATCTGCTTGGACGCGCCATAAACGGACTTTACAAATGGAATACTTTGGATTATTCGTTCCACCAGAGCGATCAACTTGCGGCCCACCACGGCGGCGGTGATCATTCCGACAAAATAAACCATCACGAGCAGGAGAAAGATTGCCACAATGGGGGAGGTGTGGTCGGGAATGGGATCGACATATGTGCGCACTATGGGGGCCAGTTGTCCCGCAGTGAAATCGTACAGCAGTTTTAAAACGAAGACCGTGATGCCCACCGGGACAACCACCAGCAGTCCGGAAACCATCGGCTTGCGCAACAGTATCCAGAGCCGTCCGGGGAGCGGGGTCTTCTTGGGCGCGTGAACGATTTTCATCATCCGCTCCTCTGTTTCGGGTGTTTCCGGGGCGCATGGGGCAACGGGGGGCCGATAAATTCAGGCATAACCAGGCCGGCTGAAATGATGGACTTTACGGCGTCTTCCGTAGAAATACCGCAAGGTTCCACTTCGTCCGCGGGGACGAATTCAAGATAGCCGCTGGTGGGGTTGGGTGTTGTTGGGACAAATACCCGGTAATGCTGGCGAAGCGCCCCCGTCTCCGCATCCCGGAAATATATCTTGCCCGTGACAAAAGCGAAGGCTTTCATGCCCGGCCTGGGAAAATCAATGATAACGATAGATTTGAACTGAGAGGCGTCATCCTGCAAGGAAAGCGTTTGCACTACCTGCTTTGAAGCGCCATAGACTGTTTTGACCATCGGGATGTTTTCGAGGACGGTTTCAAGAAGGCCGATCAGTTTCCGACCGATAAACACGCGCGCAACCAGTCCTATGCCGTAGGTCAGTATCAGCAGCAGAATGATGGAGGCGGCTGGAACCACATAATCAGGCAGGGTACGAAAAAGAGGCCGCATCAACGGTGTGAGCTGTCCCGCAGTCAGTTGATACAGAAATCGCAAAATAAAGATGGTCAGCCCTACAGGGATTATCACGAGCAGTCCGGAAACCATCCTGCGGCGCAAAATGCTCTTCAGGGTTCTTTTTCGGCGTTGTTTAGGCTTCTTGTTCATATCGGGTGCTTTGGTGTTTGCGGAGAAATAGGGAGGACCGTCCTTCATTTTCGCATATCCATTTCGTTCTTTACAAGAATCTGGGAGCGCCCTGCAGCGGGATGGGGTCGGGTGAAGAACCGGATGATGATAGTCATCAAGACAAAACGGGTGTTATCGAAACGGACAGTAACGGTGGTAGGAATATGAAAAGCGCACGCGTTCCATAGACAAGGTATCTTGTTTCTATTCGTCCTGCGGTCTATTTATGCCCGGCGCGTGCGACTGTTTTAATCTAGATCGCGCCTGATTCAAAGTGAAACATTCTCATGACTGCTTCCAGGGACCCTTTTGTATAAACTTTTGTAACAGGTTGCTTATAAAGGGTATAGGGGCTGTTCCGGTTCTCTCAAAACTTGGGCATGCATCCTGCTTTGTGTCAGTAAAGTAGACACAATTAACAGGTCTTTGCCCCGAGGCGAGGACCCTGGTGAAAGGAGAAGAAAGCATGTCGAAAATCATAGGAATAGACCTTGGAACCACGAATTCGTGCGTGGCGGTTATGGAAAATGGCGATCCGATAGTTATTACCAACCCGGAGGGATCGCGCACCACGCCGTCGATTGTGGCCTTTACGAAGGACGGTGAGCGCCTGGTCGGCGCTACGGCCTTGCGCCAGGCAGTCACCAACCCCGCCAATACGATATTTTCCATCAAGCGCTTCATGGGGCGTCGCTTCGGTGAAGTGGCCCGGGAGCGAGAACGCATGCCTTACAAGATTTCGCAATCGGCGAACGGGGATTGCCAGGTGGATGTTCAGGGCAAAGGGTACCGTCCCCCGGAAATATCCGCCATGATTCTGCAGAAACTGAAGGAAGCGGCGGAGGCTTACCTGGGCGAAAAGGTGACGAAGGCGGTGATTACCGTGCCGGCGTATTTCAACGACGCGCAACGCCAGGCGACCAAAGACGCCGGGCGCATTGCGGGTCTTGAAGTGGCGCGTATTATCAACGAGCCGACCGCCGCCGCGCTGGCCTACGGCCTGGATAAAAAGAAGCGGGAAAAAGTCGCCGTGTACGACCTGGGCGGCGGCACCTTCGACATCTCCGTGCTGGCCATTGAAGAGGACAGTTTCGAGGTGCTCAGCACGAACGGTGACACCCACCTGGGCGGTGACGACTTCGATCAGGCGGTCATTGATTACCTCGCGGAAGCGTTCAAGCGCGAACAGGGCATCGATCTCCGTAGTGACAAGATGGCGCTGCAACGTTTAAAAGAGGCTGCCGAGAAGGCCAAGCGCGAATTGTCGTCCACCTTGCAGACCGATGTGAACCTTCCGTTCATCACGGCCGATGCCGCTGGACCCAGGCATCTGAATTACACCCTCACCCGGGCGAAATTGGAGCAGTTGTGCGAAGACCTGCTGGAGCGCACCAAGGAGCCCTGCCGCAAAGCGCTTGCCGACGCATCCCTCAGCGCGTCGGACATTGACGAGGTCCTCCTGGTGGGCGGCATGACGCGCATGCCCGCCGTCGCTGATATCGTCAAGTCCATCTTCGGCAAGGAGCCGCACCGCGGCGTCAACCCGGATGAAGTGGTCGCCATCGGCGCAGCCATTCAGGGCGGCGTGATCGCAGGCGATGTAACGAGTGTGCTGTTGCTGGACGTGACCCCGCTGTCTCTTGGCATCGAGACACTGGGCGGCGTGTTTACGAAACTCATCGAGCGCAACACCACCATCCCGGTGTCGAAAAAGGAAATCTTCAGCACGGCCGAGGACAATCAGACGGCGGTCACGGTGCATGTGCTTCAAGGGGAGCGTGAAATGGCCGCCGGCAACCGTACATTGGGCCGTTTCAACCTTGAGGGCTTACCGCCCGCCCCGCGCGGTCTCCCGCAGATTGAAGTGACCTTTGACATCGACGCGGACGGTATCCTGCACGTTTCCGCCAGGGACTCCGCCACCAACAAGGAACAGCGCATCCGCATCGAGGCCTCTTCCGGGTTAAACGAGACGGAAGTGAACCGCATGGTGCGCGAAGCGGAACAGCATGCCGAGGAAGACAAGCGGCGCCGCGAAGAAATTGAGGAGCGCAACAAGGCCGATCAGTTGCTGTACGCCACCGAGTCCCTGCTGCGAGAGCAGGGCGACAAGGTGGACGGAGCGGCGCGGGCGGACGTCGAATCACGCCTGGAACGGCTGCGCGCCGCGCTCAAGGGCGGCAGCACCGCTGAAATACGCGCCGCGGCGGAAGAGGTGAATCGCGCTTCCCATAATCTTTCGGAAGCCCTGTATCGCCAGGCCGACCCCGGTCCCCAGCCGTCCTCCTGCGGCATGAATGATTCCTGTGCCGGCCGGGGGACGGATGATGGAAACACCATGGACGCGGATTTTACCGTTGTAAACAACAACTGAGGGGGATTGATCCATATGATGCCGATGCGGCAGCCCTTTCGAGGGCTGCCGCATCGCGCTGTATCAGGACCTTTTTTCAAGGCGATATAGTTGGAAACAAGATGTCGATTATTAATGTTGACGTTACTTTGGAGTGCGCAAGCCATGCTTGCGCTTTCCCTTTTCACTTTCGCATAGGCTGTAGTGTTGGGTATTAATAAACCCCGCTTTGTTCAAATCCAGCAAGAAAGCGAAAGTGCAAGCATGGCTTGCGCACTCCAAAGGGTTTACATATCTGGATTCGGGTGTTGCCCGCATTACAGACCTGCCAGCAGGGGTAAGTAATGGCTTCGGGCGATATGCTTCCAGTCGAAGTGTTCCGAGGTGCGTTTTCTGCCTGCGGTGCCCAGCGCCATTCTTTGTTCGGGATGGTCCAAAAGATGTTTGAGGCAGCGGGCCAAGTCGGCGGCATCTCCACGGTTGAACAGAAGGCCCGTTTCTGGCGTGACAATATCCTGAAGTCCGCCGGTTCGTGTCGCGCATACCGGGATGCCCGTGGCCATGGCTTCCAGGGCCACAATGCCGAATGGCTCTTCCCAGACGCTGGGGATAACGCACATATCGGCTTCCCGGTAAGCCTCCGGCATGCTGTCATAGTCCAGGTCGCCGAGGGCCCTGAGCCAGGGCGGGCCGGGGTGTCCTTCGGGCAGGGTGGCCCTCAATTCGAAGTCATAGCCTTCCCCGGCCAGCCGCGAGGCCGCCTCCATAAGTACGGAAAATCCCTTGGCCGGGTCCACCATCCTTCCGGGACAAAAGAGCACTGGTTTTTTCATGGGCTGCCGGCTTGGGCGGGGCGTGAAGCGTTCCGTGTCCACGCCGTGGGGAATGACATGAATGGTTGAGCAGAGACCTTCAACCTGCTCCCTCATGTGGTCCGTGGTGATGATTATGCCCCTCAACATCCGCATGGCTTCAAGGAAACGCCGGTGATACCCGGAGGACCAGGCCTCCGCCGCCAGGTACTCCCGGGTCCAGGCGTTTGGGGATTCACGCCGGATTTCCGCCGCAAGATGAGAAGCCGCGCAACGGCGGCACGTGTCCGGGTCCGTCGCATAGGCCAGCGCGCAGGGGGCCCCGTTTTTGAAACGCAGGATGTCTTTATGGCATGCCGTTTCATGAGCGTAACAGCGGGAGAGTATCGGGTAGTCTTGCAGGGTGTAAATGAGAGGTGTTTTAAGGAAGTATCCCTGGGTGAGAAACACTACCTCTGGATTAAAGTGATCCACCGCTTCGCGAAAGCGGGCGGTCGCGGCGCGCGCGGTAAGCCCCGTGTCGGAAAAGTCCAGCAATGATGCCGGAAATGGCAGGGCCTCAGGGTTCACTTTGCCCCGTTCCCAGCCCTCCGGTTCGCCGGGTACGAATACGTGCGGTTCGTGTCCCAACCCGTAAAGCGCGCGGGCGATGTAATAAACGTCCACGTCCGCGCCTCCATGGGGGGGCCATGAAAAAAGCAAGTCTATGATGGCGATCTTCACGCGTGGTAGGCTCCTTTGTAACCATACCATGTCATATGGAAAGGCGTTTATTCAAACAGATGCCGCTCCGAGGCTTGGGTGAAATGGACCCGGAGACTTCGGATTGTTTTTACGATTATTTTTGTTCTACTATATAGAGCCGGATGGCGATACCAAGGGCTGAGGCATCGCGCTTCCTGTTTCGGGCTGAGATTCAAAAAGAAGTGCGTTGGCTTCGCTCTCGGATGTTACGGAGAGGAGCATGCGAAGTTTGGTGAACATTACGGTGGCGCGGATCTCTTTATCGTCGCCACCTGTTTCGGGAAGGGTACGGGACACTAAAGCATCCTGCGGTTACCCCATGCCCGTGGTGTGCATTTCACCGGCCTATTACCTGTTGCGCGGTTTGCATGCCCCCGAACGGACAGATTTGCCGCTGACATCAGGATGGCGAATGGGCTGCGGGCGCAGGGGGAAAAATCAGAGGGGGAGATTTCGGCAATGTTAACGGTAGCCAACCTGTTCATCCTCGCTCTGGCCTCGGGTATTATGGGGCTTTGGGGACGCGCCCTGCTGCTTGACTTTGGGATCATCAAGGGTTTTGACGCGGGCTTGTGGGCCTGTGTCGTGATTGCCGCCGTATATGGCGCTTCACAGATGCTCTATCGCGCCCTGTTGTTGCTGATCAGGCCGACCCGGGCCGTGAGCTTTGATGTCAGCGATATGCTGTCGCACGCTTCCGCATTGGTTCTGCTGCCGTCCCTGCTCGGCTTCCGCTTCCATATCCCCTATCCCACCCTTGAAAAACTGGAGCCGCTGGCGCACCTGGCGGTCTTTGGCGTGTTGCTTGTGTTTTTTCGACTGATGACGTTTTTCGCGGCGGTCTACGGCGAGAAGTCGGACCGTTCCGTGACCCTGCGTTGGGCCTTGTACGCGTTGTTGGCCTCGTTGCTCGTGCCCGGCGGCATCTATCGTTACCTGGATGCCGTCGCCGTCAAGCGGGAAATCGTCGCAGGAGAGGCGTTGTCCTTTGCCGTGGATAATACCTATACCAAGGCCTATGGTGTTCCGGAGAACAAGCGTCTGATTATGCCGCTGGACTTGAGCGATGCGGACCAGATTGCCTTCCTGTGCGCGCCCAGGCCGGACGAGGCGGAGTTCCCGGAGTCCGTGTATGTCATCGTGGAGAGCTACGACCGCCAGTTGTCCCCGCAAACCTTGCCGGAACAGGCTGTCCCTACGGTCGCCCTGACCCGGGAACTGGTTTTTTCGGAAGAGGGCTGGACCCCGGTGCCCGTTTCCCGGGAAGAGATACCGCCGGATACCGTTAGCCTGACGGTTTCCTGGATGGAGGGGAACCCGGAAGGATTGCGTCATCGTCTGGGCGTGCTGCCCCCTGACGGACAGAGCCGGGTGCTCATGGTGAGCGGACCCTGGGCGCAAAAAATTTCCCGGGCGAATGCCAAGCCTAGTGTGGTGATCCTTTTGGCTGAGGGTATGGGCGCGGAAAACATGGGCCTTTACGGCTACGAACGAAATACGACGCCGAACCTCGCCCGGTGCGCGGCTGACATGATCATGTGTGAGGAAGTGTACACACCCACACCGGAAACTCCCGGGGCGGTGATGAGCCTGCTGACGGGGCTTAGTCCGTTGAGCCATGGCTATCCGGATACCGCCGGGGAAGGCTTGCCCGGGAAAGTGTGCTCCATCGCTGAAGTGATGAAAAGTCACGGGTATTTTACGGTGGCCTTTACCGAGGGGCAGGGGGTTGAGGAGCGCGACCTGGTGTTCGGTTCCGGCTTGGAGAAGGGGTTTATTCTTTTTGACGACCATCTGCCGCTGGAGGTTCAGAGCGCTTACTTCAATGATAGCGTCGGTCCGCGCAGGCTGGTGCCGGCGGGATCGCGCGCGACCTTGGAAAAGGCCGGAGACTGGATCGCCGCCAACGCCGATGTACAGTATTTTGTCTTCGTCCGGCTGCGTGAGCTTAGTGAACCAAGATATATGCTTCGCTACGGCATGGGCTTTATGAAACGCATGGGCCGTTCCACCCCTATGGACGTCTATGACACGGCCCTGGCCTACATGGACCGACAGTTGGGCGCGTTTTTTGACAGGCTGAACCAACTTCCCCCCGAACAGGCACCCATTGTGATTCTTACTTCCACTAATGGCTTTGATTTTCGCGAGTGGGGGCGGCATGCCTACAATCTGCGCGGGGAACCCCGGCGAAGCCTTCATGAGTCCGCCCTGCGTGTGCCTCTCCTCATCCGTATTCCAGGGTGCAACGGGCAGACCAGCGAGACGCCGGCCTCGCTCATCGATGTGGCGCCCACATTGGCCGCGCTGACCGGCACACCGCTTCCCTATTATGCCGAAGGGGCTAACCTGCTGGAAGAAACGCGGATGCGGGAGATCATTTCCGTCATGGGGGATCCCGTGGAGCAGTCTATGCGTTCGGGAAAATGGCGGTTTACCTGGCAATCCGGCCTGTCGCGTCGTTCCCTGGAACGAGTCCAGCCTGAAAATGTCCTGGAGTTCATTGATATCGCCCGATACCGCAACGCCGATATCATACAGGATAATATCCGTAAGGAACCCCAACTGGTTGACGCGTTCAAGGCGCAACTCAGCACCGCCCTGCACGATTCCTTCTTTGGCGGTGCCGTCGTCACCATGAATCCCCGCACCGCCGCCCCGGCCATGTAGGAAGACTTTTCTTTTTCGCGGTGCCAAGCCATTCAAACGAACTGGACAAAAGGAAGTGTTTTGCCACGCACCTTTCCGCACTCTGGTTTGGAAACAAAACAATAAAGATCGTGTAAATTATGAAAAATTAAATAAAAAATAGTTATATAGATGGGATTTTTATGCCTTCAATAATCTTCGAGTCCCATTGACTTTCCGGATGATTTCATGGCAAGATTAAATGATAATTACTCTCACGAAAGGATAGTATTAAATGCGAATGTTTTTCACCGTCTTCCTGTTGGGTATTGCTTCGCTGGGCGTGAGTCTTTTTTCATTGGAGCCCGTTCAGGCAGAGGAACGGGGAGAGGTAACCTCACCTGCTTCCCAACAAATGGCCCAGGCAGGGGTGTCTTACAATATTTACTTTGGAAGCCTTCACAATCACAGTACGCTTTCAGATGGCGACGGCAGTCCGGAAGAGGCTTACGCCTACGCGCGCGATGTGGCCGGGTTGGATTTCTTTTCTTTGGCCGATCACGCGGAAAATTTCTTCCTTGCCAGTGGCAAATGGGATGATTTAAAAAATGCCGCCCAAGCCTTTTATTCGCCGGGATCGTATGTGACCTTATGGGGCTTTGAATGGAGTCATTTGACCAAAGGGCATATCTGTGTGCATAACACCTCGGATTTCATTCATTCCATCAATACCCCCAGCCTGACGGATTTCTATGAATGGCTTGTCGACCGTCCTCAAGGCTTTGCCACCTATAACCATCCAGGTCGCCAGGACGATTTGGGCACCGAGTTCAACCATTTTGACCTTAAAAGCAGCGCGGTTGCCCAGGTGGTCGGCATTGAAACCTTCAATAAGGGGGACGGGTATGACGAGTATCATTACGTTAATGCCTATGGTTCCGGTAAAACCTATCTTGATCTGGCGAATTCAAAAGGCTGGCGTATAGGGGCGACGGGCGGATTTGACCACCATGGCACGACCTGGGGGTCCAGCACGACCTTCCGTACCGGAGTGCTGGCGACGGAACTGACCCGGGAAGCCATTATTGACGCCTATCGAAACCGGCGTTTTTACAGCACGGAGAACAAGGATTTATATGTGGATTTCCGGTGCTCGGGCTATCCCATGGGTTCTCAATTGACCGGGGTTCCCCTTCAGTTTACCGTATCCGCATGGGACGGCAGCGGTGATTTAATTCAGGCAGTCCGGCTCTACCGCAACGGCGTTCTTCTGGATACGCGTACTGTCAGTGATACGAGCGTGAACGTGACTTTTTCGGATCCGGCCCCGAATGCGCAGGATTACTACTATGTGATGGTGGCGCTGAATGTGGGCAATCATGGGGGGTATCCGGATGAGGCCATAAGTTCCCCGATCTGGTGTACCGGGTGCTTTGCGCCGGAAGGCGAAGGGGAAGCGCCGATAGAAGGGGAAGGCGAACTTGGATGTACGGCCGTGTCCCCCTATGGCCCTGAGGATCCCTGTTATCTTGAAGTAATTGCGGGGGATTCCTATTGTTGTGATAACGAGTGGGATGGTAAATGTCAATCCGACTATAACGTATGTGTTGGAATTGAGGGTGAAGGCGAAATTCAGCCTGAAGGTGAGGGTGAAATACTGCCTGAGGGAGAAGGTGAAATCCAACCAGAAGGTGAGGGCGAAGTTTTGCCCGAGGGCGAAGGTGAAGTCCTGCCCGAAGGCGAGGGTGAACTGCTACCCGAAGGCGAAGGCGAAATCCTGCCCGAAGGCGAAGGCGAAATCCTGTCTGAAGGCGAGGGCGAAGTGCTGCCTGAAGGTGAAGGCGAAATCCCGCCCGAGGGTGAAGGTGAAGTACCTGTCGAGGGCGAAGGTGAAATCCAACCCGAAGGTGAGGGCGAAGTCCTGCCCGAAGGCGAGGGTGAAGTGCTACCCGAAGGTGAAGGTGAAGTGCTACCCGAAGGTGAAGGTGAAACGCCTATAGAAGGTGAAGGTGAAACGCCTATAGAAGGTGAAGGCGAAATTCAGCCTGAAGGTGAGGGTGAAGTCTTGCCTGAAGGTGAGGGTGAAGTCCTGTCTGAAGGTGAAGGTGAAACGTCTATAGAAGGTGAAGGCGAAATCCCGCCCGAGGGTGAAGGTGAAGTACCTGTCGAGGGCGAAGGTGAAATCCAACCCGAAGGTGAGGGCGAAGTCCTGCCCGAAGGCGAAGGTGAAGTCCTACCCGAAGGTGAGGGCGAAGTCCTGCCCGAAGGTGAAGGCGAAGTCCTGCCCGAAGGCGAAGGCGAAGCGCCCGTCGAAGGTGAAGGCGAGGTCCTGCCCGAAGGCGAAGGTGAAGTACCTGCCGAGGGCGAAGGTGAAGTACCTGCCGAGGGCGAAGGTGAAGTCCAGCCCGAGGGCGAAGGCGAAGTCCTGCCCGAAGGTGAAGGCGAAGTCCTGCCCGAAGGTGAAGGTGAAGTCCAGCCCGAAGGTGAAGGCGAAGCGCCCGTCGAAGGTGAAGGCGAGGTCCTGCCGGAAGGTGAAGGTGAAATCCTGCCAGAAGGCGAAGGCGAAGTCCTGCCCGAAGGCGAAGGTGAAGTGTCTGCTGAGGGCGAAGGTGAAGTCCAGCCCGAAGGTGAAGCGCCTATAGAAGGCGAAGGTGAAGTGTCTGCTGAGGGTGAAGGTGAGATCCAGCCTGAAGGCGAAGGCGAAATCCTGCCCGAAGGTGAAGGTG
>JAAYBJ010000036.1 GCA_012730105.1 Candidatus Hydrogenedentota bacterium
AACTGTCCGCGTTGGAAGCCACCTTGGCCGCTTCCATATCCCCTATGAACAGGTCATCGTAAAGCCGGGCATAGTTGCGCAGGAAATACAGGGGCATGGCGCGGGAGACAGTTTGTTCCACACACCCGTAGGGATATTGAAGCAGGTATTTCAATGCCGGACGGGCCTGCAGAAACAGGTCGTTCGACACCTCGATCCGGGTATGCAACCCGGAATCCACATGAAAGGCAGTATTCTCAAAGAGCCGCGTTTCTCCCGGCATCACCGTGATGAATGCGGTTTCCGTCTGATAGGCGACGGGCGGACGCACCGGCAGCGGCGCTTTTTCCGTGAGTGTTTCCAGCACGGCGCCGGCGGCATCCGTAACGGTCATGGTCCATTCAAGCAGTCCTTGGCCCGGGGCACTCGCCGCGGTGACGGGCACACGAAAAGCCTTTTCCGCCCCGACGGCAAGTTCCAGCGCCTGTTCTCCCCCGCCGGACAGGGCGCCGGACGCACTCCAGCGCACGGTAGCCTTGACCGGCGCTTCAGACAGATTCATGGGCACCGCGGTACACTCGAATTGATCCCCTGCAAGGGCGAAACGGGGCATTGAGGTGCGCAGGATATACGGCCGGCGCACGATCACCGGCGCAGCGGCGACACCCGAGGCCTTTGAAGTAACCGCCACAGCAACCAGACGCAGTTGCCCGATAAACTCCGGCACCTCAAAGGTGACGGCAGCCCTGCCCAACGCATCGGACCGCACCACGCCGCTCCACAAGGCCACCGGCCGGATCCAGTTTTCATCCACCTGGGAAGTCAGTCCGAGCCGCCGCATCATGTCGCCGCCCTCCGGCGAATCCCCCGGATCATAAAACACCTTGTCATAGTAGTGGGCCTGACGCACGTCCATCTTGCGGGGACGCTGGAAATACGTGTAGGGATCCGGATTCTCGTAGCCCAGGATGGTATGGATGCCCTCGTCCACGGCAGCCACGGTAATTTCCGCCGACACCGGGTTGCCCCCCTGGTCTTTGGTTTCTAGGACAATTTCCAAGGGCTGCGCGGGCAGCACGCTTTCCGGAACATTCAGAAAGGCGGTTTCTATACGACGGTCCGGGTCATCCAAGGGCACGTTGATCATGGCAAAACTGCTGTAGGGGTAATGGGACACATCGCGGTTTTCCGTATTGCGTACCACGGAAACCTGCAGCCAGGTGTTGGGGAACCATTCCCGGGGCACCATAAAGGCGGTTTTCGCCTCGCCGCCGGCAACCGGCACGGTCCGGGTTTCCTTGATCTGATCCCCCTGGGCCACGATATAGGCCATGCCGTCGTAGGGCGATTCGATGCGCAGTTCAAGATGGTCGCCTGCGCGGAACATTTCCTGGTTCACGGTAAGACGGATCAGTTCCGGGCGCGAGGCGGACTCGACACTCAACTGCCCCCACCAGCGGTTGAACATGAGGGTGCTGTACATCCGCGTCTCGTCATGGTGAACGCGCAGGCGGTATTCCCCGTAATTGGGATAGGGTAATTCCAGCGTACCCTTACCGTCCGCCAAGTTGACATCGTAGGTTTGCACGGGGGTGAAGACCTTGTCCCAGCGCGGATCATTTCGGTTGTTCAGGCGGCGCAGATAGTAATTCCATTGCTGGCGTTCAAGCGTCACCTTGACACTGGCCAATTTCGCCGGCGTCTCATCGGCATTCAACGCGAGAACATGCACATCCAGGACTTCTTTGTCCGGCCGGGGTGCGGCCGCCATACCCAGCATGATCGCATCAGGGAAGGCAATGGCTTCGGCGGCATCGGATACGGCGCGGCCGCCCAGTTCCAGGACACGTCCGCTCGCGACCACTTCCAGCGGCATGGTGGCATCTTCAGCCGGTTCAAACACATATTCAAACGAGGACTGCCCGTTGGAGTCGGTAACGGATTCACCGAGGGAGAAGAGGCTTTGTTCGAGTTCATCCTCGTTGCCGAAGTAATAACCGGGCCAGTTCTTACTCTCATACCGCATGGGTTTCAGAAAAACGCGGCCCTCCGTTTTGCGGCCGGTCGCCACGCCGCCGAACAGATTTTCCGCAATTACCGACAATAACGCCGTGTCACCGGGCGCCAGGCGTTCCACGTTAAATGTCGCCTTGGCACGAAGCCTGTTCGGCACGAACTCTTCCAGATTGAAAGAGGCTGTGCCGACCGGTTCGGCCGCCTCCGGAACTCGCAGTTGCACGGTATACTTGCCCGTGGGGTGTATACGCTCGGACTGAAAATCAAAACTGCCCGTCCCGAATTCGGACAGAGTCACGGCCGTTTCATGAATCCATCGGCCCTGCGGGTTAGCAATACGCAGTTGCAGGGGCACACCGGCCAGAGCATCCACATAGTGTGTTCGCGTTATCCAACGGATGTGCACCGTTTCTCCGGGCCGGTAAAGATTGCGGTCCATGTAAAGATAGGCATCATAGCCTTCCGGATCAAAAAGCGGCATGTCCGGGGTAAACGGTGTCTTGTGCTCCTGTTTTTCCCGCAGGTCAAGGAACGTATAATCCTCCCCCTTCTCAATTACAACGAGGGCGGGTGCGCCCAATGTCTTGTCGAAATTACCCAACCTGGCCACACCATCAGCGCCGGTATTGACACTTCCCATGGGCTGGAACTTGCTGGAATAGAGGGTAACCTGCGCCTGCGCGACAGGTTCGAGGGTGAAAAGGTCGTGAACAAAAACGGCCAATTCCGTATCGCTCCAATGTGCCAGCGCGCCCATGTCGGTATAGACCAGGATACGCTGCGCGTTTTGCCACCCATAGACCGGATCAACGGTCATGATGAAGACGCCGCGCTTGTCCACAGGCATCAGGGCGCTCATGTCCAGCGGCTTTGTATAGGTCTTATCACGCGTCTCCGGAAAGTTGAGTTCCAAAGTACCCAATTCTCCCGCGTAGGAATCCAAGAGTTCCTGGTTCTCCTCGTATTCCAGATATTCACGGACAAAGACCGGCAGGTTACTCGGGAAAATCCGGGCCAGTTTCACCTTGGCACTGGTGATATTGCGCGCTTTGACCCGTGGCGGCACCGCTTCTTTGCGCAGGAAATAATACAAACCCGGCGAGTCGAATTGAGCGCCTGAATTCAAAGGGGTCTTATCCAGACTGACCGCCCTGTCCTCGCTCAGTCGCGCAGTGCCATCCGAGGATTTCAGTCCAGCTGCCAGATGCAGGATGTAGTCTTTCTCCGATTCCCAGCCGCCTCGAATAATCATCTGGGTCCCGTAGGATCCGACATCCACGCGCAGGTTGTCGATGGGAGGCGCAACCCGTATGTGACGCGATAGTTCTTCCGCAGTCACCGGGTTGGAAAAGGAAATGCGGAGTTCGTAGCCGTCCACGTTTCCATCATTCCAGTACTGGTACTCGGTGGCAAGCTCTTCAATCGATACGGGCGACTCCTCTTCTTCGGCTTTGTCCTTCTTTCTGGAATCCCGCAGGGAAAGCGTTTCCCGCACCTCTTCGCCAAGGATCGCCATCCCGTCACTGGACGGCAATATCGATGAGATCCGGGTTTCCAGGAGCGAAGGGGGCTCTTCATTCTCAGCCAGGGGAATATCAAAAACGAACTCGCCGCCCGAAACGTTCGCAAGCGCCGGTTTAAGAGGATCTTTCGTATCGGCCCGTTTCACCTCAAGCAGGCTGAGGAGCATTTCGGCCCGCACCGGCTCGGAGAACCGGAGGAGCAAGGCGGCTTTCCCGTCATAATAATATCGCTTTTCCGTAACACGCAGGGCTTTGCCGGAGGGGAATTTGGCCTGAAGCACTTCAGAGACATACTGCCCCTGTTCTCCCCAACGGAGGCCGTGGCCGATGGCCAACGTCACGGGAAAATCCGTTGACGGGGGGAACTGAAGCGTCACCCGCTCCGGGGTGTCCTGCTCCGCTTGCGCAACGGTCCACGCGACGGGGGCGCCACCATCTTCCCGCATCATCAGCAGGTCTTTCAACTGAACCTTATCCACGCGGTGCGTAAAAAACAGGGTAATGGCGGCGTTATCAGGCGCCGTTCCCGAATATTGAATCTTGTCAACACCCAATTTCGCATTGGTGAAAGCCAGTAAACGGTCTTCCGCGCGCAGCCGTTTTCCAGACACGGAACGCAATTCCGGATGGAGTATCGCCTTGATTTCCTTTACTGCGGGATTTCGCGCCAGCAGCGCCAGGTAAGGCGAGGAAAAGCGCAGGCGATTGGCCGAAATCTCTATGTGTCCCTCCACGTCAGGATCGAGCATGACGGGAACGCGTGGCATGCCGGTGTCCGGAAGGGGGACAATGTCCTCATTGAAAAAAAGGACTATTTCGTCTCTCACGCGCATTCCCGGAAGCGGATAAGAACCGACGACACGCAACGCCTGGTCCTGGGGGGGATCAGCCTCCGCCTCCCCTTCGAGAGCGCCGAACCCCGGACCACCGTAAGCCGCGCTTATCGCCTGCGGAGATTCCCGCTGAATCGCCTCGAAGACGTTCATCTGTATTTCGGGCAGGGCCGTCTCGAACTCGCGCAGCGTCAAGTTCCCGGAAAAAGCCGACACGCCACATACGAACACGGTTCCCACTGCCACAAGAAAACGAGAGGTACGCATGCCCCATTCCTTTCTGGATTACGGTTATACCGCCTGTTCAACTTATCCACACAAACAGGCATCCGGGGCACGCGCAGAAAGGCGCCCCGCAGACTGCCTTTCAAAAAGCGTTTTCATATACTACGCGCCGCATAGACATAAGCCCTGCGTCGCGATATTCAATCAAGTTTTTTTATGAAGATATTCCGAAACTGTACCAACGAAGGCGGACCGGCCCATACGCCATCCTTCTTCGCCCCGTGATGTTGAAGCGCAATAGGTCCTGACTCCGGAATTCCGGGTAGTTCGGCGTTATCAAGGACAGTCTTGCCGTTGAGTTCCACCGTCAACCTGTTGCCTTTCATGGTAATGACAAAGCGGTTCCACTGACCGATATCATTGTCGGCGTTTATTTTCGGCGTTACCCCGGCACGCACTTCGGGTGGCATGTTCTGGTCCATACGATATCCATACACTTCACCGGACCCTACCGGCCAGCACCAGATGTTGATCTGGGCCTTGGACGTGCCGCGGACATAAATGCCTGAATCCGAATCGGGCACCACTATTGTTATGAGATTGCCGTCCGCGTCCAGCTTATGACTGCCGTCCGGTTTGACGATCGGCACATTTGGATTGAGAAAGGGAGTTTCCTTAATGCGCCAGTCCAGCTGCAGAACGAAATCGCCATATTCTTCTTCCGTCCACAGGGATTTGTCGCCGGCAGCCTCACTCAACGCGTCATAGTCAATCACCCCGTCCACCACACGCCAATGCCCGTTGTCCCCTTCCGGCACTTTCCAGTTGTTAAAATCCGTGCCGTTGAATAAAACAGAGAATCCTTCCGGAGGCTCGACCGACCCTGCCCACCCGCTCAACGCCACCAGACCCGCTATAATCATTACAGCAAACCCGCGCCTTGGAAGCCACATATTCACGTTTCAATTCTCCTTGTGTTTAAAGACGCACAACCGGCTGTTATACGCAGGGAACCGAACAACCCTACCGCACCATCGTTTTATCATAGCATAGGGCGGCTTACAATACCAGTAGGGAAAACATGTGAACACGCCCGGATGTTCCCAGGAGGGTTGTTGTATCCGTGATGTCTCGCTTACAATAACGACAGGATCAAACGAATATTTGACAAAACGGGATGGTACCTGAATTGCCATCCACAGGGCACGGAGAAACAACCATGAAACGTCGTGAGTTTATAGGCACACTTGCTGGTTCCGCCGCAATGTTAACAGCAGTTCCGACCGCACGCCCGGAAGATGCGGGCGGAGCGCTCCCGAAACGCCCCCTGGGCACGACTGGCCTGTCGCTGTCCGTCATTGGTTTCAGCGGCCTGGTCGCCCGGGACAGCAGTCCCGAGGCGGCGGACCGTATCGTGGGCGAGTCGCTCGAAAAGGGCGTCAATTTTTTTGACGCCGCCGCCTCATACGGCAATTCGGAGGAAATGCTTGCGCCGATCCTTCGCCCGCACAGAAAGGACATTATATTAAGTTCAAAGACGCGGGAGCGCACCCGGGAAGGCGCCGAAAGAGATTTCAGCCGCTCCTGTGAGATTTACAGCACGGACTATTTCGATCTGTACCTTGTCCACGGGATTCAAGATGTCGCCCGTGACGTGGACGCGGCATTTTCCGCCGGCGGGGTCATGGAATGGGCGTTGGAAAAGCGGCAGGCGGGCGGCATCCATTTCCTAGGCTTTTCCGCGCATTCCACGGAAGCGGCCCTGGCCGCGCTCGACCGCCACCCGTTCGATTTCTTCTATTTCCCCATCAGCTATGTGCCGTATTTAAAGGCGGATTTCGGACCGGCAGTGCTGGCCAAAGCATCTGAGAAGAGTGTGCCCTGTGTTTCTTTGAAATCACTGGCACGGCAACGCTGGCCCGAAGGCTCCTCAAAATCGGATCGTTGCGCAAAATGCTGGTATCAGCCCATTGAAGACGCCGCAGAGGCATCCCTTGCCATTCGCTGGGCGTTGAGTCAACAGGTTGTAAGCATCCTGCCGCCCGGCGAAGAACAGTACTACCGCATGGCCCTGACGCTGAGCGGCAATCTTTCCCCCATCACACCGGAAGAAACAGAACGGTTGAGAACGCTGGCCGCGGACATGCTGCCCCTGTTTCCCAGGGGATAATTCATAGGACGGATCGGTCCGATCTGACGGATCCGACAGGTTGTGTTCTATCGGAATTGCCTACGCCCCGCCCGGCACTTCAATCTGGGGGCGTTCGCGCCAGCGACCGCGCGTAAAATCCGGCACATCGGTCACGGCGGCGCGCCCGGCGACACTGCGTTCACTGAGCGGTCCAATGGAACTCCACGCCACAGCGTCATAGACGTCCTGGTCGGTGGGCAGGCCGCCGCGCAGGCTCTCGATCAGGCGCATATCTTCCAGGAAGTCCATGCCGCCATGACCATACTGGGTCACCATGGCTCCCTGGTCACGCCACAGTTTGGCATCATATTTTTCATAGTAAGCCTCCATGGACTCCCATTCATGGGCGGGACTGACACCATCTATATAAACGCGGTCGGGGTATCCCTGCACGATACCCCGCGTGCCCTGCACCAAGTTGATCCGGCTGTAGGGGCGCGGATTATTGCAGTTGTACATCACGGTTATGGTCCGGCCCAGGTGCGTCTGAATCAATACGGTATTCACGTCGCCCGACTTAAAGACAAGGTCACGGCGCGGATCGCCCTCCGGTAGTTTCTCCCGGGCGTACTCGGCAAGCCCCAGCCCGGGGCTGCTCATGGAAACCAAGTGCGAGAACTGATCTCCCCGGTTGATGTTCATGCACTGCGCCACGGGTCCAAGACCGTGGGTAGGATACAGGTTGCCATTCCGGGTCAGCGGGTTCTCCTGAAACCACTCCCGGCCCGGGGCCATCTGCAGGTACAGATCCCGGACGTCGTGCAGGTAACCACATTCGGCGTGGAGCAGTTCCCCGAGCACACCCTTGCGCACCATGTTCAGCACCGCCATCTCGGTGCGCCCGTAACAGCAGTTTTCCATCATGACACAGTGCTTTCCCCGGGCCTCGGCCGTTTCCACCAGTTGCCAGCATCCCTCAAGAGTGATGGCTGCGGGCACCTCCGTGGCCGCGTGTTTTCCGTTCTCCATGGCCGCGACACAGACCGGCACATGCCATTTGTGGGGTGTGGCGGTGTACACCAGATCCAATTCTTGCTCAGCGCACATCCGTTCAAAATCCCGTTCTCCCTTTGAATACCCTTCCGGTCTTTGTTGACCGGCCGCCACAACCATATCCTGGATACGGGTCACTCTTTCTTCCAAGATATCACAGACCGCCTTAATTTCCACCCCCTCGAGTTTTAACAGATTCCCGATATGGTTGGTGCCCATGCTTCCCACGCCCACGAAACCGACGCGCACCCGTTCCATAGGCGGAGCGGTGAAAAAGGCAGGCGTCTTTCCCTGTGCGGAGACGGTGTGTGCCGCCTTTCCCAACAGGGACCATGCGGCGCCGGCGGCCACGCCAATCCTCACAAAATCACGGCGGTTCGGGGCCTTTGCATCCATGCTGTTATCATGACGGAAACTATCCATGGGCACCTCTCTTTCTGGTTGTTTGCGCCCGCCGCGACTTCCGGCGGAATGTATGGCACATGCATGGCGGATATTATGCGATAAACAAAGGGATGTTGTATATCCATCGAATCCTATACCGAGCAGGGCAGCCGTGATTCGAAGCGCTATCCTCTACCCGGGTGGCATTCCTGCTCTCCCCAGGCAGGCATAAAGCGAGCGGCCGGACCTTGTCAGGCCCGGCCGCCACGGGTATTTTAATCAAGGTTATTCCACTACAGGATAGGTGTCCGGAGTCACCCAAATCCGGGTGGTAAAGATATGGTCGATACTGGATTCCGGACCGGAGAAGGTCACCTTCATAAATCCGGCACTATACCCAGCCACCGGCGCGGGAATGCTATCCCGGTAGGCGCCGTCCGGAGAGGGACTCACCGTCTTGCTAGTCCACTTATCCCCAAGCGTTACCTGGCGGAAATCACGGAATTTCGGAGCATTGGCGGACCAGAATGTGACCGACTTCGGCGTTTCGCCCGGCCACAGGGTAATTTGCCGTGTTCCCGGATTATAGGAGGCGGTCATGGCGGGCAAATCGGAACCCTTTACCTGGGCGATATAGAAGGCGCCGATCGCCTCCTGTGACGCCTCATCCAGATCAAAGGTGTTCAACACGCTGTAATCCGTGTTGGGCGCGAAATGCAGATAGCTGGGTCCCAGCAGATTATCAGCAAAGAATTGTGACGAATCCGGCAGGAAGGAGCGGTCACCCGTCGAGTTGATAAGGAGTTTGGGCATCGTCAGCAGCTCGCGGTAACGGTAAGGATCCACAATTTTCAGCAGTGACTCGCCCGCGGGGGTGTCAAGCCGGCTAAAGACATTGTAGTCGACATAGTCTCGCAAGGAGGACGAATAGCCGCCATAAATATATTTTATGGAGGAATTCAACGGGTAATCCGCGTAGGCCTTGGCCTGATGTTCCATCTGTGCGTTGAGGTTCAGGAAATCCGCAGCCATGGGCACGACTGCGGAAACGCGTTCATCCACCGCGGCCGCGAGCCAGGCGGCCCAGCCGCGCTTGGCAATGCCAGCCACCACGAATTTGTCTATGTTACGCACCCGTCCGGGTTTTCCGGCCATAAAATCCTGCATCGTATCCATGGCGCGCACCGCAGCGCGTGTCATGGGCAGCAGGGCCGGCCACGCGGCATCCCGGACGCCCGCGTTGTAGCTGTTCAGGTACTCGTTAAAGCTATAGGCGATAATTTCGTCCTCGTTGGAGGGAAGCGTCTCCCCCTCGAAAGCGAGGGGCTGGTTGGGAACCGTGGTCAGCATGGCGATTGCGGTGCGACTGCCAACCGCCAGGATACCGAGTTGTTCCACCAGCGCCAGTTCGTCCTCGGTCAGAATGTCATCATTGGCGCTGCCGCCCGTAATGTACAGCATGCTGGTAGTTTCACTGATATTGGAAGGTTCAATAACCACCAGTTTGTGTTTCCAGAGCGTTTCATCCACGTCCTGAGCGCTTCGCCACACGCCGGAGGTCATACGGAGTATGTAGACCACGCAGCCGTAGGTCGTGCTGTAATCAATGACCTGTTCCAGTTCATAGTCGTACTGCGGGTCAAAGGTGGAAACATAGCGCGCGAGCACGCCTTCATCACCTACGGGAAGGTCGGAATAGGTCTTGATCGTAAGGGTAAGATCCGCGGCATCCTCGTATTGCAGGTTTGCGGCAAGCAGAATGATGCGGTTGTCGCAGTCCATATCCACACACCCGAGCCCCTGGACCCGGACGGTGTCGGTGCGCCCGTCTCCGTCAGTGTCGATCAGGCTGTAATTGCGCACATCACCCGGCATGTCGGAAAATTCCACACCCGATTGGCCATGCCGGTAAACGGCAACCCGGGGCACATAGCTGTAACTCATCATTGCGGTGTCCAGGAAGATGTCCGCGCTAGTGGTCATGGGATTCAAATCGATTACAATCGCCCGGGCCGTCATAGGTTCTATGCCCGCCAGGTTAATATTTTTATCCGGCGTCAATTCAACCTCGGAAGCCGCTTCGGTAAAGGTGACGGAGACGAGCGACTCGGCGGCGAAACGATCTTCATTGAAACTATAAGGCAGGCGCAAGGTATCGCTGGGGCGCACAATAGCATCCCACCCATTGACATAGGCGAATTCTTTCAAAAACTCCCAATACAAATCCGCCAGCGAGGAAAAAGCCGCGGTGTCATCATCTTTTATGGCCTTATCCAACGCCTTGTACATGGCCGACTGGGCTTCCCTGTAATAAATGGGCCGGGTATAGGTGGCGACCATCTCTTGCAGGGCGTTATTCATCCCTTCGAGGGAGCGGGCCACCATGGACAGTGGATCATCCACATATCCCGTGCCGTCCAGCCATGCCAGCAGTTCATGCCCCGCGTAACTGTATCCAGGCACATAGGGGCTGTAAGGGAACAGCGCGGGGGAGGACAATTCACCATACTCATTGTCACCAAAGCCGCGGCCCTTGTAATTGAGGGCGCGCCTGCCGAAATAGAGCGCGGCCCCGTCTTGAAGCGCCTGTATAAAGGGAACGGGCTTTACCTCGCCGGAAACGGTGCGATCGGCGGGAACAGGCAGGCCGAACACGGAATTGCCCGTCGTGGTAATGGAAGGTATTTCATACCCGGGGTACACCGACTGAACCAGGGCCTCACCAAAGGCGGATTCGGGATAAAACCGTTCCGTAAAATCCAACGCATCCTCGTCGGCCGCCGCAACGCGCAGATTGCGTATGGCAACCGCGACCAATTGCCCGGGGTCCAACACCATATGGCCGAAGAAGGTGTCATAAGAAGGCAGGTCGGTTGCCCGTTCAAAGTCATAAGTATACGCCGGGTACATGTTGAAGAGGTTCAACGTGTAGGTGCCGCCTTCATCAACCAGTATGGGCGCGCTCATGCCGGTTGCGGCGAGATCATTACGAGCCTCGTGAATGGAATCCGTAAACACCCGCATGGACTGTTCCACGGCAAGCGCGGAGAAGTCGCTGCGTTTGAAGGAAGTCTCGCTGCTCATGGAGCCCCGGTACAGGGCCGTGATCTCCTGTTCCGTTTCATTGCTGGCATAAATGGTGAAGTAATCCACCCATGCTTCAGCGGAGGCTTTGGGCGCCACCCCTTGATCCACGCCCTTGGTGCTCACACGGGTAACGGTCATTTCAGCGCGCCGCACCACGACGTAGTCCGCCCGTTCGGGCAGGCGCAGTACGGACACCACGAACTTATGATCCACGACCTGGCCGGGAATGGGCACGATCCGCCCGTCCTCAAGGCGCGCGAACAACTGGGCCTTGCTCAGGGGAACGGTGGAAAGAGGAAGCGGACTTAACAGGGAAAAGGAGACGGTCGCAGGCACCACCACGCCGTTAACGTCAAAAACGAAAAGGTCGGGAGATTCCTGGGTGTGACGAATGGTGTAAACGGGAGAAACAACTTCCGCCGGTCCGTAGGCACCCAAGGCGATCTGGGCCGTATCCTTGGCAACACCAAATACGATACTTTTTTCATACTCTTGGGGAAGCTGGATAGTTACTCCCCTCGAGGTGAACCTATTGGCTTCATCCGGCGCGCCAAAATCGTTTGAATCATTGACGGCAACAGCCCCTTCTTTGACAACGGAAAAATTGCCCTGACTCGTTGTGATTAAAAGCGTCACATCATAGACACCGGGCACCCTGTACACATGTTCAGGATTCCGACTGTTGCTGACACTGCCGTCACCAAAATCCCAGGACCATGCCTGTATTGCGCCGGAGCCCGGATCTGAGGTGTCCTCAAAACGCACCGTAAGCGGCGCGGTGCCTTCCCCTGGAGCGAAGGTAAACTGGGGTATCGGCTGAACGTCCGTTCTATCCGGACATCCCGCCAGCAACAGGGCAAGCGTTATAAGTACGACCGCGTACTTGACATAGTGCACCTTCGGCATAACGATAAACCTTTCTCCGTCGCCAGACATCCGACCCGACGCTACTCGATACCTCGGATGAAACGGTCTTCACACTAATAAGTAAAACATACTTATTTTGCGATATTTTCATCAAAAAGTCAAGTATTTACTCACTGCTCATCCTTGGAATAACTACCGCGCCTCCAAGCCTTGATACCTACATGTGTTTTTTCGGAAGAACTACTGCTAATACCCATTATACTTTAGAACGGTCGCTGTACGCACAATTTTATTTAGCACGCGCCTCCAAGATCGCCTTTCCGTGAAACACGACACTGGATTGGAGGCCATAATTATTTTCCTTCATCGGCCTTACGCTCCGGACATAAGCGTCGATAGAGGCGCATGGAACAAAAATTGGGTCCACACATGGAGCAGTAGCCTTCCGGCAGCGTTTCCAGGCCGGGTACGGCCTCAGCCCGGAGGCGCCGGGCGCGTTCCGGGTCCAGGGAAAGAGCGATCTGGTCCGACCATCGAAATTCATAGCGAGCCTTGCTCATGGCATTATCCCGAATCTGGGCGCCGGGCAAGCCCTTTGCCAAATCGGCGGCATGAGCGGCCAGTTTATGGGCGACCACACCCTCGCGCACATCCTCCCTGTCAGGGAGTCCTAAATGTTCTTTCGGGGTGACATAGCAAAGCATGGCGGCGCCATTCCAGCCTATCATGGCAGCGCCGAGAGCCGAGGTAATGTGGTCGTATCCGGCGGCCACATCCGTGGGAAGGGGTCCCAAGGTATAGAAGGGCGCAT
This sequence comes from Candidatus Hydrogenedentota bacterium, assembly GCA_012730105.1. Classification (GTDB taxonomy): domain Bacteria; phylum Hydrogenedentota; class Hydrogenedentia; order Hydrogenedentales; family CAITNO01; genus JAAYBJ01. The sequence goes on from JAAYBJ010000036.1 coordinate 12,910, forward strand.
CTACGCACCATTCTGACTGATTTTGCATATTCTTTTCTATCAGATGCAAAGGCACATGCCCCGGCCCTTCATTCATCACCTGGACAAAGTACTCCCAGGCACGGCGCGTAAGTTCACCTTGCGTTTTCAATTCGGCGAATTGGGCGGCATCATTGGCGTCATGAATGGATCCCGGCCGCAAACCGTCCCCGATGGAAACCCCGACGTCATAAGCCGCCAGTATTTCACACACCTCGTCCCAGTGGGTATAGAGGAAGTTTTCCTGCTTGTGAGCGGCGCACCAGGCGGCCATAATCGCCCCACCGCGGCTCACAATGCCCGTAAGCCGGGAAGCAACAAGCGGAAAATGGTCTTTCAGTGCCGCAGCATGGAGGGTAAAGTAATCCACGCCCTGCTCCGCCTGTTCTATCAATGTGTCGCGCAGTATATCCCAGGTCAGTTCTTCGGGCACACCGCCCGTTTTTTCAAGCGCCTGGTAGACCGGCACCGATCCGATGGGCACGGGCGCATTCCGGATAATCCATTCGCGGGTATCATGAATGTCGGCGCCGGTGCTGAGGTCCATGACCGTGTCAGCGCCCCAGCGTATGGCCCAGATCATTTTTTCCACTTCTTCCGCGATGGAACCGCGCAGCGCGGAGTTGCCGATATTGGCGTTGATCTTAACGGCGAAGGCCCTGCCGATAATCATGGGCTCCACTTCAGGATGGTTGATGTTTGCCGGCAATATGGCCCGGCCTGCGGCAATTTCATCCCGGACTTTTTCCGGGGTAATGGGCTCCCGGGACGCCTGCCCGAAGCCGGTGGAATGGCGCAACAATTCCGGGTAGGTTTCCAATCGGGCGCACTCGCGAAGCGCCACATATTCCATTTCCTCGGTTATCACGCCTTGCCTGGCATAATACAGCTGGGTCACCTGGCTTCCGGAACGCCTACGCAAAACATCCCGGCCCGCCGGGAAAGCGGGTTGGCCTTCCGGTTGCCGGGTCCGGACGGCCTGGGTATCGTTGCGCCGCTGAATCCAGGGAGTCCGCAGCACGGGCAGTCCGCGTTCGAGGTCGATAGCCGCATCGGGATCAGTATACGGCCCTGAGGTATCATAAACGACTATGGGTGGATTTTCTTCGATAATCCCGCCCTGCGCGTCCAAAGTCGGGTGTTGGTCTATCTGCCGCATGGCAACGCGAATACCCCGGGAGCCCTCAAGATATATTTTCCGAGACTGGGGAAAATGGCCCCGTATCTCGGCAGTACGGGTCCCGCAATCCGGAGATCTGTCAGATCCTTGTGATGATGGCATGGCTATTTCTCCTGGCCTCTTTCCGGGGAAAGACGGCCGGTAAACGATCAAAAATGAAGATTATAAAGTGATGCGTACTTTGATTCCAGATAATCCAGAAAAGCGTCCGGCCCGGTATCGGCACCGGTGGCCTCCCGGATGATTTCCACGGCGGTCTTTCTCCGGCCGATACGGTGCACCTTTTCACGCAGCCAGTCCAGGCAAGCGCCGAACGCGCCCCGGCCGATCTCTTCCCAAAGTCCGGGGATATCGCGCTGCATGGTGGCAAGAAGTTGGGCGGCATACAGATTGCCGAGCGCGTAGGTTGGAAAATAACCGAAGGATCCATGGGACCAGTGAATATCCTGAAGGCAACCCATGGCGTCATTGGGCACTTCCAGGCCGAGATAGTGTTTTATCTTTTCATTCCACGCACTGGGAACGTCCTCCGCCTCCAGTTTTCCCTCGATAAGCGCGACTTCCAGTTCGAAACGCAGAATGATATGCAGATTATAGGTACACTCATCCGCCTCAACGCGGATGAGGGAAGGGGAAACCCGATTGGCGGCCTTGAACAGGTCTTCAGCATCAACCCGGTCCAGTTGGCCGGGATAGAGCGCACGAAGGGCCGGCAGGTAATGCCGCCAAAAGGGCAGGCTTCTACCGATAACGTTCTCCCACAGCCTGGACTGGGACTCATGAATACCCAGGGACGGTGCCGATGCGAGCAGGGTACCCTCGTCTTCCTCGCGGAAACCCTGCTCATAGAGGGCATGACCGCCTTCGTGGACAGAACTGAAAAGGGCGGAAAAGAAATCGTCTTCGGACAAGCGGGTTGTAATGCGGACATCATGAATGGAAAAATTCGTAGTAAAGGGGTGCGCCGAACGATCCTGGCGGCCGGCCTTGAAATCAAATCCCATGTCCCGCAGGACAAATTCTGTAAACTCCCACTGCCGCGCCGTGTCCCAGCGCTGCCGCAGCCACGGCGCTGCTTCCTTCCCGGACACCCTGCCAATACGGGCAACCAGGTCGCTCTGACGGCGGGCGAGCAGTTCAAAAACGGGCTTAAGCCGGGCGGTTGTCATGCCCCGTTCATAATCCTCAAGGAGCGCGTCGTAAGGCGTATCCTCATACCCCAGGCATTCCGCTTTTTCCCGGCAAAGTTCAATAAGTGCCTTCAGGTGGGGCAGGAAAAGGGCGAAATCAGACCGGCCGCGCGCCTCCAGCCAAGCCTGGTACGCGGCGCTGCGTGCCTTGGAAAAACGACGTATCAAGCTTCCGGGAATCCGGGATGCCCGAGCGTAATCATAAGCAATCTCTTCAAGCAGGGCCGCCTGATCCGGCGTGAGTCCCGCCTGTTCCTGGGCGTGGCCGAGCAAGTCGGCGACTTCCGGCGCGGCGAACAGCGCGTGGGCCTGGGCATTCAGGGTGGCGAGTTGCCTTCCCCGGGCCGGTCCGCCAGCGGAAGGCATGTAGACTTCCTGGTCCCATTCAAGCACGGCGGCGGCGGCGTGGAGATTCCCGACATCAAGCATGCGCGTGTGTAGTTCTTCGAAAGGCGGTATGTGTGTCATGAATATTTCTGCCTTCGTATCGTCTGAATGTGGTAGCGTGAAGAAGATGTAACAGTTTACGCCCGTTGGATGTATAGTTTATAGGAACGCAGCCGAACCAAGCGAAAGAGGCCGGACGATGAATTTCGCGGATACCCTGGCGCAAATCGTAAATGATTTTGTTTTCAACTTAATTGACGCCATTCTGGGCATCGTAAACTCCATCGTCGCTCTGCTGGCTTCCCTGTTCGACGGTGTTTCCAGCACGTAAAACGGCGCTCTGTCCTGCAGGCGAAACACGCATGCAGTGTAAATACACATGGACGCTTTCCCAATGGGAGAGCGTCCACATTTTTTTTCAGGAACATTAGGTTAAAGCGCTTTCAGCATGATATCGGCAATGTGTCTGCTCAATGCCGCGGGGTCGGACGCCTGCCCCCCCTCGGCGAGCAGCGCCTGGCCGTACAAGAGTTCGGCATAAGGTTTCAAGTCCTCCTGCGAAGCCGATGCGGCACAAAAGGCGTTGAGTTTTTCCAGCAGCGGGTGGCCGGGATTCAGTTCCAGGATGCGTTTGACCGCCGGTGCTTCCTGCCCCATCATGCGCATCATTTTCTCCATCTGGGGCGAGATGTCCTGCGGGTCGATTACCAGGCAGGCCGGGGACGAGGTAAGGCGCCCTGACAGGCGCACCTCTTTGACCTGTTCCGCGAGAAGGCTCTGAAGCGCCTCAAGGAGCGCCCCGTATTCTTTGGCCTTCTCGTCACGAACCTTGCGGCCCTCCTCCTTTTCACTGTCCGTGCCGAGTTCTACAGCGCCCCGGCCCGCGGCCTGCAGTTTCTTTTCGCGGCACTCCGAAATGGACTGGGTCCAGATTTCATCGACTGGGTCGCTGAGCAGGATAACCTCATAGCCCTTATCCCGAAACGCCTCCAGGTGGGGTGACGCCTGCAAGGCGGCGCGGGATTCCCCCGTAATGTAATACATGTCCTCCTGGCCGGGTTTCATCCGCCCCGTATAGGTTTCGAAAGATACCGGAGTATCCCCGGATTCGGTGGTATCGAAGAGGATCAGGTCCAGCAACGCCTCGCGGTTGTCATAATCCGTCAACAGGCCTTCCTTGAGAATGCGGCCGAACTGGGTCCAGAAGAGGCGGTACTTTTCAGGCTCGTTGTCGCGCAAGGCCTTTAATGTGGCGAGTATTTTGCCCACGATGCCCTTGCTCATGCGCTGGACCTGCCGGTTTTCCTGGAGCAGTTCCCGCGAGACGTTCAGGGGCAGGTCTTCCGAATCCACAACGCCCCGCACGAAGCGCAGATAATCGGGCAGCAGTTCGTGGCAGTCGTCCATAATGAAGATCCGCTTGATATACAGGTGCAAGCCCTGCCGGCGCAGGGCTTCGGGCATCATGACGTCAAAGGGCGCCTTCTCGGGGATATACAGAAGAATTCTGTATTCCAGCACACCTTCCATCTTGGCCTGAATGCGGAGCAGCGGATTGTTCCAGTCATGGCTGATATGCTTGTAGAATTCGTTGTATTCCTCTTCGGACACTTCTTCCTTGTCGCGCAGCCACAGCGCCTTCATAGAATTGAGGCGTTCTTCTTTGACCACGGTCTTTTCCGGAGCGCCTGGTACGGGCTTGCCGTCCTGGTCCCGTTCCACTTCCGTACGCTCAACGGCCAAGTAAATCGGGTAGGCGACGAAATCACTGTAGCGCTTGATAATTTCTCGAATTTCCCACTCGGCGGCGTAATCTTTCAGTCCGTCTTCCGTGTCAGCCGCTTTCAGGTGGAGGGTGACAGTCGTGCCCGCCTCATCCCGCCCGGTCTCGCTCAGGGTGTATTTGCCGTCGCCGGCGCTTTCCCAAAGCGTTGCGGTATCTTCACCGGCGCGACGGGTAAGCAGCTGCACCCGGTCCGCAACCATGAAGGTGGAATAAAAGCCCACGCCGAACTGCCCGATCAGTTCCGGCAGACCCGCGGCATCTTTCGACTCACGCAAGGCCTTCATGAATTCCTGGGCGCCCGACCGCGCGATGGTACCGATAAAGTTCTTCACCTCGTCTCGGCTCATACCGATGCCGTTGTCGGACACCGACAGGGTGCGTGCTTTCGCGTCAAAGGCGATATGAATGGCGGCTTCTCCCGCCGATGCCAGTTCCGGGGCTTTCACGGACTCAAAGCGGCGCTTGTCCAGGGCGTCGGAACTGTTTGAAATCAATTCGCGCAGAAAGATGTCCTTGTTCGAGTAGACCGAATGAATCATCAAGTCCAGGACCTGCCGCGCTTCTGTTTTAAATTTATATGTTTCTGACGCTTTACTCATGGCTATTTTCCTCCTGTCGCCCCGGACGGCCGGGGCACACTCACCCGTGCAACAGTTTACCACCGGCGCGGCGGCCCGCAAGCCGGCCGCGTGACCGGTCAACTTCCAACGTAGGCGTCGATGCTTTCCCGAAGGGTCCTGAAAATCCAGGCCCGCTTGGCATCGTCCGTCTCCAGCAAGGTCACGCGGAATCCCGCATGGCCGCACTGGAAACCGGTCAGGGGCACCACAACGATGCCCGTCGCGCCCATGAGATAATATACAAACCGCTTGTCGGGGCTGACATTACGCACCAGGGCTTCTATGCGCTCGCGCACGACCCGGTTTTCTATGGGAAGCGCCTGGCCGTCGTTCAGCACGCCGTCTTTGAACATGACGGTCAGGTAGAACGCACCACCGGGCTTGTTCACGATGACCGAATCACACCCTCCAAAGAAACCAACCGCTTCATCGGCCCGTTTGCTGAACATTAACGCCCGTTCTTCCAGATGACGCTTGTAGCGACCGTTGCCGCACACGAGGGGCAGCGACATCTGGGGCAGCGTCGTGGAACACACCTCAAGCCGCTTGGCAGCCAGAAGGCTATTCACATAAGTATTAAAATTCTCGTCCCGGGTCCGGTTCAGCACCTCAATCCAGCCGCAGCGCGCCCCGGGCCAGGGATATTCCTTGCTGATGCCGCGCATGGCTAAGGCGGGCACGTCCTGGATCCACTGGCTCATGTGCATCCTCGGATAACCGGGATAAGTGATATGAGTGTAAATTTCGTCCGCGATCATGAACAAATCATGTTCTTGGGCTATGGCAACGATCTCATCCAGAATCTCCCGGGGATACACCGCCCCGGTGGGATTGTCGGGGCTCAACAGCAGGATACCCGCGATGGAATCGTTATATTTGACCTTGTTGCGAATGTCATCCACGTTGGGCATCCACCCGTTGTACGGGTCGAGATCGTAAGTAACATGGTTGTAGCCGGAATGGGCCGCCTCGGCGGAGGAATGGGTGCTGTACGCCGGGGACGGACCGAGCACCCGCGCCTCGCGCTTGAGAAATCCGTACACCCGGGCTACCGCATCGCCAATGCCGTTAAAGAAAATAATGTCCTCCGGGGTGATCTGGATGCCGTCTTCACGGCCATTTACGGCTTCCGCGAGGAAGGCGCGCGTTTCGAGCACCCCGGCCGTGTCGCAATACCGGTAGGAAGTCGGCAGCTCGAGCAACTCATGCAGAATATCGCGAATCCAAGGGGCGAGCGCCTCGCCTTTTTCCACGGGATCGCCGATATTTTCCCAGGTTATCGTCTGGCCAAGCGACCGAATCTCCCGCGCCACACCAACGATTTCCCGAATTTCATATTTAAGGTTGGTGGCGCCTTCATGTACAATGCTGCGTCTCATTTGAAAATGGTTCTTTCGTTACGATTAAACTTATGGAATGCCCTGGGAGCCCGGAAGGACTCCTATCGCGCCGTTACGCATTCCCTGTAGAATTAAAACACGGCCACAGTGGGACGGGAGCTACATTCGTAGCCTGTATATATGATAGGCTTTTCCCCGGTGGTAATGCAATTGCACCGGGTTCCCGACCAACGTTGTCCGCCGCGTTTATCCAGGAGAAAAATCATCCATGAATCCACCAGAACAAGGCACCAACAAGGATTTTTGGGACTTTTTCGCGGGCGCCGCTGTTTTTTATGCCGTCTTCGTCCTCATTGTCGGCGGTCTGTTCACTCTGATGCTCCTCTTTGGAGAGCCCGTGGTAGAGGCGTGATATTCCTTGCTACGCCGGTATTGCGAGCATTTGAGAGAGAAGGATCTCATTGTCTGCGCGCCTTCCAAGCGTTTTTCCGCACCGCATGTCTTGCTTGTCTGGCTATCCCAAAGAGCCAAAGCATACTGAAGACCCGTCATGAATACCAGGGAGATACTTATGTCTGATTTAAATGTCAGGTTTACCCTCCGGGTTTTAACCGTGCTCTTCATCGCCGTTGGATTGGCCTGCGCCGGAGCAGCACCTGCCGCGAACCCCGCGCCCGTCGCCATCCAAAAGTTGGGCACCATCGATGTAGACTTGGTCGAAACCACGCCCATCGTATTCAAGAACAGGGTATACCGTTTTGAGTATGTGCGACAGAATTACTGGAACAACAAAACGGGCGATTCCTACTTCCGCTTTATCGACCACGAGACCGGCGAGACAACACCGTCCTTCGCCAAGGGCTACCATCTCGGCAGCGCCGCCGTAGACGGTGACCTGGCCATCGTGACCGCCGTGAACATCTGGGACGGAGACAGGATTGACCTGTTCGTTTCCCGCGATCTGAAGACCTGGGAATCCTGGAACGCGCTGACCCTGCCGGGTTACGGCATGTTCAATACCTCCCTTTGCAAGGCGGAGGACAATTATGTGCTCATGTTCGAGGTAGGCAAACCGCCGGAAGTAGCGGGCAACCCCTTTACCGCGCGCTTCGCCATGTCGAAAGACCTGAAAACCTGGACGCTGACCCCGCCGGAATGCACCTATGACAAAAGCCGGTACACCGCGCCTCATTGCCTGCGCTATTTTGAAGGGTATTATTATAACTTTTTCCTGGAAGCGGTAAAGGGCGGGTATGAACAGTATGTCGTGCGTTCCAAAGACTTGATCCACTGGGAATCCAGCCCCTTGAACCCCGTATTGAAAGCCTCGGACGAAGACAAGATCATCCATAACCAAAAACTGACCCCGGAACAGTGCAAACGTATTGCGGAAGCAAAGAATATCAACAACTCCGATTTTGACTATTGTGAATTCGGAGGCCAGTTAATTATTAATTACTCCTGGGGCAATCAGCAGGGTGTTGAACATCTGGCAGAGGCACGCTACAAAGGCACTGAAGCGGAGTTTTTACGGGCGCTGTTTCCGTAACTCGCTACCTCCATATCAGATGCCGCAATAGAAGCACTTTATTCCGGCAGTCCGTACCAGCACATCAATAACCGGAGCACATAGGGTCCCAGAACCAGAAAGCCTATTACGGCGGAGCCGATGGCGGCAATGAGCACCGCCCCGGCCGCGACATCCTTTGCCTGTTTCACCAGCGGATGGAATTCCGGCGAAGCGACATCGGCCAGCCGTTCAAAGGCGGTATTCAGCGCTTCCGCTGTCCACACGGCCATGATGGCCAGCACCAGCCAACACCATTCACCCGATGATACCCGGAAGAACAGACCCGTCCCCACCACTGACAGGGTGGCGCAGGCATGGATCCAGGCATTCTGCTGGGATTTCAGCATGGTCCACAGGCCGGTGAAGGCATACTTGAAACTTCGCACACGATCCATCAGCAGTTGGAAGGGTTTTAACATTTTCATTCCCGCTTACAAGATGTTTGTCAAAGTAAAAGGGCTGTCTCGCAATCGCTTTACGCTGTTGGAAATGATAGTATACCAAGGTTGGTATATTTTGCCAGCACATGAACAGAACCAACAAAAAACGGCAAACCAGAAAAGAGGGTTTCCTTATGCAACACAAGAAGGGCATGGCCATGCAAAAACGCGCCCGAAGCGTGGTATTAAAGCACACAAAACAAGCCCCGGCCCGAAGGGTTCGTGCCGGATACAAAGCCACCATCACCAAACAAGTCTGGAAACCCGGCACCATGCTGTTCCCGCTGCCGGTGGTCATGATCACTTCCGCGGACAAAAGCGGCAAGCCCAACATCTGTACCGTAGCCTGGACGGGCACGGTATGCACCGACCCGCCCATGCTCTCCATTTCCCTGCGCAAGGAACGGTATTCCCACAGCCTGATCAGCGCCTCCCGGGAATTCGTCGTGAATGTGCCCTCGGTAAAGGAAATCAGGCTGACGGATTACTGCGGGGTGGTATCCGGCCGTGATGTGGACAAGTTCGAAAAGACCGGCCTGACCCCGGCCCCTTCTTCCGCAGTCAAAACACCCCTGATCCTGGAATGCCCGGTGAACCTGGAATGCAAAGTAAAAAAGACACTCGAGTTAGGATCGCACACCATGTTCGTTGCTGTAGTCGTCGCGGTCCAGGTAAACGCCGACCTGCTGACACCTTCCGGACGGCTGGCCTTGGAGAAAGCCGGCCTGGCCGCGTTTGTTCATGGAGGATATTACGAGATCGGCAAAAAACTGGGATTTTTCGGATATTCAGTGCAGAAAAAGAAACCAGGCAGAAAATAGAAGTACCCGTGCAGACATCCTGTGGTCGGACCTTGTCAGACCAAGTCGGACTGAGTCAGACCGACTGCCCTACAGGAAAGGCCCTTATCCAGAATATAACCTTTTACTTGCCGAGAACCGTCAGCGCCAGCGCGTCGGTAATCAACGGTTCCGCACCAGGTTCCACCCAACACCAGGATTCGTCATTATACCCTTCGGCGGAAGCGATTGCCGTGGGTATATAGCCCGGGGCACATTCACCAAAACCCGCCGTGACCACCGGGGCGTCCGGGCTCATACCCTGGGCTGTGATCTGATACTGCACGAAGGATTCGCCGGGCAGGATGAGAAATTTTGCCTTGCCGAAATCCACCACGGGCACGTCAATGGGCTGGCCCGCATCCACACGCTTGCGATAACTGAGCGCCATGGCGGCAAGATTGCGGGTAAAGGTTTTCACGGAAGCATCCGCCAGGGTCGCCCGCGCGTCCGCTTCGGAATACCCGCCGAAACTTTTCGGAACAAGGTTCAGCGGTGCCACACGCAGGGTTGCCTGTTCCAGGGGATAACGCTGTGTGTTCTCCCAGGCTTTCACCATGCCCTGGTACATCTTATCGGCAAGGACCGGCCGGTTCGCCGGATCGCCGTCATTGAACTTGCCCGCCGTGGTATCACCGCTGCACCCGGTGAAATACATCTGGAACACCTCCGGCAATTCCGCCTGCCGGCGGGCGCGGGCCATACCCACGAAATCGGCGGACACGCCGCCCTTGCCATAGTAACTCATGGGATGGGTGGAATAGGCGCTCAGCGCCGCCAGGGGGGTGTCGCCGTCCCAGAAACTCAGCGTTTTCAGGTACGGGTCAATAATGCCTTCAGGCAGCGCCTGCAATGCCGGGTCTTTGGTGGCGCTACCGCGCCCATAAGAAACAGTGCCGTCCGGCAGCACGATGCGCCGGTTGGAGGTCACACCTTCCACCTTACCGATACCAATGCCGTAATGAGTCACAGGTTGGGGTGTTTTCAAGGCTTCTTTCATGGCGGCAACGACCCGGTCCACGCACTGCCTTGCGAAGGGCACATCGCACAGGGATTTTTCCAGGCCGACCGCATCGAGAAGCCGCTGCGCCTCGTAGTCCACCACCGGGGCGTCATGCTGATGCACACTGGCGAGAAGCACCCGTTCCGGCGTAGTGCCCGCGGCTTCCGCCAAGGCGGTACGCCAGTGGTCGTAGGCATCGTTGCGGATTTCACACCAGTCCACGGTCGCAAATACCAGCGGCTTCTCCGCGCCCAGCAGCACCACCCCATGGGCATACAGGGGGTCCACCACTTCCGTTGCGGGAGACACCCCGCCGCCCATACAGGCATGGCCGAGAGGAATGGTGACGTCTTCACGGAACGTGGCCAGTTGATAAGGAGCGGACAACACGCATACTGCGGCGAGCAGGGATGGGACGAACATGGACTGTCCTTTCGTGGTTTAGACCGGTTGATTAACCCGGATACATTGTACGATTTGCGCGGAAGTGACTTCTAAACATTGATCCGGGGTAAAAGAACGTTTACAGAGGGGCGTTGCTCCAACCGTCACCTTGATTGACGCAGATCGAGCCGCGACGCCCATTCAATCTCTCATCGTTAGCCTGCAGAGTTCCCCGGATTACCCGGTTAAGTCCAAATTAGGTACGCTTCTATGTTGAACGAGTGGAAAGGGCGTGGCCTATTAACCGGGGATCGCGCGCGCAGTGGAAAAGACCAAAGACGATTATCCGGTTGCTTGTTTCGTCCGCCACGAAGTAGACGGCATAAGGGAAACGATTCAATAAGCAACGGCGGAAAGGGCCATACAGTTTGGGATATGCATAGGGATTATATTGAATCTTTTCCGTGCTTTCGTAAAAAGCGCGTAAAAAGACTTCGCCCAGTCCATCTGACTTTTCCGTATACCATGCGTAACCGGTCATGGCATCTTCTTCAACTTCAGCGCGTATCCGCAACAAGAACTTCATTTTCGTTGTTCAATACGCTGTTGAAGTTCCTCCACAGTAAGCAGAGCGCCTGGTTCTTTTCGATGGCATTCCCACCGTTTGTCCAATTCCTGCTTATGGCACTCGGGCACGGGAATGCACGATGCATCAGCACTTATATCGTCCCATAACTCCTCGATCAACAGGATCTTTTCCGGGGTAGTTAATGATGCGATTTCGGGTATGTCCGCGATATGCATAAGACTTATCCTGCGTGGTTGTGTCTGGCAAAGCCCATTTACCTTGTCCTGATATTGTCAGGTAGCCGTACCTACCAATTTCACTATAACTATCAATATAAAGATGGTAACGTTAATCCCAAATTGTAGTCAAACATCAGCCACAATGAGTATACCCTATCGGGTGGTATTTCCGCGAAACACAGGGGATTGACTGCAGAGATTAGATACATGACTCTGTTTTATTGCGTGACGTGGCTCAGCATGATTGTTACCCTAACCCCTACGAGGCCACCCCGCCCAAATCAGAAATTTACCGAATTACATCAGGATGAACGGCCATCTTCAACCGTAACAGAAAATCCTTCTATGTGATTGTCTGCCAATGTATTCTCCCCTGAGTCCGCACCCAAACGGATACCCACACATTGGGCGGGTGCCCGGGTTTCCAGGAGTGTGTTGTTCGCAATGGTATTGCCCATTGTTACGCCTTGTATGTCTATCGCCACCCCGTCCTCCGGGCCGGAATCCACGATGCGATTGTTTTCCACGCGGTTGCCCGTGGCGGTGAATCCTTCCCCCCGTTCCGGGCGGAACAGGATACCGGTCTTCCCGCTGTTCAAGATTTCATTTTCACGAATTATATTCTCATGGTCCCGGTGACCGATGGAAATACCGCAGTCGCGGTTGTCACGAATCGTGTTCTTTTCCGCCAGTCCGTATTGAACGCCCCAGCAGAAGAAGATGCCGATGTTATTGCGCTCGATCACGTTGCTCCGGATGACGGTGCGCTGGGAACCCGAACCGGGATGCATGCCAAGCCCGGTATTGTCCATGCTTTGGCATTCCTCGACCCGCACATCGTGGCAAATCTGCCAGCTAATGCCGTCACCGTTGTAATTACGGGCGATAACCTTCCGAATGACAACACGGCTGCAGTCCTGAATCCAGACGCATCCGGCGTAGTTGCCGTCCAGGTTGGCGTTGTTATCCTTATTACCGTCCAGGCAGATGTCCTCTATAGCGAAATCCGCTGCCTCTTCCGCCGTCACGATGGGAAACAGCGTAGCGACCGTGGCATTGCCGATTTTCCAGGTGTTCTCACGCAGCGCGCGGTCCAGTTTAAAGCGGTTGCCGCTGCGCGCGATCAGGGTGCGCTTGACCACCACGGGGGCCTTGGTGTCGGAATTGACGGCGCGAATACAGACGGCATCGCCGACTTGGAAGCCGGAAGCGTCCGTCAGGGTAATCTCCTGGTCATACCAGTCGGAATCTTCGGCAAGGGTGGATTCGATGGAGGGTTCCTTGATCAGGACGGTTTCGGGGCCGCTTCCCTGAAGTCTCACATGATCGTAAAGACGAACCGGGGCGCGTAAACGGTAAACGCCGGGCAACACCTTGACCGTGCCGCCACCCCGTCGGGCGACATATTCAACTGCCGCCTGCAGCGCCTTATCCGTGAAGCCGACAATATCCGCCTTGTCCGGGCCGACCGTAATGTACAGGTGTTCTTCCCACTCGGGTTCGACAGCGGTATCCCCGGACGTGGCGCGGGGACGGACAACTTGAGGAAGTCCTTCAGATGCGACAACTGTAGCGCTTACACTTATGCCGGATGCAAGTTGAAGCCACCCGCGCCGGGTTAACGAAAATGGAGCGGAAGTATTCATTTTGGGAATCTCACAAACTTAGTCAACCAAGGGCCCATAAAGGTCCGAACGCCGGTCCTGAAGATGATTATCCTCCTTCGCCTCGCCAAGATCTATATCGCAGACCAGCACGCCCGGGGTATCGTATTGGCTGGCCTGAATATCCCCGGATGGATTTAACACCAGCCCCTGTTCCGGGTGAGTGAACGCGATGAAACACTGGTTCTCAAAAGCCCGTGTGCGCATCCACCATTGATTGTCATGATGGTGCATGCCGTAGGTGGGATTCAGGATAAGCCTCGCCCCCTGCAACCGCAGGGCGCGCGCCGTTTCCGGCCAGCGCCGGTCCGCACAAATCATGATGCCCACAGGACCCCAGGGCGTCGGGAAAGGCGCAAGGGCGGGCCCCGGCGTATATTGCAGGTCATGGGTCTGCAGATGGGTCTTGTGATACAGGCCCGTGAGTTCGCCTTGATCATTCCAAAGCCCGGCGGTATTGTAAAGTTTTCCGTCCAGGCGGGCGCTGAATCCGAAACAGATCCATATCTTGCGTTCCCGCGCCTCCTCCGCCACCCGGGCGAGATAGGGACTCGCGGCCGGATCCTGGGCCACTTCCAACAGCCGTTCGGGGGTGGACGTCTTGTCGGCGGCCGCATAGCCGTCGAGCCAACACTCGGGTGTGACGAAGATTTGGGCGTTCCGCGTGTCATCCAGATAGCGCAGAAACGTATCGAAGTTTTTGTCCAGGTTCCATTTTTCGGGAACGGCCTGCATCAGCGCCAGGCGCACCTGATCGCCGTTCCCGTCCTGAACCGTTTCCGGAAGATCGAGCGCATTCAGACGCGCCTTGAGTTCTTCCACCCCCGCCTCCATCCACGGCCCCAGCATTTTCCCCTCGGCACTGCGTAACGCGTTACGCCGGCTCGCCTTCTGAGGTTGCAGGTCGTACATCAGCAGGGCATCTTCGAGGGCGGACGCCTGGGCGACCACCACCCCGGCGGGATCGACCATGCGGCTCTCTCCCAGACTCAAGCTTTCCGCCCCACCCAAGGGACCGTAACCGTTACTCTGCACCACCCATATATTGTTTTCCGCGGCACGGGCAATGAGCTGGGCGCGGTACCCTTCCTGTTTGCGCAAGGCGGACACTATCTCGTTAATTTCATAGCTGATGTAAAAGCAAATACGCGCGCCCGCCATTACGGGGATACGGACCAGTTCCGGATAGCGGCTGTCATGGCAGACGATGACGGTAGCGGGAATACCGTCTATTTCAAAGAGGGCGAGGCGTTCCCCCGGTTCAAACCAGTTCTCCGGGAAACTCTTATGATAGCGAAAGATTTCCGTGCCATCAGGCCCGACGACAATGGCGCTGTTATAGGGCTTTTCGTGGGGCGAAGGGGTCGCGCTGCCGTAAATCACATAACAGTCCAGTTCCTTCGCCAAAGCCGCAATTTTAACCATTGCCGCATTTAATGCCGTCCAATCCAGCGCCACAATGGTCACTTCATCAAAGCCGGAAAGGGCGGTTTCGGGGAAGACCACCACACGCGCGCCTGCGGCCGCCGCCTCCCGGATACCGGTTTCAATGCGGTTCAGGTTGCGGCCCAAGTCAGGGGTAACCTCCATTTGCACCGAAGCAACTCGAAGTGTTTTCCCGGCAGCAAACACTTCATGGCTATATAGGGTCAATCCCGCAAACAGGCAGACGGCCATTGATAAATATCGTCTTGCCATAGGTCTCCTCCAATATCCCGTTCAAAATATGATTATCCGAGTCCGGCTATTCCAGTTTCAAGCCCGTTTCATATACTCGGCGAATCTCTTCCCCGGTCATCGCCCGGGCATAGAGGGCAAATTCCGCAAGCCGCCCAGTGTAATACTCGTTGCCTCTGTAGTTTGGATTCGCGCCCAGAGCGATGTTCGCGGCAGTCGTCTGATCGAGACTCGCCGGGGCCTTGCCCTGTTGCCGAAGCCCGCCGTTCAGGTACAGCGCCAGGTCGGCGCCGTTCTTCACGACGGCAATATGCGTCCACGCGCCGAAGGGTATGGGTTCGCCGGGCAGGGATGCGTTGTCGCCGCCTTCAATGCCGACATGCAACGCGTTGTCCTTAAGAAAAACCCGAAGCGGATCGTCCATGGAACGTGCCCAGGCGCTGAACAGCTGACGAATATGCCCGGCCGGCTCACCCTCCGGGCACGCCCATAAAAGCAGCGTGCATTCCCGGTGCGGAAATTCAGGGATGGTGTAGCGCAGCATGCCTTCTCCTTCAAAGCGTACGGCACCGTCCGCCGTTTCGTTTCGACCCGGCACGGCGGTGATTCCCGCCTCCTTTTCCAGGACGCCATACACGGGCGTCCCATTTCCCCGCAGCCAAGCACCGACCACCAGATCATCCTCCCGGTACTGGACCAGTGCAGGATTAGTCAGGAAGGGATTTTCAAGCGTGGCATCCAAAACAAAGGAACGCGGACCGTCCACCGCTTCCACCCGGCCATGGGCATTCACCGCCTGCACGGTCCAGTAATAGGTTCGTCCCGGTTCCAGTTCGGCCTCAAGGACGGCCCTCGACTTGTCAAGGTCCGTAAGCGTATATACAGGATCTGCCATGGAGGCTGTTTCGCTCACCACCAACGTGTAGGTTTTGTTTTCCGCATGTGCGGGACCCTGCCATTGAAATTGATTGGGGCCTGCGGGCAGGCGCGCTCCATCTTCGGGGGAAACAAGGCGGAACGCGGGCGGCGGCAGCTTCGCGGCGGGCAGCCACGAGGCATAGTGGGTGCCGTATGCGCCCGCGTTGGCGAAATCGGACAACACCAGTTTCCCGCCCTCCGCCGTGGTGAATTCAAAAGATACAAGGGGCGGAAACGCTTCCTCTTCCAAGGGCACAGGCATATACGAAAGATTCGTATAATCCAGCGGGGGCAGAGCATCGGTGTCCATCATATTGCGTTTCTGGTCAAAAGCCAGCAGCAGGGGCCCGTAATACAGGGACATCCTGTCCGCCCGCGCTTCATCACCCACCCAGGCCCGCAGGGCCATGTCCAGCTGCAGGTCAATGACGTCACCATCCTGCCAGTCCCGTTCCAGCGCGAGGTAGGCGCCCGGCACGACGCCATCTACACCTTCGCCGTTTGCCTTGACAACGGTATGCGCCGACCAGGTGGGAATGCGTAAGGAGATGGTAAAGGTGGCCGGGACATCCAGACCAAGCACGATGCGCACCTGACTATCGCGGGGATAGGCGGTTTCCTGACGCAACCGTATCTGCCGCCCTTCCGCAAGGGGCAGGTCCGCTTCCATGGGCCCGTAAA
The DNA here is from genome assembly GCA_012730105.1 of Candidatus Hydrogenedentota bacterium. GTDB lineage: Bacteria > Hydrogenedentota > Hydrogenedentia > Hydrogenedentales > CAITNO01 > JAAYBJ01. The sequence goes on from JAAYBJ010000036.1 coordinate 29,414, forward strand.
AGTTCACGACCAGGCCGTCCGCGCCCTCCCGCATGACAGCCCACTCGGAGAGCATGCCCAGGCCGCGCGGCGCGTTTACCGAACAACAGTTCAGTTCCGGGGTGCCGTGCCGTGCCTGAAACACGATGGAATGGGCCGAGGCTTCCCGGACCCCGTTACTCGGTGTGTTGTAGGTGCTCCACCGCCCGCTGGGGTGCTGGTAGCCGAGTGTGGCGTTCCAGAAACCTTGCTCCAGACAATCCGCCACAGCCGGTTCACCTGTAAGAGCCAGCATATCCACGCTCATGTAAGTCCACGCGACATGGCAACAGGTTTCCACCGCACCGATCCGGAAGGGACTTCCTACGGCCTGCTCATCGGTGGAGAAAGCGCCGCTGTTGTGCAGGTCATAATCGTGAATGCCGTGCCACAGGTTTTCGAAGGCGGTCTTGTAGGAAGCATCCCCCGTGATACGGTACAGTTCCACCAGCCCCTGAATGCCGTGCAGGCTCTCCCAGCGCGGTTTCGGGGTTTTGTAGAAGGGTACGCCGGACATTCCCTGCCGGTAATAATCACCGGTTTCGGGAGACTCCCAGTCCTCCACAATGCGGTTCATCATACGCAGATACCGCTCGTCTCCCGTGTGACGATACAAGCGCCCGAAGCCATGGATGATGGAGAGATTCATTTCGGTAGAACCCGCGTCTTTCGGGCGGCGATCCCCCTCCAGATATGCTTTGCAGATCAAATCAGCAGCACGCAGGACACAGTCCAGGGCGTCCTGGTCGCCGGTGCGTTCATGCCACATCATCAAGGCCAGCATGACATGGTAATGGCCCCAGAGATCCCAGTTGCCCATCAGGCGTTCTTCTTTCGCGAAGGGTCCCAGGTAACCGTCCTCCGCCTGGGTGCGTATCAGTTCCGCAATGACATGGGCCACTTTGGATTCCAGGCGCGGGTCCTTGCTCATGCGCAGCGCCTGAACAGCCGAGATCAGATACTTACCGACAAACTCTCCCGCCCAGGGCACCAGCGCGGGCTTGGGTGAACGGTCCCGCACCCGGAACATTTCCAACATGCCCGGGTTGGCGTCAGGCGCGGACAACAGCCACTGGTCAATATTGTTTTGAATGCGTTTCCCGACACTGTCGGAAAAAGTGTATCGGCAGGATTCGATCGGGGAAAAGCGCAAGGCACCCCGCTCACCTGGCGGACCCTGCGCTGTTGCCTCCATGGCAAACGACAAGGCCAATGCAACGGCCACAAAAATCATTGGAAGAAAACGCCCGAACCACGATGGTGTTGCCATAGGAATATGCTCTCCCGGAATTGAGGTTTATGGACGGAATTACTGTATCACGGCGGGATGGACATGCTCAAAGAAAAGGAGTTGTGCAAAAGATAATCACGCATGGTCCCGGTGTTTTCATACGCACCAACGTATAGTCAGCGGAATCGTTTCAAGCGCTGGTATTTTTATTTATACCTGACAGGTCAGTTGCCATAATTCTTTTCCTTTCGGCATACTTTATATCGTAAAAAAGCATGGGTAAATCGCGCCGCATGAAAGGAATCTGGTATGAGGCATCTATGCCTGACGGCAGTATTCAAAAAACCCTTGGGGGTATATCGCTTGTGGGGGAGCAACTGCCCGGTGCGAATGCACAAGGGCTAACCCTTGAAGAGGCACGCGCCAACCTGACCGAGAGGGAGGAAATGGTGCTTGATGCAAATCGTGCACTGGCCGAGGAAGATTTATGCGGCGCCGATGTCATCCGGGAACCTCTTGAGATATTTGTGTAAAACGTGTAGCCCTGAGAACCTTTTGATTTTTACTGCGCCCTTGGCTGGTGATATGATACACGCGTTAGCGTGCTTTGCCGCTAAGGGCTTGGTTGTTTCAGGTTGCGAAGCGCGTCCATAACCCCAAAAAAAGGAGACCCCAATGAAATCAGCACGTTTTATTGTAACGCTATCAAGTCTGATGCTTGTCCTTGCCGTGTTCAGCGTTCTTCCGGCGGCTGCGGCCGGTCCCGGCGCACCCGCCGCGGAAGCTATCGGGTGGCGTGTCGGTTGCCAGTTGTGGAGTTTCAATAAGTTTACCTTTATGGAGGCAATCGACAAGGTCGCTTCCCTTGGCCTGAAATATGCCGAGGCCTTCCCGGGCCAGCGCTTGAGCCAGGACCTTCCCGAAGATATCAAGTTCGAACATACCATGAGCGAGGAACACCGCCAATTGGCCCAGAAAAAACTGGAAGAGACCGGCGTGAAGTTGCTTTGCTACGGCGTGGTGGGCATTTCCAATAATGAGGGAGATGCGCGAAAGGTCTTTGATTTCGCCAAGGTCATGGGTATTGAAACCGTTGTTTCCGAGCCTGCTCGGAAGAACCTGCCCTCTGTGGATAAACTCGCGAACGAATACGGCATCAATGTGGCCATTCACAACCATCCCAAGCCTTCGCTTTACTGGGACTACAATGTGGCGGTTGAAGCTTTAAAAGACTGCGGTCCGCGCTTAGGCGTATGTGCCGACACTGGGCACTGGGCCCGTTCGGGACAGGATCCCCTGGAAGCCGTAAAGGCGCTCAAGGGACGGCTAATTTCCTTCCACCTCAAGGATCTGAACGCGTTTGGTGAACGCGATGCTCATGACGTTATCTGGGGCACCGGTGTCCTTGATCTTAAGAGCGTGTTGAACGAGGTGAAACAACAGGGCGTGGAAAAGCCGGTCTTCTCGATTGAATATGAATACAACTGGGACAATAACGTTCCGGACATCGCCCAATGTGTTGCCTATTTCGACAAAGTCGTTTCAGAATTCGAAAGCACCCCCGCCGCCAAGTAAATGCTTTACAGCATGAACTGGACAAGCAAGAGACGCCGCGCTGTCTGCGGCGTCTTTTTATTGGCCCTTAAATATGGTATACTTTAATTTGACAACAGTAACTGCTCCGATTGCTACATTAGGGGGTGTTACGGCAGCATACCACTTTATGTTGTTGTCCTCCCCGGCAGTGACATGAACACTCAAAAATGTGCTATAAACTATTCATACCAGAACAATTGAAACATAATATGATTTTGATTGTAAAGTAGTCAGTAGGTTGCGCAAGACTTGTAAATATTTTTCAGGCTACGATAAATGTGTATAGAGTCTTCTCACGATTTTTATCCTTTTGGCATAAAAAAGACTTGACTTTTCATCGTACTTCCCTTAGAATCTGTACATAAATTTTCTGGTAAATCGGAGTTATAGTGATGACCATGACGATGGATCTTAAAGAAAATAATCCCTGTGATTATTATGACATGCTCCGGGGAATGATTGAGGAGGCGGAAAGACGCGCCATTAACCGGCATAAATACTATATGTCCATGGAGCAGGGGGAGGATGTCGGTTTTGAAACTGCTGCGCGGGACTGGTTCCAAAATTACGCAAAGGCCTGGCATGAAAACCGCATGCAAAAAATGCTCCAGATGCAGCGCGAAGAAATCAGCCGCTATAAATGGATAGAATCTGAACGCGCGCGTCAAGATCTTGGTCGCTCGGCCGTGGAAGAGTGGGTGCACAAGCATGCGGCCGACTGGCGCGTCAATTGGGAAGCCTCCAATCTGGATGATGAAGACGTGTGACAGTTTCGCAGGAACTGTACTGCAGGGAGAATTAACGTCCTTTTGGGGGAACCCGTTTCACGGGGCTGTAAGCAAGGCGCCATACCAAGTATCCGCAGAGGGTCGCCGAAACCGCCAGAACACCTCCAATGAGCCAGTACAGGAGGCAGCCTCTTTCTGCCGTTATCTTTCTTACTGCAATTCCTGTGGTGACTTTCTCGCCGCGGTCCGTGATATTGTCCCGGTCTTTTCTGTCACGCCCCCCGTCACGGTCTGTTGATGCCTTTTTCTGTAGACTGGGCAAATCCGCTCCCGCCTCGCCGTCGTTGCCTATCTGGTCTATTTCGCCGGTTTCTGAGGTGGAAGACGGCGGTATCGCTTCCGGCCTTTCATGAGGTACCGGGCGCAGGGCAGAAAGGTCGGGCAGGACGGGAAAGGAACCGGTGTCCCCGACGCCGTCAGCGTTTCCGAGCGCCGAAGCGGGCTGCGCGATACCCGCCGTCAGGGTTGTGGGCGTTTCAAAGGGCCTTCCCGCCGGAGAGGCCGTGCTTCTGGGCACCAGGGGATTCGAAGGCGCTTCGGGTGCAAGGTCTTCCACTACGGTAACGGTTCTCGAAGCCGAGGCGGAGAGGCCGCTTGTTCTCGAGGTTACCCGGTATTCCAGCGTATAGGTACCCTCCTCCCCGGTGTTTACCGACCCTGTAACCAGCACATAGCCTGAGATATCCTGCTCGTCATGGTCCTGGGCGGTGTATCCGGGTTCCATCCAAGGAGTATTCTTGCGGACCTCCATGGGATTATTTCCCAGAAGCGTCAATGTGGGGGGCTGCGGGTCCGGTCCGTTAAGTAGGGTAACCGCGGGCGCTGCCTGCAGCGCTCCGCCGTCAATCCGATATTCCAGGACCCCGTAGAGTTCTTTTTGGCCCCAGGCGCTTTCCGGAACCATCACCGTGTAGGTGAACGCGCAGGGCGGGGCAGGCGGCATAATCCACGCGAAATCAAAAGGCGGCGCGGCGCCGGAAGAAGGGAAGATGTCCGGTGCAACGCCGGCATCTCCCTGTACTGAAACCAGCAACCAGTCTTCCGGCAGGTCCTCTTCAAGTCCCATGGCCCGCAGGACTTCCAAGTCCGGCCCTTCAATCGTAATGGTGATATCCAGCGGCTTGCCGGGCTCATAGGTGTCTATATGGTATCGGGAAAGAACCATCCCGAGCGGAACGGACGCCTCCCCATCCGTAAGGTCCTGCGGAAATGCCGCAAATGCGAGACCGGCCGCACAAGTCAAAAGTATCAGGCTTTGGCGCCCTGTCATGGGTTCAGGTTCCTCTCGGGACATCGGGGCCCGATGATTCTGCCGCTTCACTCATGTAACGCCCCCAGCGCCCGGCGGGGTTAACCTGTGTTGGGTGTACAAGGAGCGCAGCAGGACGGCGTAAATGCGCAGGGAATCCCGTACCTTGCGAAAATGCGAGCTTCGGTTGCCCGGTTCGTACAGCGTCCTTACCGGGGCGGACGCCAATTTGTGCCCGGACCTGACGGCGAAAAGAATCATCCGCATTTCGGTTTCATATCTGCCGCCGGGCACGGAAGCGGCGAACGCCTCCGCGAAACGGGGGGACAGCAGACGATAGCCGCACTGGGTGTCGTCGAGGGGGCACGCGAAAAGACGCTGCGACACCCAGGCGGTCACTCGGTTGCCGAAACGGCTGCGCCAGGGCGTCTTGGTCTTGTCCAGGTGGCGCGCTCCGATCAGAAGATCGGCGCCGGCGGCGCGAAACACGTCGTAAAGCCCGGGTAGTTCCCGGGGATCGTGCTGTCCATCGGCATCCAGCAGCGCCACCACCTCCACGCCCGGCAGGGACACCGCCCTGCGGATGCCTTCGATCAGGGCATGGCCTTTGCCCCGGTTTTGGGGGAATACGATTCGTGTTATCGGCAGATCTTCCAAACCGGCTGTGCCGCCGTCGGTGCTTCCGTCATCCACCAATACCACCCGGTCCACGAAAGACAGCGCCTGTTCCACAACCCCGCGTACGCGCGAGCCAGCGTTATAACAGGGTATGACGGCAACGGCACGATGTTTTAGATCCCCGGTGTCGGGAATTGGAGTGGAATCGCTCATGGTCTGTGGCCTTCTGTTTACGTTACCATATACCTGTAGGCTTCCTGGCGGGGGAATGGGCAAACTCAAGGTCCCATGGTATCATGGGTTTCCGTCTGGGGAACAATTTTTACGGGCTGCGGGCCATAGGAAACCAAGACATGATGGGGTATGGAATCCCGACGCGGGTCGGAGCAACCACACTGCGCCCGTTATTCCACCGTTACCAGGTTGCGCACGGCTTCCAACTTCTTTTCGCCTATGCCGTGCACCTCCATGAGTTCATCGATGTGCTTGAAGTGGCGCTGTTGCCGGTACGCAATAATTTTCTCTGCGGTCTTGGGTCCTATCCCCGGCAATTCCTGCAATTCTGACGACGAGGCGGTATTCAGATTGATCGGTCTGTTTGAGCCGAGGGTGGCTGGTGAATTGGACATGCCTTCAGCCGAGGTCTCCTGAGCGGCGGCTGAAAACGTTGCGGCGGGCAGCGGTGTGTCCGACCGCGCCAGTCCCGCCCACCCACTGCGGGTATAGCGCCCGGGGTTCATCTCCACGGCGGTGGCCGTGCGCTTGGCCACCAGGGAACGGCCGTCCTGCTGGGTGTATATCTGGAACGGGATATACAGGGTGGTATCGTCCAACAGCCTTGCAGCTATGTTGATGTCCTCTATGTCCGCGTCGTCAAGGAGACCTCCCGCGCTGCGTATGGCGTCCTGCACGCGGCTGTCCCTTTCAAATCGGTAGATACCGCCCCGTTTTACCGCGCCGCAAACGGAAACCACGATTGGCCGTTCAAGTTCGTCCCCGGGCGGGTCGGGCCCGGGTGGAACGCTTATTGTTTGCGTCGACTGCGCCGCCGGGGTTGGGGCTTCGCCCTCGGCATGGGAAGACGGGGCCTCCCTTTCACCGGAATAAGAGGGTGACGGCGTCATGCCGGGTTTCGCCGTCCAGACTGTTGCCAGAACCCCCAGAGCCACTCCCAGAACAAGGGCGCCTGCCGCAAGCATATAGGGCTTTTTATCCATGCCGCCACTCTCCCTCTAACCCGACCGCCTAAGCCTTGGACTGCCGCCCGCCTTCCTGTTTCGTTATGGATTGTTCAATGGCCAGTAGCGTTTCCGGGTCAAGACCCCGTGAAAGGGCAACCGCGCAAGTGTCGATTCTGCGGTGCAGGTATTCCAGCCACAGGCCGAGAAAAAACCAGAAGGGCGCATAGGTCAGGGTGATATAGCCGTGAAGGTTCAGCGGACGCCTGCTGTAGTTCCATATCTCCAACCCGACCAGCTCGAAGAGTGCGCCGAACAGGTATTCCACGACAAAAATCAACATCATGTATAAAAGTGCGCGCGGGATAAGAGAAATGCGATGGCGTTTCAAGGCATCCGAGACGGGAGCGACAAACAGGCCCAGGAGGCCGTAAACCGGCATCATCCACGGGGACGCATTGCCCTCCATGTCCCAGTCGCCTTTAAAAATCCGGCCAACACCGGTGAAGAATACCTCGATGAGCAGTCCGAGAAGGGCGAAAAACAACACGCGAAGCGCCACCCGTTTCCAATTCATCCTACTTTCCTTCCTTAGTCGTCCCGTTGGTTTGAACAGGGGCATTCTTCCCTGTTCCGCAGTGTCGAAGCGGCAATACGCGCCGCAATGCCCGCGCGTCGGGGCTTAATTCAAAATCACATCGCCGCTGTGGCTTTCCAGTCTTAACGTAAACGTACCTTCATTAATACGCCCGAAAAACTCTTGCACATCCTGTTTGATGGAGCCGGTAAGCGGAAGCGCGCTCTGCACACGCCCCCCGCTGGTCCTGATGGTTATGGAAGCGTCGGAATCCGGGTTTATAAAAGCGTTCAGGCCGCCTTCCTCCACCAGAATGTCATAATTGCCCTTGACAGGTTCCAGGGACAGCAAGCGCACATCCCCCCGTTTGCTGCGAACGGTAACATTGCCGCCGGGCGCGTCGACATAGGTATGGCCTTCTTCCGCGTTGACACGGAGATCACCCACCAGCTGCTCAATGGTGGTGGTGCCGTACCGGGTGTTGATTTCGGCTGAACCGCTGCAGTTTTTCAGGGTAACCGCGCCCGTGTTGTTCACCACCGTGAACGCACCTCCGGAATTCTCTATGACCACCTCGCCCTTGGCCTGCTCCAGGTGTCCGCCCGCCTCGACCTTTATGACGGTGGTAATGCCTTCGGCGGCTTGCACGGTAATCGGCATGGTGCTGGGCACCTGCACATTCAGGTCAACGCGGTACGATTCGCAGCCGAACGCGGCCATGCTTTCACGCGCGGAGGTCTCCAGCTGGATGACGCCGGGCTTTCGTTCCGTTTCCACATGCAGGGCTTCCAGCGCGTCCATACCCGCGGCCGCCGAAGGCGTCCAGACCACGCGGGTGGCGGAAAGCGCCACCTGGTCCTCATCCACGCCTTCAATATGGATATTTCCGGGAATGGCGACAATGACCATGGAATTATCCTCCGAGATGGGAATGTTTTCGGTAAGAACGTCCGTAAACGCCTTGAAGTCGCCGGCCGGAGGGGTGACTGTTTCGGAAGTCTTCCCTTCCATCGCGATGGATACGTCGCTGAAGGTAGCGTTAATCAGGATGCGCTGGTCCGTGTTGAGGTTGGGGTGGCGCGCCAGCAACTGCTGGCCCCGCACCTGTCGCGTTACTTCCAGTTCCGATTCAAACTTGCCGTAGGAAAGGGTCGCGTTTACATCGGGATCGGCGTTCGGCGGCAAAAATATCTGGGCGCGCCCGCTGTCGCTCGAGAGCACTATGGAAGATTGCGGCGCGGGACGCCTGAACGTGACCGTGCCGCGAAAATGCTGGACGGACATCTCTCCCTGAAAATCGCTGAAATCCGCGCTGGCATTCTGAAGTTTGAAGAACCCGCCCTGTTTCAGCCCAGTAGCATTGACATGAAAGTCACCCACGACCTGCGCGCGAACCGCCCCGGCAATCTGGGACAACTCCAAGCCCCCGTATTGGACTTCCGCAGTCAGTGAACCGCCCAGCCCGGCAACATGGACATCCCCGAAAAAATTTTCAACGGACAATCCGGCGTCCCGAGGTACCAGGATCTGGTAATTCACCGCCATGGAGACCTTGTCGCCCCCCTTGATGTCGGGGAGCCGGGACCGGCATTCCAAATAATCCAAGCCCTGGGTAACGCTTATTTCGATCAATTCGGCCACCTGTTCGGCCGAGGCGCTGGTATCCGCTCCGACCACAATGGAGGCGCTGATACGCACAAGCCGCTCGTTCCACACGTTGACGCGCACTTCGCCAAATTCATTGGAAAGCAGGATGGTGGGGGCGGGGCCGAGCGAATACTGTTCATCAAACGTGCGCTGCGCAACAGCCGCCGCGCTGTCTCCCTCGGAGAGGGATATGCCTGAACCCAGCATTTCCCCCGCGCGCCGGCCCACATAATCCATGCCCCGTGCCAAGTCCTCAATGCCAGTCTGGATGTTTTCAATAATCTGTGCACTGGCGATGCAGACCGCCAGCAACGGCACAAGAAAAAAATACGGGATACCTCTCCTGTGCGCCGCTACCATCTGGTGTTCCCCGTCATGGCGCCCCCTAGAAACTGCGGTCAAGGTAAAGGTCGCGCAGGCCTTCCAACTGGCGCTCAAGACTCACCACAAGTACCTGGTTGGCGCGCGTGTTGCCCGGGTTGCGCTGCAGGGCATTGCGCGCGGCTTTCAGGTCGTAGTCGAGCAGTTCAAGAGCACGCCTGTATTCCGTCTTGCGGGGGGAATCCGCAAATTCATTCCGTATGGACAGGGACGAAGAAAGCGCCTCCACCGTGGCTGTACGCTGGAGTACGGCGCCGGGGTTGGTGGATTGTTGGGAAGACGGCAAAGAAACGCTGGGTTGGTCGGTTTCTGAACGGGCGGAAGCATCATTCAGTGCCGTGCTAAAAGAATAGAGGGCAAGCGCCGAGACCGCCACCGCGCACAGGGCGTATTGGAGCGTCCGAAAAACGAGGGCACCCCGTTTCGGCCGGCTGCGCCGGCTTAACTCGGCGCGCGCGCGGATGACGATTTCCTGTGTCAGTACCCCGGACGGGTTCGGCGGGGACGATAATTCCGCCAGTTCCAGCGAGGTGCGCATCCGCTTGATTTCATGGGCACACCGGGGACAGGCGGCGATATGCGCCGCCAGTACCGCGGAAACAGAGGCCTGACGATCCACCAGGGATTCCGTAAAATCTACCAGCTGGCTTTGTGTCGGGTGCCCTATGCCCTTGTAATCAAAACGCATTCAGGAGGATTCCGTTGTTAATCCTGCAAGTACTCGCGAAACCGTTCCAGATAAGGACGCAGCCCGCGTTCCGCGCGGACCACGCGTGATTTTATCGTGCCCACGGGGCAATCGGTAATTTCCGCTATTTCCTCGTAGGACAGATCCATAAACCTGCGCAGCACAAAGGCCTCCCGGTAATGTTCCGGCAAATGCTTCAACGCCTCGTTCACCGCGTCGGAGATTTCGCCCCGCTTGAAAGCGCTGACTACGCAGGCTTTTTCATCGCGGAGCGTTTCAAGGGGGGCGGGATCATCGCTGCCATTTTCCTGCGCGCCGCTCCAGAAGGAAAGACTGAAAAACTTCGGCCGCGTACGACGCTGCTCCCATTCTTTATGAATTTTGTTGGAGGCAATAGCAAACAGGTAGGAGGCGAATTTACCCTGGCTTTCATACCGGTCCGCATTCCGGACCAGGGCCAGGAACACTTCCTGGGTTAATTCTTCCGCAATATGCTTATTCTGAAGCATGCGGTAAATATACCCGAATATACTGCGCTGATAGCGTCGGACCAGTTCCTCAAAGGCGGACTCTGAACCTTCCTGATGGGCGGCCATCAGGGCGTCATCTTCCATTTCCTGAAGTGCCGGAGAGGCCACGGCGAGTTTCAAGTCCGGGGAAGACTGTATTTCCGCGCTCTTGACCGGCCCCGCTTTAGATGTGGCTGCCATAATGAATTCTTTTCATTTTAAAATTAGTGCTTCTTATCTTATTAGATATCACAAGTGCCTTTGGAGTTTCATTACACAGGGCATAGTGTATCAGAAAAGGAAACGTTTTACCAGAAAAACAACATTCCAAGGCCGGTTTTTTATTTGATTATAACCAGAGATGTGTTGTTGTAGTTATTTTTAATTCCAGCGGACATGTACACCATGGATGGTATCAATCGTATGTGCAGAACCTATTCATGGTAGCGTCGAGAAATGACTTTTCAGCTCTCTGTATTGACGGGAGCAAGGTCAACGGGAATGTGCATCCAGTCCCTTGAACTGAAAACCAGGGCCGTAAGTACCAGCCGCAGGGCGTGACTTACAAAAATGGCCGTCCAGATCAGCGTGGCGCTCAGGATGCCCAGACTGGCAAATACCTGACACAGCCCGAGTAATGCCACGATCTGGGTGGCAAAGGCGATCACCATAGGCGGCCTGGTGGCGCCGGCGCCCTGTATAGCGCCTGTCAAGGCCTGAGTTATAGTGAAAAACAGCCCGGAAAAGGCCAGAAAACGTAACAGGCTGACACCGTAGCCCCGCACAGGTTCTCCTGTGGCATTAAAAATTCCCAGCAGCGTGTCGGGCATGGTCCAGAAAACGGCACCCACCAGTAGGGCCCAGACGGCGCCCAAACCGGAGGCGAGCATCACGCATTCCTTGCCCCGTTGGGCCTGGCCCGCGCCGATATTCTGTCCCATCAGGGTGCCCGATGCGTTACGCAGGCCGAAGGAAGTCCAGGTGATCAGGGCAAACAATTGCGTATAACAGATAGTGTACGCGGCCTGGGCGGCCGCGCTGTGCTGCAGGGAACTGATATACCATACCAGTACAACGCCGCCTATATTGAGCAATACGCCCTGGATACCGGTGGGTACGCCGATTTTTGTCATGACCCGCAGTAAACGCAAGTCGGGGATCAAATGAAATTTTTCAGGGGGCTGGATAATCATGCGCCGACTGTATATAAGGTACAGGCCTGTCGCGCAACTGAAAACGGGGGCGAGCACGGTGCCCAGCCCGGCGCCGAGTACGCCCAGGGCGGGAAAAGGCCCGACACCTGTGATAAGTAGCGTACTGATCAGAATATTCAACCCGGTAGTGAGAATACCCAGTTTCAAGGGTGTTTTCGGGTCGCCGGATGCGTTGAAGGCGCCGGTAAGCAGAAACATCAGGAACAGGGGGGCGCCGCACAGGAACAAAAGGCGGAGATACGGAAGAGCGTGGCGGTGCACTTCGGGCGCCACCTCAAGCAGTTTCAGCAATCCCGGGGAGCAGTAGTACCCGGCCGGCGCCACGATGAATACCAGGCAGAACACCGACGCCATCAGCGCCGTGTGAAACACTTCACTGATGGTTTTGCGATCCTGCCGGCCCGAATACCGGGCGATCAGCACATTCATACCCTGAAAGATGGAGACCACCAGCACCACGATGACCATGAACACCTGCCAGGCCACGCCAATGGCGGCGTTGGCGGCGTTGTCGGGCGACTCGATAAAACGTCCGATGAGCACATGATCGACAAAACCGTGGGCGCCGTTGACGAGGTTCAACGTGACCAGGGGCCAGGTGAGTACCCATACCGAGCGTAATTTGGTGCCCGATAGTATTTGCGGATCAAAGGGTTTCAAGGGAATTCTGTTCTTTGTTCGGGTTTAACAGGCGGTGTGCGCCCTGGACCGGGGCAGGAAAAGACCGTTCATTCCTGCCAAGTTTATAGCACGAGTTCCCCCCGGAACCCAAACGTCTCTCCCGTTTGCGTTACGTGTGCCCACACCGCCGCCTGTGATAAAATGGGTGTCTGATACATGTTCGAACCCAGGAGAAAACGCAAATGAAAGTGGGTCTTATCGGTTTCGCACGGTCGGGGAAGACCACGGTGTTCAATGCCATCACGGGGGCCAAGGCCGAGGTGGGCGCCTACGGCAGCCGTGAAGCCAATGTCGCCGTAATAAAGGTGCCGGACGCGCGGGTGGACGCGCTGGCGGAAATTTTCAAGCCGAAAAAGAAAACCTACGCGGAAATAGAATTTATTGACATCGCCCCGGTGGAAGGGACGGATCAGGACAAGGCCCTGGACAACGCGGCCCTGAACCTGCTGAAAAACGCGGACGCACTGGTGCATGTGGTGCGCGCCTTTGAAAATGAAAATGTGATGCATCCCCGGGACAGTGTCAATCCGGAACGGGATGTTGTCTCCCTTGAGGAGGAATTGCAGCTGACGGACCTAATTATCGTGGAGAAACGAATCGAACGCCTGGAAAAAGAGCATAAAAAAGACACGGAGCACGAACTGCTGGTGCGCTGCAAGGAACACCTTGAGACGGGGGCCCCCTTGCGGACCCTTGATCTGAACACCCAGGAAGAAGCCTCCCTGCGAAATTTCACCTTCCTGTCGCAAAAGCCGATGATGCTTCTCGGCAATTATGGGGATGACGCCATCGGCAACGATAATCCTTCAGGCCTTCGTGATGTCGCCCGAAAACTGAATCTTCAACTGATCGAGTTCTGCGGCGCCCTGGAAATGGAGGTAAACCAGCTGCCCGAGGAGGAGCGGGCTTCCTTCCGCGAGGAATTGGGGCTGGGCGAGGAGTCGCGAACCCGGTTCATCCAGTTTGCCTACGACATGCTGGGCTTGATCAGTTTCCTGACCGCAGGGGAGCCGGAGGTGCGCGCCTGGACCATACGCAAGGGCACCCACGCCGTGGATGCGGCCGGCGTCATTCACTCCGATATCAAGCGGGGATTCATACGCGCGGAAACCGTGGCCTACGACCATTTCATGGAAGCGGGGTCCATGGCGAAAGCCAAGGAAAAGGGATGGGTGCGACTGGAAGGAAAGGAATATGTCGTCCTAAACGGGGACATGATGCTGTTCCGGTTCAACGTATAAACCTGTCGTCGTTTCCCGCTACCGGGAAAAATGGATGGGAGCCAGGTCGCCGATGAACTGGGGCCATGCGTCATAGGCCCGCTCTAAGGCCTGTCCATCGGCGGTTTCCATGACCCAGGTGCCTTTGGGCGCATCCGGCTCATATTCCAGTACCGTACCGTCGGGATGGATAAAGCGTGTCCGGAGCGATTCGGAATCCCCATTCACGGCAAGGATGGCCTCCAGGAGGGACTCCGGGGTCTGAGCGCATTCCGGAAATAACGACAGAATACCGACGCGCTTGTCTTCATAGACGGCGATGAGAAAATCTTTCGGTCGCACAGCGCGATAGATGCGCCAGCCATATCCTTCCGCGACCGGCTGCATGGTCGCGGGAACATGGACCGATCCGTTCGCGCAGGCGAATCGGGAATACACGCCCGTAGTATTCCAGGAAAACCAAGGCCCTTTCCCACGGATATGGAAGCAGTCTTGTATTTCGGTCGACCCGTCGGAGAGAAGTAGCGTTACCGGGCGGGCAACGATATGGGAGCGGAAACCTCGGTTGGCGCCGCCCGCACTCAGCAGGTAGCCCGGCCCGCCGCTGTATATTTCGGGGCAGCCGCTGGGGCCGCGTCCGAAGCGGACAAAATAGGGAACCTCTTTGCGCACGGTCCAGGCGGCTATATCTTTCGGTAAACGGTAGGGAAGCAATTCCGCCAGCAGGACATGTCCGGAATAGCGGTTCATTTCCCATTCCGGCGGAACCCTTTCTTGGGACAGTTGCAGCCACGCACGCATATAGGCGCTGTGGGGATCGTCATTCAATTCCGTTTCGTCGGTCTTTTCGTAGCGGCGTCTGAAAGGCGGATTACGGCGCAGATCGAGACTCCCCAGGGCATATTGGAGATTCATGATGTCAAGCAGATACCGCGCTTTGCGCCGGATGACCGGAGATTCCGGAAAGGCTTCCAAATTCAGCAATGCCTGGAGCGTGTATCCGGCATACGGGTTGGAATTGAACTCATAAACGCCCTCATGAATCATAAGGTCCAGGTAGGCCGAAATCCAGGCGGCCATGCCATTGGCTTCGTTGTCGTACAGCGGATTGCCGCGTTGTTCCGCGTCGCCGTAGTTTCGAAGCCATTGATTTTTCAGGTAACGGCTTCCCTCCGTCATGAGGTGGTGGTTTTCAGTGTCCAGCACCAGCCCGAAAGTAAGTGGCGCCGTAACCAGCGGGGTGTCGCCCTCCTCCGTCAGCAGCACCTCCAGCAGGTGTCGGAGGGTCTCCGGATATAACCGGTCCGGGTCATTTCCGAAGAGATACAAAATGGTGGTCAGCGTGGTCAGCGTGAAATCGTAATCTCCTTTGAAAAGCAGCCAGTTGGAACCCGCACCGCTCCATGGTGTGCTTTCCCGGAGGTATCGGTTCGTCGCTTCGATATCCCGGTTGGAGGCCAGTTTGGCCAGCACGACACGCGGCGCGGTAACCTTCCCCTTGGTCTGCCAATCCGGAAGGGGCTGTTCACTCCAGTCTCCCACGGCCTTACCGCCGCGGACGCTGTTGTTTGCGGGTATCCAGGGATCCGGGGATACGGAGTCCATGGGGGGCAGGCCCTTGCCCAAAGGTAAAGGACGCATCTGGTGGCGGCCTGCCCCGATCCAGTTTAATTGGGCATTGGGGAGTATTGCCTGCCCTGCCACGGCGGGGAATAAAAGAAGTAAAACCAGCACGCACAATTTGATTGGTTGATATGGTTTTTGTGATGTTTTCATACGCACTATATGACTGTTTTCTTCCGTGTGAAGTTTCAGGCGACTTCGAACACGGGATGTTTTGGTCCTGTCCTTACGTCGTATAGGCCACAGACTGATTTCCTGAAAAAGGACATCGGCCCGAACGGTGTTATTCCTGGCACCGCACCCGGCAACGATCCGACGCGCAACTTGACTTGATTTTCCCTGTCCGTTAGGATGCAATAACACAACCGATAGGAGAATACAGGTCATGTCAAGTGAATTTAATCGCCGCCAGTTTCTCGCCGGCACCCTTGTGGGTGGTGCGGTGTTGACTTCGGGGCTTCGGGCCGCCGCCCAGGCGGATGCGGAAACGGTTACCGTGGGCGTGGTGGGTATGAACCGGGGCAAGGCCCTTGCCCTGGATTTCTTGAAGGCGCCGGGATGCCGCATCAAGTATGTGTGCGATCTGGATAATAACCGCAGGGAGGAGGGCAAAGCGGCCATTGGCAAGGCAAGCGGAACT
The DNA here is from genome assembly GCA_012730105.1 of Candidatus Hydrogenedentota bacterium. Taxonomy (GTDB): domain Bacteria; phylum Hydrogenedentota; class Hydrogenedentia; order Hydrogenedentales; family CAITNO01; genus JAAYBJ01. Next base: position 45,272 of record JAAYBJ010000036.1, read on the forward strand.
ACCCCCGAAGCCGTTGCTGATTTCCGCCACATTCTCGATGATCCGGAAGTCGACGCGGTCGCTTTCGCCCTGCCCGTACACTGGCATGCCCCGGCCGCCATTTTGGCCTGCAAGGCGGGCAAGCATGTCTATGTGGAAAAACCCTGCTGCCACAATCCCCGCGAAGGGGAACTGCTGGTGGAGGCGGCCCGGAAATACAATCGCGCCGTGCAGATGGGCGCCCAGCGTCGTTCTTCCGCGGTCATCAACGAGGGCATGACAAAACTGTTGGGCGGTGCCATTGGCCGTGCGTATTATGCCCGGGGCTGGTATGCGGCCCAGCGGGGCGGCATGGGAAGGGGCGAAGTCATGGATCCTCCCGAACAGCTCGATTACGATCTGTGGCAGGGGCCCGCGCCGCGCAGGCCGTACAAGAGCAATGTCATTCACTACAACTGGCACTGGCTCTGGCATTACGGCACCGGGGAAGCGGGGAACAACGGCACCCACATGTTCGACCTTGGCCGCTGGGGGCTTGGCGTGGACTATCCGCTTCGCGTGACCTCCGCCGGCGGGCGTTACCGCTATGACGACGACCAGGAGACGCCCGACACCCACATGATCACCTATGATTTTGAGGGGGGGAAAACGCTCACCTGGGAAGGTCTCAGCTGCAACCAACCCGGTCCGGAGGGCATGTTCGTCGGTATTACCTTCTACGGGGAGAACGGCAGCATGATCTTCGGGCACGATAGTTATGTCCTCCGCGACGGGAGCGGCAAAGTGGTCGAGGAGGCCAAGGGCGATGTGGGTGGCGTTGACCACGTGGTGAATCTTCTGAACGCCATACGGACAAACACGCCCGAATCCCTGAATTGTCAGATTGAAACCGGTTACAAGAGCACCCTGCTCGCCCACTTGGGTAATATCGCCCATCGCACAGGGCGCGTTTTACGCTGCGATGATGCAGGACACATCCTTGATGACACCGAAGCCCAAGCCCTCTGGCAACGGGAATATGAGCCCGGCTGGGAGCCGACGGTATAGTTCACTTGCGGAATCTAAAATTCCAACGCAAGCATCGACCGTGTTTGATAGATTATCGGATCACAGTTGTGGGCAAACCACCGCGTGGCGTCGGGGTTATTTGTACGGAGAAAATGTTATTCATCGTCATTATGAGGCACCAAGCAATCCGGTTTGCAACAAGTCCGTGGCAACAGATAAGAAAACGTTTTTATCTTATTCATTTCATGGGATATATGATCCATCGTTTTCTCATGGTATGGACAGCCTATGGGCGTGCAGGCTCTTTCCCAAATTCCATTTGGGAACGTAATCTCTCTTGAAATTCAATTTCCCTTTTCGCGACAGTCCGCCTGGTATGTTTCGTCGCTTAACCAGGGTTACGAGGTAGAACTTCGCGGGCAAGTGCGTTCCCAATAGAATTTGGGAAAGAGAGAATAATTGCGAAAACGGACCATGCTACCGTGGTCGAAAAAGGATACATAATGCACCTGAATAGCGCCTTCATCAAACGGCACAAGGGGTTAACGTTAGTAGTACTGCTACTGCTGGCGACGGCGGGATGTATTGGCTACCGCATGAAGGGCCCGTACCGGTCCTACTACCTCGATTTCATCAAAACCGGCGATGGATCGGCGGCGAAAACGATTCAGGTCGGAGTCGCCCTGCGTGACATCACCCCGGACATGGACAAGTACGACACCTTCGTGGATGTCGATAACGACAACGCCTACAAACCTGCATCCGGATTCTTCAGTTTTTTTTCGTCCTTGAGGGGCCCCGACAGTTATGTCGACCGGAACGGGAACGGCAAGTTCGACGCGGCGTGGATGACCGGATTTACCACCGACCGTCCCGCCAAGGGCGTACATGATCCCATCCAGACGCGTGCCATTGTTTTAAGCAACAATGGCCTCCGCATTGCCATGGTTACGCTGGACGCGATTGGGATGTTCAACGACAAGGTCATCGACCTCCGCAAGCGCATCAACCCCGCTCTGAATATAGATCATGTGATTGTATCCTGCGTCCACAACCATGAGACGCCGGACACGATGGGCATCTACTGCGGCCCGATTCCCACACCGTGGGCCTTTGATAATGAGCATATGGAAGGAGTGCTGAACGCCTGCAAAGAGGCCGTCGAAGAGGCGGCCGAAAATCTGCAACCTGCGGAGATGTATTGCGTGACCCGTGAGCTGGCGCCCGAGGGCTTTGTCCGGGATTCGCGGTTACCCACGGTTATTGACACACAGTTGCACTGTGTCCGCTTCGTCAAGCCGGGAACGGACGAGACCATAGCGACGCTGCTCAGCTGGGGCAATCATCCCGAAACCTTGGGCGGCAAGAATCCCTACATCACGGCGGACTTCTGCGGGTACTGGCGCGACGGCGTGGAAAAGGGCGTGCCGGAACCCAACGGTGTGCAGGGGTTGGGCGGCATGTGCCTCTATTTTCAGGGAATGGTCGGCGGCCTGATGACCCAGCTGGAAATGGAAGTGCCCCACAGGGATGGTGTCCGTACGTTCACGGAGGATTCCTTCGAGAAGGCAGAGGCCCTCGGCCAGAACCTCGCCATTGAAACGATCAATGCATTGCACAGTGACCGGGTTTGGAAGAACGAACGGCCCGCCCTGGCGGTGGGCGCCAAGAATATCTATGGACCGGTGCGCGGTATCTTCGGCGCTGCGGTCATGACGGGCCTGATCCATCCGGGAATCTTCTGGCCTTTCAATGCGCGGTCCGAGATCAATGTCGCGCGTATCGGCGAGGTGGAAATCCTCACCGTCCCGGGTGAACTCTACCCGGAAATCGGCGACGGCGGCATCGAGAACCCGCCGGGCGCGGACTTTTATCCCCTCGACCCGGTGGAAGTGCCGCCCCTGCGCAAGGAGATCATGCAGGGGAAAATGCGGATGGTCTTTGGCTTGGCCAACGACCAGATCGGCTACATCATTCCCAAAAGCCAGTGGGACGCCGAACCGCCTTATGCCTACACGCCCGAGGGACAGTATGGGGAGCAGAATTCCCTGACACCTGAACTCGGCCCGTTAATTCATCGGGAATGTAAGGCGCTGCTTGATCGGCTCCACGCGGCGCTGAACCGAAAGCAAGCGTTGTAGGGTGGTAGCCCAGGGGGGCAATGTGCCGGTGACCCCTCTGCAGGATGAAATGTAGTACCATAAAATTACACACAGTTTCCCAAAAATTGCGGAATTGCCTACTTTGATCAAGATTTCCGTCCCCTTGATTCCTTTATTGCCTCCAAAATGCCTTGTGTTGTCGCTTTGGTCCTGATACTGGGTACATCGAACGGGGAATTCGAGGTGGTTCGGTAAGTAAGGCGAAACGTTTCACCGCCGCGTCGTGTAATAATCACGTCCTCCTTACGGGCCGTATCAAGGACTTCTGAAAGCCTTTGTCGCGTTTGTGAATACGTATATTTTTTCATGGTTGCTCCAGTACCATTATGCTGAGTTTCCGGGCAATCCGCTTCATTCGCCTGTCAAGCGTTAAAAGCGGAGCCCGCAGACTCAGAGCACATTCAAGAAAATAGGCATTATAAGCATAGATGCCAAAATGTGTTGCTATATTCAGCGCCGAACGCAAGTCAATGGGACGCAATTCAACAAGAATTTTCTGTACAGCGTCCCAGCACGCTAAAACCTTAGTGGGCTCGAGTTTACCCTTCTTTCCCATGGCGACGATTGCGTTCCCTATACAAAACACTGTCCCTCGCCGCGATAGGTCGGCACCTCGTCCACAATACGGCCCTCCGATACGAGCAGCAGTGTATTGAAGCGCTCGCATAATTCTCCCGCCTTTCCGTGTCGCATGAAAATGGGGTCGCCCAGGTTCAGTTGTTCCGGTCCCGCATAGAAAACCGGGGTTTGCACTTCGCCTGCGCCTTCATGGGCGGACAAGCGTGTGCCTTCCGGCAGGTACGGAACAGGCAGTTTGTCCGCACCCGCCGCACCGGAGGCGGTATACCCGCCGCCGTGGCAAGTGTAACATCCTGCACGGGGCTGCCGTACGATTTCAATGGCAAACCCCGCCGCCGGCTGCAGGCAAAACGCGTCATAATGATCGAAAAAGGTCGGCGCAAAGAATCCGGATCCCACGGTGATTTCGGTCACGGCAGGGTCCGCACAGGTGGTCTCCATGCTGCCCGTCCCGCCACCATTGACAAAGCCCGGGTTCCATCCCGCTTCCCGAAGCGCCTTTACAATTTCGGCGCGCCGTGCCGCCGCCAGAGACACAGACCGCCTTTTCAAATAGCGCAGCGCCAGGGTACGCAAATTTTTCCCCGGAATCCGGTCCGGCAGGGAAGCCACCTGCGCCTCGTACCCCATCACGCCCTCCAGGGAAACATTTGAACAATGGCGGATCAATTTCCAGAGTGACAGCGCCTTTTCAGGGATACAGATGCTGGAGCGGAGCACCCCGAAGTGCAGGCCAGGATAACGCGCGGACATGTCAAGGTCCATGCACAAGGGAATCACCACGCCTGTTTCGGCGCCCATGCGTTCCAGTCGTTCCACGTGATCGGCGCAGTCCACCATGAGCGTGATGGATGTACCCCGTTCAAGCGCTTGATGAAAAAAGGGCGTATCCACTTCCCCCCATACGGGATAAGCGACGAGGATATCCTTAAAGCCGTGTTCCGCCAGGAACAAGGCCTCCCGAACGCTATAGGACATGATGCCTCGGAATTGACCCGATGCGGATAGAATCCGCCGCAGCAGATTAATGCATCGAATGGATTTAGAGGCCACCCGTATGGGCATACTCTCGGCGCGTGCCAGGATAGCGTGAATATTCGCGTCAAAACAATCCAGATCAACGAAGGCAAACGGCATGGGGACGGCCTTGAACACATCGCAGTAATAATTATAACGGACAGTTCCCATGCGGCTCCTTTCTGATACTGGCGTGTATTGTCGGAAATGTTCGATCGGGACGTCCCTGGCGCCGATGATGCATTCATGACTGCGTCATAGGGCGATGATACGGATTATATCGTAAAAATTATGCCACTATTTAAACCAGGGTGTTTCTACACGTGGAATTTGAATTCAACCGTTTGATAGATGTGTCCGGGGCAAGTTTTCTGATAGTATGGATCTCGCGTGCTTGCTCCTAAAATGGACAAAACAAAAGGACCTTGAAAAGATGAAGATCTACATAATTTCCTTGGCGTGTCTTGTTGTTGGCGTTGCTGCAGGCGCAACATCGACGTACCTGATGCTCACCCGGCATTATAACCATTTTCTGGAGTCCCAGCATGCGATTATGGCGGTGGACCAGGTCAATGTGCTTTCACACCTGAAGAGCGGCAAAGGGGAAGAACTCATGATAACGTTGGAGGAGAAACTCCCTGAATGGGCGGCAAGCATACCCAGCATCATTCGAAATCCACAACGGGCAAATGAAGTCCTCTGGCAGGTGCAGCGCTACTATGAAAAGTATGGTGTTGAAATTCCCGAAGCACTCCGGCCGGTTCTGGACGCCCTGCCACCCCGCCCGCCGACCTCCTGCGAACTCAAACAGTAGGCCAGGTGGATTGGAACCCATAGGTAATATGTTAATTACCATTCATACGAATGGATCCGCAACCCTGTATACACTTGTCCGCCAACCGATGACAACATGGCTGGTGTAACACAGCCAGGCTTGCCGTTTGGCTGCAGCCGGGTGGTGCCGTATATAATCACGCCTCACGACGCAGGCCGTACGTAATCAACGCCCTTTGTCAGGAAAAGCCTGCTGTGGTCGCTCACGTTTTCAGAGTTCAAATCTGCGTCAGTCAAACTGCTTTAGAACTCGGGACTTTGCCCGGCCACCAGCACAATAGCATCGAAAGGTTCCCATGTCCGATTCCTCCATAGGCGTATGGCTGAACGCGGCGCGTCCAAAAACGCTTCCTGCCGCGATATCGCCTGTTATTTTGGGTATCGCCCTGGCTTGGGATGCCGGCGCCTTGCATTTCCCGGCGGCGTTGTGCGCGCTGATGGGGGCTATCCTGATCCAGATTGCGGCGAATTACGCCAACGACTATTATGATTACCTCAAAGGTGCGGATGCCGGGGAACGGCTGGGCCCCGTGCGCGCCACCCAGGCGGGGCTGGTCAAGCCCGCGCAGATGAAACGGGCTATGGTTACCGTACTGGGGCTCGCCTCATTGTCCGGGCTCTACCTGGTCTACCGGGGCGGATGGCCCATTCTCGTGGTTGGCCTGCTGTCCATGCTCTTTGCCGTGCTGTATACTGCCGGCCCCTATCCGCTGGGCTACATCGGTGCTGCGGACCTGTTCGTCCTGATCTTCTTCGGGCCCGTGGCCGTCGCGGGAACCTATTATGTGCAGGCTCTGCACTTGCCCTGGACGCCCGTTTGGATCGGACTGGGTCCCGGCCTGCTATCCGTGGCCATTCTTACCGTGAATAACCTGCGCGATGTGAATCAAGACCGTCTGTCAGGTAAAAAAACGCTCGCCGTGCGTTTCGGTCCCTGGTACGCCCGGTTGCAATATAGCTTGTGCATAATCATTGCGGTGATTATCCTTCCCGTGGCTGCAGCCGTCCACAGTGGCCATATACTTGTCTGTGTCGCGATACTTGCCGCGGCTCCCGTCGGCTATTGCGTCCGGGTGGTGATAACAGAAACCAACGGAGTAACCTTGAACGACTGTCTCGCCCGCACAGGCAAAGTGCTGCTGCTTTACAGCCTTTTGTTCTCTCTGGGCTGGGTATTGTCCTGAAGCGGATAGAAACCAGATCTCCTTGTGCGCGCCCCGGACAATCCGCCACGCCACAAAAAATCTATGAGATACATGAGAATTGGCTTCCTTCCCGTCTGTTATTGTCACCTCCTTTATAAAATACCTATGGCGCGGACGAAAATGTTTTCACAACCCGCTGAAAATTCATATAATGGCATTCCCTGTTACCAATTGCCTCATGTCCGAGCCTTGCGGAAAGGAATGCCGGAATGGTCCGTTGGCTGCCTGTAAGTGTTCTCTGTATTCTTGTTGTTCTTTCTCCTGCTATTGCCCGGGCGGACATGCCCTGCCCTGACGCCCATGTGTTTTATTACGGGTGGTACGGCAATCCGGAAACGGACGGCCAGTGGCGGCACTGGGATCACCCGACCTTGCCCCGCCAGGGCGCCGGCACACCTCATACGCCGCCGGAGGACATCGGCGCGAATTATTATCCAGGGGATGGCTTATGCAGCAGCCTGAACCGGGATGATGTGACGCGCCAGATGAAACAGATCAAGGATGCGGGCATCGGGGTTCTGGCCGCTTCCTGGTGGGGCAAAGACGATATTTCCGACCAGTCCCTGGCGCTGCTTTTTGAAATCGCGCCGGAATACAGCATTCAGATTTGTTTTCATATAGAGCCCTTTCCCGGACGGAATGCGGAGACAACGCGCGCCGCGCTGGTCTATCTGCTTGACTGCTACGGCGATCATCCCGCCCTGTACCGTTGTTCCCAATCCGGCAACCGCCCCCTGATTTACCTCTATGATTCTTATCTGACCCCGGCGGAAGACTGGGCCGGCCTGTTTCAGTCAGGCGACAAGCAAAGCATCCGCGGCACGAAATATGACGTGGCCGCCATTGCCTTGTGGGTAAAGAAAAATGAACAGGGGTTTATGTTGCGGGGCGGCTTCGACGGTTTCTACACCTACTTTGCCACGGACAGGTTTACCTACGGATCCACACCGTCGAACTGGCCTCAACTGGCCGCCTGGGCAAAAGAGAAAGGACTTATTTTTATTCCCAGTGTCGGACCGGGGTATATAGACACCCGCATCCGCCCGTGGAACAACGCCAATACGCGCGCCCGTGAAGACGGCGCTTATTACGACCGCATGTTTGAAAGCGCTCTGAAGTCCGGGGCGCCGCTGGTTTCCATCACTTCCTTCAACGAGTGGCACGAGGGTACCCAAATTGAACCTGCCGTGCCGAAAACCATAGAAGGCTATCAGTACGAGGATTACGGCGTCCGCTCGCCGATCTATTATTTGGAACGCACCCTGTACTGGATTCAACGCTGGAAAGAAAAGGAGAACAACACATGCGCCTGGTTATTTTGCCGGCCATCCTTGTCCTAGGATGCGCGGTCGCGGCGGCCGCACCGGGAGAATCCCCCTTGAAAATCAGCTTGAGCGACACGTTGCTTGAACTTCAGGAAGGAAACAGCCCGGTGTTGCAGTATAAGTACCGTAGCGTCCCCTTCAAGCCCTACGCCATGTCCTGGTTCACGCCGAAGGGGGTGAATGTTTTGCGCGATGCCCCCGAAGACCACAAGCACCACCACAGTCTGATGTACGCCATCATGCTGGGGGATATCAATTTTTGGGAAGAAATCCCGGAAGCGGGGCGGCAGTTACACCGCACTTTTGCGAACGTCTCCGTTGACCCGAAACGGGCCGGCTTCACGGAAACACTCGTGTGGCAGGGTCCCAAGCGCGGGAAAATCATGCTGTTTGAGCAACGACGGCTGACGCACCACCTTACAGATGGCGGTTCGGCACGGCTGCTGACGTGGCAGTCGGAACTCAAATGCCCGAAAGGAGAAGAGCGCGTCACCTTGGTGGGTAAAATCTATCACGGCCTGGGTATGCGTTTTCCTGTGTTCATGGACAAGGTGGGGTCGTTCCAATTCGCGCAGGATGAAACCGGCGCCTTTGACGACGGCCCCCATCACCTCGCCCAGGCGTCCTGGTGCGCCTACACCGTTGCCGACGGGGAGCATCCCGTGACGGTTGCCATGTTCAGCGCGAAGGAGAACCCCCGCCCCACGCTGTGGTTCACCATGCTGGAGCCTTTCTCCTACCTGGCGGGCACCTTTGATCTCTCAAGGAACCCCATAACGCTTGAGGCCGGCAAGACCCTCACCGCAAAATACGGGCTGGCGGCGTGGGACGGCATCGTTGACAACGAGACGGTTCAGGCCCTTTACGAGCAATGGCAGAAGATTTTGGAAAACAAGGACAATAAACATCCGCGAAAAGCAAAGGAGCATGCGTCATGAATGAAAAGTATCACGAAGTAAACCGCCGCGCCTTCCTGGGACACACGGTGCTGGCGGGCGCGGTGGCGGCAGGTCTGGCGGCCATGCCGAAGCGGCATGTATTAGCCGCAAATGACAAATTGGGCGTTGCCGTCATCGGCTGCGGCGGACGCGGCAACAGTCACCTGGAAACATTAAAACACATCGCGGAGGCCGACAAGAGCATCGAGATTGTCGCCGTGTGCGATGTGTACCGGCCCCGGTTAAACAAGGCGGCTGAACGCTACGGCGTCCCGAAGGCTTATATGGATCACCGCGAGCTGCTGGCGGACCCGGCGGTGGACCTGGTAACCATCGCCACGCCGGATCATATCCACGGCTACCAGGCGCTTGACGCCATCGCGGCCGGCAAGGACGTATACTGTGAGAAACCGGTCACCCACTGGCGCCAGTTCGAACTCACCAAAAAACTGGCCAAGGAAGTGGCCGCCTCCGGACGGGTCTTCCAGTGCGGCACCCAGGGCATGAGCGACTCCGCCTGGAAACAAATCGGGCAGCTGGTGCGCGAAGGCAAAATCGGGCAGCCGATTCATGCCGAATGCGGTTATTTTCGCGTAGGCGACTGGGGCGAGGCGGGCATGCCGATCGACGACCCGAACGCGCAACCCGGGCCAGACCTCAACTGGGAGGCCTTCCTGGGCGACTCTCCGAAACGCGATTTCGACGTGAGCCGTTTCTTCCGCTGGCGCATGTACGAGGACTACGCGGGCGGGCCCTGCACCGACCTGTTCCCCCACATTCTGACACCGGTCATGCACATGATGAACGCGAAGCTGCCGTCGGTCGCCGTGGCCACGGGCGGCATGTACCGCTATACGGAACGGGAGGTGCCCGACACCTTCAACATGCTCGTGGACTTCCCGGAAAAATTCACCATTGCCGTGCTCGGCACCCAGGGCAATGACTACCAGGCCACCGAAGAACGCGGTTCCGGCGGGCGCATTCCCGTTATCCGGGGTTGGGACGGCACGCTGACGGTCAAGAATAATGAAATCGTCTTCATTCCGAACCGGGGCTCGGATGCGAAGGCGGAAAACATCCCCATCGGGCGTCAGGAAAACCTGTTACACCACTTCCAGGAACTCATCGACTGCAGCAAGGCGGGGGATCCGAACACCAGCAGCCCGATGGAACTTGCCTACCATGTGCAGACCGCGCTGATCATGTCGTTCCTTTCCCTGCGCGGAGGGAAGGCGGTGCGCTTCGACCATGCGAATGAAGCGCTGATCGTGTAAGTAACATAAAAGATGCAGTCTTTCACGCCTGTGAGGTTTCGAAAGCCTCACAGGCGTTTTGCTGAGGAAAGGACTTTATCTGGCAGGTCTGACCGGGTCCGACGGGGTCTGACAGAATCCGACGAGGTCCGACACAGTGCGACCTTATCCTACAAAACGCCGCGGCGTGTTATTTTTCAAGAACCTTTGCGAGAAGTTCCTTGCCCGCCAGTATAAACGGGTATAATCCAGTGTAAGACACATTTCTCTTCAAACCTGTGTCACAGACGATTGGGAGTTTTCATGAATCTACGTTCGTTTACTTTTTTAATACTTGCGGTGCCTGTTCTTATGAGCAGCACCAGGGCTGAAACAACGTTCCAGATGATTCCTTACAAACCCGACCCCCCCATCGCCATTGACGGGAAAACGGGCGATTGGCAGGCGGTGTCTTCCGCCTGGGAGTGCGCGCCGGAAACAACCGCCCGTGCCGCGTGGCGCGGCGAGGCGTTGTTCCTTGCCGTGGAATCGAAGGCCGATAGGCCGCAACCAGTATTTCTCGCCGTGGACAACGGTCTTGAAAACGGAACTCACCTACTGCGTTTCGATCCGGCTGCAACGCCGCCGTCTATAACGACGATCCTGCCTGAAGGCGCCGTCACCACGGACATTCATGCCGCCGCCGAAAGGGGCGAGCAGGCCTGGGCCCTTGAAACTTCCATCCCCTGGGCGACCCTGGGCGGACTCGAAGCCCGGGCAGGACAGGTGTTCCGCCTGTCCGTGTCGCTGACAAATGGTCCACTCCCCGAAAATACCGCCATACCAACGGTCCTGTTGACCGGCGCCGACGGCACATTAAACGACGCGCCACCCCTGGCCCAACTCTTCACGGAAGAGCAGATTCCTCCGGGCGAAAAACAATCCTTCACGTTCGAGATACCACCCTGCCCTGAAGGATTACGAGCTGTGCTGTCCCTGTATGCGCGTCAGGATTCCAAGCAGGTGGCGGGTCACGCGCCCGTGCTGCGGGTACGCGTGAACGATGTCCCGGCCGGCGGAGAAAGGATGCGCAACCGGCCGCAACGACTCAAGGCGCGCGGCGGCGACTTGTATTCCATGGCGGCGGGTGAGCGGCTGGCGGTGTATTACAGCCCCGATTTCACCAGTCCCGATACGCATCCCCATTACGGGCCGGCGGATCCCATACAGGTCTGCCTGATCGAACTCGATGTGACGGATATGGTCAAGGCAGGCGCGAACACGGTGGAACTCGAACAGACGGAACCATCCATTGCCCACACACTCATACTGGCGGACGGACAAGTACGCTTTATGCTGCCGCCCCCACCGCCACGGAAGAAATCAGGGCCGCCGGAAGGTCCACTG
>JAAYBJ010000298.1 GCA_012730105.1 Candidatus Hydrogenedentota bacterium
GAAAAACCGGAATGACGCGTTGTTTTTGGGTCTTTGAGACATATCAAAACATGACATTCTTCTTGGTTACCTATACTTAAAACAGAACTCATAATTAATTGTCAGCAAAATGGCCTTAAGCGCCTAAGTGTGTTAAAAAAGTTTAGGTCCAATTAGTCTTCCATATATGCATCTACCCATAAGGTACAGGCCCGAATTTATGTCATCCCTATATCTCTATTCCACATTATCGTTCAGACCCAGCCCACGCAGCGCAGTTCGGATGTCGTCGACTTGTCTTTCGCCAAGTCCGCCTTCGGGGTGGGACTCGACATGAACCGTGACCTTAAGCCCTCCAGCCGAAACCAATTTCGTGAGCACCTTTGTATAGAAATTCATCCACTTCTGCGGAGGAATCTCACCAGACCACCTCATCATCTTCTCGACAAGCGGCGGAGGTGGGATGGGTTTGCCGTCTTCTTTGCTCGCTTCTTTCGCCACGGATACTTGGGCCTCTGCTTTGAGACCCGATGCACTGACCGTTACGATGAATCGTCCGACCTCTTCCGCCGCCTGGAAAACGCCTCGCTCATCGATCTCGCCACCGGTGACATCCCATTGGATACCTTCGCATTGAAAATCGCGGCCAAACTGGTCCAGCCCTCTGGTACTGAATGCCTGCTTCTGCCCCGGCTTCACCTGGGCATATTCAGGCGTAATGAGTATGCGGGTCAACTCAGGCGGCTTGATGTGTTTCTCGGCGTCCTCGGCGTTGATGATAAAGACGTCGTCGGAAATTTCGACGTCGTATTCGTTAAGGATCTGTTTGTAGATAAAGGGATTGTATCCTTCTGCGCTCTGGGCCACATAAGCCATCTGGCCTTCGGACACGCCGCGGGCGACGGCGCCCCGGACAGCATCGACGCTAAGCAAACGGGGAAAAATCGGAGAAGCAAAGAACGCGTCGCGCACGTCCTTCGTGCTCCATTCCGGCTTTGCTGGCGGCCAATTTTTGAGCAAAAAACGAGGACTGACCGCTTTCACGATCTCATCATTCTGGCGCAGTGTGGAGAGGATCAGTTTCGTGAGGGATTCGGCGGAACTGGATGTCACGAGCCCCAAATCCACCGTCTTCAAAGCGCCATCTTTCCCGAGAAGCATGACCTTGTTGTAGCTGCGCCAGACGCTTTCCTTCAAATCACGTCGTGCGCGTTTTATATGCTCAGACAATTGTCGATGTTGGACATCGTCAAGATTCATCACTCCCTTTTCTGTATCAATTGCCTCCCATGCAAGAAGCCTGCGGGCGTCGTCCCGCATGGCATCTGCGCTGTCCGGCACGACCCAGATCAAAGCGCTTTTGAAGGTACGCATCGAACTGCCGGATTCCTTGGTCATCGCCATCATTTCAGAGATAAGTTCCGGTGTGTCTCGCAGTGGCCTTTCAGGTTGTCCTATGACCAGCGTGACCACGGGCCGATTAGGAATCTGTACGCTCTTCTCCGGGAAGAAGACGCGCTCCAATCCCTCCGCGTCGGCGAACACCTTTTCCACCTGCTCGCGCACCAGCCTGGCGACGTCCTCCTCTTTGACGCCTGCTCGCCGGTCCGCGTAGCGCTTGTTGAGGTTCTCCATCATGCTGAAGTAGTAACTGTTGCGTTCGAGGGTCAGGTAGTAGCACCGATCCGTCAGCGCCTCCAATGCGGTCTCGACGTTCCCGATATCGATGGTCGGCCCGGCGACTGCCAGACGAAGCTCCGGAACGGTTGCAGACTGCCTGCTTTCTCCCTGCCCGCCGTTCGATTCGAAAAAGACCGCTGTGGCTGACTTTTGATGGACGCGCGCCTTGCGAAGCGTTTCTTCGGCTTCCTTGTCCAGGAGCATGGCGTGCGACTCCTTACTACCGGCAATGTCGGTAGCGACAGCACCCTCAAGGCGTGACTCGCCAAGTTGCTCGAAGGCGGCGGTGCGGAACTGGGAGTCCTCCAGCGGCGCCGATCCCATGCCAATCAACAGATCGTTCTGCGCGCCTTTGAAGCCGCTCTGGAAGACATGGGAGACCCACAGCGCCAGCAGCCGCAGCACACCGCGTGTTTGCTGGAAACGGGGCAATTCCCGCCACTTGCGCTCAAAGACCGAGATTACCATCGGGTGGAACGGATACGTTGCCTCAAACGCGACCTGCGCATGATCTGTGAACCAGTTCGGCACCTGGTTACGATTGTCCTGAATCCAATCCGCATATTCCTTACAGGCGGCTATCGCATCCCTCGGCAGAAGCAAACGTCCGTCCGCGCCCACGGCCCGCAGGTCCCATTCGAACAGGCGCCGCCGGATGATCTCCGACATTTCGTTCTCGGCGGACATGATGACCGGCTTGCCCTTGCGATCCAGCATCTTCTTGAGGCGCGTGTAGTCCGCTTCATCCTCCGTGCCCATCTCCAGCTCCGATGCGGGGATTGACACGACCGCGACCACGCGATCCATCCCCGCGATCTCCTCAGAGAGTTTCATGAGGAAGTTATACATTTCCCCAGCGCGCTTGGTTTTCCGTTCCGGGCTGACGTAGTTCATGACCTCATCAATCAAGAGCAGCGCTGGTTTGTCGTCCGGAATCATCTTCCGGATCACGTCTCCCGCCGGAGCGATTCCCTGGGCGTCGTGTTCGCGGACAACGTCGAACGATTCTTCGCCGCCAAGTTGCCAGGCCAGTTCTCCCCAGGGAGTGCGCCGTCTGGGCGTCCCGTCATCGCCGCCACGACCGGTCAGGACGTCGAAACGCGTTCCGACGAAGATACCAACATTGGCCTTCGGGATTTCGCCAACGCCCCCAGCCTCCAGTATCGCTTGGACGCCCATGAACGCCTTGGCTTCGTCCCCTGCCGTCGCGAGGTGATAGAGCAAGGCTAGGGCATGGGTCTTTCCGCCGCCGAACTGGGTGGTCATGTTGTACAGGGCGGAAGCCTCGGTCTTGACGCCGTTCAGCCGCCGGATGACTTCCCCGGAGACGGCGCGCAGGTTCCGCGTCAGGAACGTTCGCTCGAAGAAACGGACCGGGTCCTGATAGTCGGGATGGGCCTGGCCGTCGCGAATATGATCCAGATGGACGGCAAACTCCGAGGCGTCCAACGGACGGCCCTCCCGCAAGTCCTCGCGGGGATTGACCACTTTGTACCAAGGCTTCAGTTTGGGCATTGATTGCTCCTTCAAGTCATAAGTCACAAGTCATAAGTCACAAGTCATAAGTCACAAGTCATAAGGCAGAAGTCCGCATTCATAAGTCACTTGCCTTCACTTATGACTTCTCACTTCTCACTTTTGCATTCTCTTTTGCATTGTCTTTCGCTGTCCGAATCGATGTTGTGAGAATGCGGAGCAGCTCATTTGTTTCGTCTCGAAGTGACCTTAACCGATCTGCATCCACGATCTCCGACTTCACAAGCAGTTCAAGCCAATAGTCTGTTTCATCCAGTTCTGCTAAAGCACCTTCCAACTTGCTGACGAATTCCTTCTTGGACCTTGCGCGGGATGCCTCTCGATAATGCGCGCCGACGCTTGTCCCGCTTCGCAAAACTTGCTTGCCCAAGACCTGCGCCTCAGTCGATTTCGGCAAGGCGGAATACATACGGACGATACGTAGAGCAAAATCCGTCGTGCGCTCTCTCAGATCGCGTGGCAGTCTGTTGACTTCTGACTTCATCCTTTTGCCTTCTGCATTGTTATTAGAATCCCAATCCTTTTTTGCGCGCCAGAACGCCGTCCACCCAGCGCTTCTCGTTCGTGTGCGCCGGGTAGAGCGCGGAAAGCGCCTGCGCCAGCGTCCAGAACTGCGGGTTCGTGCCGATGCCGTCATCTACCAGGAAGCGCTTAAGCGCCTGACCCCGGCCCGCCGTGAACAGCAGCATGGCCTGATGCAACTGATCCAGAACCGTCTTCCCGGCGGGAGGGCGCTCCAGTTCGGCCCGTTCCGCCTCGGCCTCCCCTTCGCTGGGCAGTCCGAGTATGGAAAACAGGTCCTGCTGGATGGGCTCGTCCTTCTTCTTACGTCGCGAGGTCGGCGTTCGAACCTCTTCCTTGCCAAAGAGATATCGCGCGCGGGATTCCGCAGAGAGCAGCATCGCCGTTTCGCCCTTGGCCTCGACCAGATGGGCCAATTTCTCCAGATGGCAGCCTAATCCCTGGGCGATTTTTCGGGCGGCGTCGTATTCCAGCGAGTATCCAGGCAGACTCGTGGTCTTGTCGTCATCATCGCCGTTGCCGTTCGCATCCGTTCGAAGGGTCCAGAGCCACATCGCTGTCAGCCGGGCGTCTTCCTCGAACCCGCTGGCATCCGCATCCTCGAAGATCATGTTCAAAGCCTGCCTTGCGACCTCGGCCCAAACCAGTTCCAGATACTCACGCAACGGAACAACCTCGCCACTGGCCTTCTCGACGGATGAATAGCGGGAAAATATCTCCAGAGCTGGTCCAAGGCACGCAAAGATAGCATCGGCTCCAACCACTCCTTCCGAAGATAAGCGGGGCAACCACTGAGCAATTCTTTCGGGCAGTTCTGCCAGTACATCTCGCCAATCACCTACCCGCGTGATAAGCCTGCCGTCTTCATCCTCACGTGGTCGACAAACGATATGTACCGACGAAGCAAGTGATGCGGTCTGAATCGCGTTAGGTCTAGCACTCCGCTCTGTATCGATTGGCCAAGAAGCAGTAATAGTCCAACCACTACTGTGAATTGCTTCGAGGAGCGTCTCCCATCCAGAAGTCGATTTGTGGGCGAAGACAATTAGACCTATTCCATGTGGTGTAGACACTTCTCGCCCGTTCTGGAAAGCACCGGTCAAGAGTGATTCATATCGCGCCTTTTGATCCGCATTGTTTGGCGCATTCACCGTCATCTCTTTTGATTTAGGGGTCAGAGATTCCTCTGGAAAATGCTCAACACCAGCCAGAGTTCGCTTCAGCCACACATAGTAAAAGTCGCTCAAATCTGCATACGGAACAGAATCGTAATACGGGGGATCTGTGATCATTGCAGACGCCGAATCGGATGGAAGCACCTGATCATCAGCAGAGGCATTGCATACGGTTCCCGCTCTGTACTGCACACATGATTCACGTTCAAGAAAACGAGCAATCCAGTTGATGTGGTTTTCCCAACTTCCTGAGCCTGGTCCCACTGGATTGGCCTCGGCAAAATCACTGATCATCGAAAGTTTCTTCTCGCCAGCGAGGGCACCAGTGATGAATTCCCCCCCCGATACCCACCGGCATAGTGATGATAGATAGTCTGCTTGTTTATCTATAGCGAACGACAGAAGGACGAAGATCGCTTTTGCGTATTCTTCATTGGTTTGTTCAAGGAGAGTTCTATATGCGTCACGAACCCGATTCTGTAGAATGAGAATGCTTATCAGTTGGCGCGAGTTAAATAAGTCTCCCCAAGACTTGAACCCATATAAAGGCAGCTGAGACCCTACAGCACGGTGAGTATGCTTTCCAGGTATTGGTTCACTAGGAATTGCTGTGAGCCCATTCGCGGCAGAAGTTTCTGCGTACCCACTCAGCGTTTGCTTTGCGAGTTCAAATGCTTCGAAATCTTCCTCACTTGCTTCCCTATAACGACGACCTGCCGGTCCAAGGGTGAGAACAGTGAGTAAGGTGGAATCATCAGCACCTCCACGTCTTGCGGCTAGCTGACGTTGCACACTTTTCTTCGGTGTAGAGTATCCACATACAGGACATGTCGCGACAAAACCCTTGCAGGTACCATCCGCCGATTTCGCCTTTGAACCATTGACGATCTCAACATGGACATGCTTGTCATCCCCAGCTCGGAACCGAAATGCTCTTGATTCATTCTTGCTACTGGCAAACAAAGCTCGGCCTACCAATGGGATGTCCACACCACAACCTGGTCCTTCGCAGGCGACTGTCCGCGCCCATAGATACGCTATTGGTATGGCGCCGTCTTTGTCTGTTGGGTAATAGGGAGACAATTCCTTCTGGGCCTGCTCCCTAACCCACTGGCCCCACTTCCTAACGTCGCCGGCTAAGCGATGGCCATACTTGGGGATGAACTCAAGTACAACCCTGTTCAGTAAGACAGCCACTGGATTGAGATCGCTGGCAAAGGCATCGGCCCCGCAGCGCAATCCTTCGAGCGGGATGGCCCCGCCTCCCGCGAAGGGATCAACGAGAAGGGGACGTGGCGCGTCCTTGATTGCCTCGTTTAGAGAATCCACAGTGATCGACTTCGGGAGTCGGAAGGAATCGTGCCCCTCCAAGGCGTCGTGAGCGGCAACGGTCAACGTTCGCGCCACGGCCAGGTATTCGGCATCGGTCGAGTTGTCCCAATTAGCGAAGTCGGCGATGAAATCCAGCAGCGCCTTGCGAAGTTCAGTCGCATCGTCCAGACAAACCGGGGTCCTGGCAATTTTGTTGAAGCGCGGGTAGCTCTCGCCACTGCACCTGAGTAGGCATTCCGTGCCCCAGTACGTCATCAACCGATTGGCGGTCTCAACGAAGCTCGGTGGACAGATGGCATCGCCGGGATCGGGCCATAACGACGCGCACACTACCGCCCGGCACGCCGCCAACGGCCGTCGCGCCCACCAGATATGCAGCGTCGAAATATGCCCATGGCGAATTGACTTCTCCCGCCGTGCATGCGCCGAAATCCGCTTAATGGGCAGGTCCACCTCTATAAGTCGCTTGGGATAACTCATCGGCCTCTCATTTCTTTTTAGCAGCATACTTCAAATACTTAGAACGGTCATTATCCCACCGAAAATATACAAACTCTGGCAAGCCGATGGATGCAATCCTGGTTAAGATGTCTTGAATGCTTTTCTTATCTTCCAGATTTGCTTGTGGCAATAAATGGTAAAAAACAGCCCACGCGACTGCTGCGGCATCCCACGGCACTTCCCCCGTGGTGCAGAATACATATTGCGGTGGGGTCACATCATCGTGAGATCTAGCATATTTTTCAAATGCTTTTGTGACCTTTTGACTTTCCGCCATGCAAGCAGACAAGACAATAATACGAGAAGGGGTATGATTTTCTGGCACATTAAGGAACGGCTGAAGACATTCAGCCAGAGATTCCCACAATACCTCATCACCACCAAGCAGTAATCCTTCATTGTCGCCATGGGTACTGATATGCAGACAAGATGTAATCTCAGGGCTACGATCCTCAACATGGTTCATAGATCCAAGGTACTTGCACAAAGTCTCAAACTCTACTTTACTTTTGATTTGGTACTCAACACATTGGTGCCCATTCAGTTTTCCAATGGCCGCGACAATGGGGCCTTCCCCAATACCCGCCAATGCGTCAATAGGACTGGGGCATTCCACAACAAACAGGCGAATAAATCGTTCCCTGACTTTTCGAAGTGGGCTGGTTTTCATTTGCTTTCCTAATCTTCAGGTTCTCGTGTGTGCTCTTGGCTTTCGTTATCAGGTGTGGATGAACATGTATTATTTCGCCTGTATCTAGGCTGTGGGTTGCATTTCGTCGCCATTGCCAGTAGGTGGGCATCAGCGGCAACCTTCCGGATGATTGAAGTTATCTGTCTGTGAATTTCTTTGTTTTCCGAATAGTCACCAGCAGCAATAAAATTTACCCGACCTTCTTTCAAGAGTTGTTGCGCAGCCTCTTTCCTGCCCTTGGTATTGGGCTTATAGACTGCAATTGAATGGCCTCCTTGGTCCTTAACCAATCGCATGCAGGGAACATCGGTCAGGCCATCCCCAAGATAGACAATTCGTTCGAAAGGAATAGGACGCTCGGCATGCGGCTGATAATTGTTGATTGTGCTGTTGTCCCACTCCTCTAAACACCCTTTGTTGATGCGGAAGATAAACTGTGTTTTGGTGGTGTAATTGACAGCCAGAGATGGCCAATAGGCGACCCCGTGTTGGTCATACATAAATGAAGAGGCATAGACCCGTTCGAAATGCTTTGCGATAGAAGTGCCTTCAATCATTTCACGAATGCCGGAAGAGATGATGTAGTGCTCAACTGCAATCCCGATCTCCTTGCCATCGTTATTGATTCTAGAGAACCAGTCGTCAACACCCTTAAACAGTTTGACTTTCTTAGCATAGTCAGAAAACGCCTGCCGGGTAATTTGGATACCCTTGGAACGGTCTGCATTGGCTTTCTCGATCATCAAGGCCATGTAGGCAAGAATTTCATCGCTTTTCTGGCTCTGCGCCCGCTGGCGAACATCCGCCCAAAACTCCTTTGATGATATATTTAATTGTGGAATGTAATCATATTCCTGCATATTCCCTGGGGAGAGTGTACCATCAAAATCGTAGCAGATTGCCATCTTGATTCTTGCCTGTCGACTCATGACATCATACTTTCTTTTTGCCATCACCACCATTGCGGCGAGCCTTCCTTGAAATAGATTGGCGGTTGCTTTTTTCTTCAATAGATTTAGCGGTATTCCTCAAATCTTCAATATAGCGTTCATCCGCGGCGGTCTCGGCTTCAAGTCGGCGGCGTTCGGCGAAGGCGACGTATTGTTCGTTTGCCCATTCGATCGCCTGCTCCCGGCTGACTGATCCGGCCTTGCCGAGCACAGACAAGTCGGTGTCGCGCAGAAACTTATCGAGAAAGAGTTCCCAGTCCTTCATGCGGATATCCTGCCGACGCTGGGCGCGGAACTCAGCCTGGTCGAGGAACATGACAGTGATGCGGTTCAGGGTATCAATTTCCTTTTCGTCGAGGTAGTTTTTTGCCGTGCCGATGTCGCGTTTGAGCACGCGCCCACTTTTCCAGCTGGTAAGGCCCATGTTGGGGAGGGCGGCATTGGCGCGGTGGTGAATGATTTCAGCGGCGGTCAATCCCGTGGCGGCAAAATGCATTTTATTCTGCATCGTGGCAAAAAAGGTCTGGGTTTCCTGCTGATCTTCCACGTAGTCGGAAGCGAGGGAGAAAATTTCACGGATGCGCTGGTACACGCGCGCCTCACTGGCCCGGATCTCCCGGATACGCGCCAGCAGTTCATCGAAATAGTCGGTGCGCCGGTCCGTCATTTTCAGGCGATCATCGTCCATCGTGAAGCCCTTGACGATGTATTCGCGCAGGCGTTCCGTGGCCCATTGTCGGAATTGAACGCCTCGGGGCGAACGGACGCGATAACCGACGGCCAGAACCATGTCAAGATTATAGTGTTTTACCCGATAGCGTTTGCCGTCGACGGCAGTTGTCAAGTATTCCTTGACAACTGAAATTTCCTCCAACTCGCCTTCTTCCAATATGTTGCGTATGTGCAAGCTGATATTCTGCTTTGAAGTTTCAAAAAGGTCTGCGAGGGCTGTTTGCGGGAGCCACGCAGATTCGTCTTCAAGGCGAACCGATACTTTTGTCCGTCCGTCCTCCGCTTGATAGATCAGAATGTCTGCATGTTGCTCAGGCATGGAAACGCCGCCTCCCGGTTTGAATACTTTCTCTATTACGGAAGATCATACGTCTTTCTCCTCACCCCGCAGAATCTCCTGCGGTCCGACGTGATAGTGCTCGATCTTGACGATAGGCTTCCATCCAAGACGCGCCGGATTGCGAACGATGTGGATCTCCGGGGTGGTTGCGCAGTTGAACACGACGTAGAGCCAATAATCGTTCTGCAGGCGTTCGGCAGTCTGAAACTCGTTCATTGTCAGAGCGACTTCGCCGACTTGAGATCGTCCCTTGACTTCGATGAAACGAACTTCGATAGCGGTTTGCGGGTCTTCCGCATGGGGACGGCGTGAGATGAGATCGAAACCGCGATTTTCGCTCTCAACGCTTTGCACGACCCAGCCGCGCGCCGCTTCGCATGCAATGACCGCTTCGACTGCGATGCGCTCTATTTCGGGATCGCTCACCATTGGCTTGATGTCGGGGGCTTCGCGTTCTGGATGGGGCAAGACCCAGGCGGATGCGATGTGGTGGATATTGCTGATGGCGCACTGGCGTTCCTGCAGCAATTCGTTGCGGCGGGTCTCCAGTCGGTTGTTCAGCTCGTCGAGTCGGTCCTCAGCCATCTTGAGCCGACCGTCCAAGCCGACCTCGGTGGCGCCCGCCTCCTTCTGGGTCATCAACTCGGCAAACTGACATTGTACCTTGTCTATGACCGCGTTAAGGCTGACCTCCATGTGCTCGGAGATACGCTCGGTTTCCCGTTCCCTTTTGGCTATTTCCTCGATCAGTAGTGGTTGAAGGGCCTGATCGTTCAGGACGACTTCGAGCGCGGTCGCATCCGGCGAAGTCAAACCAGCGGGGACTTCGGTTCCTCTCGGCGCAAGGGAGAGATCAAGAAAGATGGTGGGTTGCCTGACCGTCAATCGGCCCGCCGCGTCGGCCTGAACAACGAACAGCCGCTTGTGAAGCACATTGGCCCGTCCATCTCGAATTTCCGCCGAGAACACATCCAGATGCGCGGGAGACGAAGCGTGCAGGTCGTAGAAAATGGTTCCCCTGAAGTGGCATTCCCGTACATCTCTTTCGATAAAGACGCGGACGCATTCGAAGAGCGGATGGCCTGGCGTCACCCACTCGAGGGTAGGATCCTCCTGGAGTTCTTCCTTGTCGAAGACGATGTTCTTGTATTCTTTTCCAAGGCGACCATACTGCGACTCGAGTTCGTTGCCAAGAGGCATCAGGCTGCGCGGCAGACGTCCCACGCGATAGACATGTTGATTCGGCGAAAGCGGCTTGGGCGAAACACCGGCCAGCGGCGCGGCGCCAAGAAAAAATGCCTCGATGACTTCCGGAACAAGGCGACGCTCTTTTGCTTCTTCGGATTTTCCAATGATGGCTGAAAGGTTCAGGCTGCGCTTGGCCAATCCCTCCAAGGTGGACTCTGTAATCTCGCGAAGGCGGTCGGTGTCTACTTGTTCAATGATGCGGGATTTGATCAGTTCTTCGGTCATCTGGTTGTGCGCATACATATCGCGCAACCATTTTTCGATCTGGTTGGCGGGAAACATGTCGCCCAGAACATTAAAGACCTTGCCCGTGCGATTGGGGTCGAGGTCGGTTTCGATCTGCTCTATGCGCTCGAAGAGTTTTTCAAAAACACGTCCCTCGCGTGTATTGGTGGCCACAAAGTTCTGGATGTAGCAGTCTTTCTCCTGACCGTAGCGATGGATGCGCCCCATCCGCTGTTCGAGCCGATTGGGATTCCACGGGATGTCATAGTTGATCATGTACCAGCAGAACTGAAGGTTGATGCCTTCGCCTGCGGCTTCGGTGGCTACGAGAATCTGGCAGTCTTCCTTGAATTCGCGTTCGGCAAAGATACGGCTTCCCGGTGTGTTTCGATCTCCGATCTTCATGCCGCCATGAATCTGTGTGGTGTTAAATCCCCATTCCCGTAGTTTGCCAAGCGGTCTTCCGTCATGACCGTCAGCCACCAGATAATCGAGGGTGTCCTTGTGCTCGGTAAAGATGAGCAGTTTCATGCGGGGATCTTTGAAGAAGTTCTCGTCGGTCAAAAACGACTTGAGGCGAACGAGTTTCGATTCGACTTCTCCCTGTTCGAGCGTTCGCGCCTTCTCGACAAGATTCTCTAGTTCCACGATATCTTCTCGGAGCGCTTGAGGATCAACAGAGATCACGGCCGCCTCAGCGGCGTCTAAAATGGATTGCTGCATGTCCTCTGGAAGGTCTTCGAAGTCCTCCGGTATTTTTTTCTCGATCTGCTTCTGATGATGCTCTTCCGGATTCTCAAGAATCCATCGGCGCTTTTGTATCATCCTTTCCAGGGTCCGTCGAACCGCATAAACGCTCGATGCGAAACGTCTTTGCAGCATGGCCATCGTGAATCCAACAGCTCTGGCCGCTGCTGTATTCTGCTCCGCTGCGCGAATGGACTGATCTTCGACATACTGTGTTAAAGCATCGTAGAAATCGAGTTCCTCATTATCAATTTCGAACCCGGCGGTATGGACGATGCGCTTGGTAAACAAGCTCTTAGATTTTCCCGTCTTTGGATCTGGAAAAGTCACCAAAGCTTCTTTTACGCGACGAAGATAAAAGGGCGCATCATTGTGTTCCATAGCCAGATGGATGCTTTTCACGTCGGCATAGACATCCGGATCGAGCAGACGCAGGAAGAGGGAGAAGTTCTTCGGATCGCCTTTATGCGGCGTCGCCGTCATCAGCAGGTAGTGATCGGTCATGCGGGACAACGATTCGCCCAATTGATATGCCAGGGTCTTCTTATCCTCGCCGTAGGCGCTCATTTTGTGGGCTTCATCAACAATCACCAAATCCCAGTGACTGCGCATCAGACTGTCCTTGGCATCCTCTATACGGGAAACCCAGGAAACGGAGGTAATGACCTGATCTAAATCCTGCCAAGGGTTGGCGCCGTAGTTGGCACGAAGCAGGTCGCTTCGAACCACGGTAAAGTCCTCGCGAAAGCGGTCTTTAAGTTCCCGCTGCCACTGAAAAGAAAGGTTAGCGGGTGTGATAATCAACACGCGTCGAATCAGTCCACGTACTTTCAGCTCCTTAACGAGCAAACCTGCCATAATCGTCTTGCCTGCGCCAGGGTCGTCGGCGAGCAGGAAGCGGATACGGGGCAGTTTCAGAAAGTAATCGTAGACGGCTTCCAACTGATGAGGAAGCGGATCAACACGCGCAATGGAAAGGCTGAAATAAGGGTCGTATTCGTAGGCCAGCCCCAGACGAATGGACTCGATGCCCAACCGGAAACGTTCGGGATCGCCATCGTATGGTTTTGAATCAGGCGAAATTTCGAGTGTTGCGAGCTGCTCTGAGGAAAGAACTGGCTGATGGACCTTTCCCGACTCCAGACCCTCGGCAATAATTTTAGTCGAAGAACCCATTGGGACAACGGCAATAATCTTCACAGGTTCGGGAAAAACAGGACCAGAGGCTATCGCATTAGGCTTGAGTTGGTCGAGGTTCATATGCTGCCCCCTATGGTGCAGCCAAACAATCTTGCTTGAGGCTCTGCATATATCCCGTTCATTGTTCTTCAGAGTCCGTATGTGATTCGGGCCGACAGGCCAAATCGGCTCCCCCCCCCCTGACCCACTCATCCACTTCTACCGTTTTGAATTTCCACTTTTTCCCAACACGGTGACCAGGCATTGAACGTTCATCCAGCCACCTGTAGACGGTATCCGTACTTATCCCAAGATACTTGCAGATATCCTCCACGGACAGCCACCGGTCTTTGATATCGTCCATCACGTTCTCCCTGGCTTGGAGTTCCTCCCGCCATACAGGGTTTGAATCGCCTCAATGTGACGTTATCCCCCTGCATTAAGGCTAAGCCAGCATACGTAAATATGCTACGACAAGTCAAGTGCTTATAGCGGATTTTTGCCGTTTTGTGCGGTCCAAAGCCCCAAAACCATGATCCGCATGGGATCCGTTCGCCTTAGCATGGACCAAGTATACGGTACGGCGGGCTATTTCCCGTCTTTCTGAAAACCTTTCCAGGCGCCCATGGAACGGGTGAGGTGGTCCCGGGCGTCCCCTTCTATCCCCCAGCATTGCAGGCCCACGGGACCTGTGTACCCCAGTTCTTTCAGGACATCTAGTAACCCGGCCACATCGAAACTGCCGCTGTCCAGGGGCTGCAGCCAGTTGCCGGCGCCGTTCTTGATTTCTTCGGCGCGGTCCGCCCCGTTGATGCTTACGGCGCGCAGCCAGGGCAGGGCGGATTTCAGAAGATCTTTCAGGCCTTCTTCGTTGTCCTCCTTGAGCCAATGGCACAGATTGAACATAACGCCCACATTGGGCCTGTCCACCAGGCGCGCCACATGAACCGCATCTTCCACGCGTTCCAGCCAGTTGTTCACATGAGGATACAGGATAATTTCGGTTCCGGAATCTTTTGCCAGGTCCGACAATTCCCGGATAATCTTCACCCCCACGGCATCGCTCTGCCTGTCGGAAGGGGGCACGCCTTCCATCAGCAGGCACACTTGCACGTTTCGGTCTTTGAGGAGGGGCAACACTTCCTTCAGTTTCGCCTCATAGGGCGCCTCCGTGGAGGCCATGTTGACCCGAATCGTGATTTGAAACAGCTTCAGCCCGGCGGCATCCAGGGTTTCCAGGCGCTCCTTGACATTGTCCAGCCATAAATGCCCCACGCCGTCAAATCCCAGTTCTTTGATCAGGCCGGCTTGTTCCACCAAGGAACGTTTCATGGTGTCGTGCGTGTCAATGCAATAGGCGAAAAAGGGAAAGGGCGCCGCCTCGTCGGCGTGGGCGGGCATGCCCATCGCCACCGCCAGACCCATGCACGTCAGAATCAAGGTTCTCATGAGCACACTCCTTGGTGCGGTTTTTTAGGCGCGCCAAGGGCGCACTTCCCGTTTCACCTTCTTTAATACTTCCTTGGCAATCCGCACGTCTTCCTCGATTTCGAAGTCGAACATTCCGGCCAGCGAGAAATCGGCGCCATTTTCAAAGACATACTGGAAGGCATCCGCGGGCGGGATGGCCCCGGCAGCCATGACTTTGAAAGCAATCCAAGGCTTTTCGACAGATTTCATGACATCAATGACCGCCTGGGGATCTTTGCACCAATATCCCGGCACCTCACGGTAGATTTCGGTGAGTTCATCGGGCCTGGGCGCGCTGGGATAATTGTGATGATGGAAGGTCTTGATATAAAAGTCCGCGGGCACGCCGCGTTCTTCACAGGTTTCTATCACACGCAAGTCATGTCCGCCGACCCCGGAGGGCAGTCCGAATTCATGGCCGATTTCAACGGCCCTGACCATAGCGTCCACATTGCCTTCGGAAGTCAGTCTGTCCGCGGTCACGCCCCACAGATAGATGGCGTCGACTCCGATATCCACGATTTCCTTCACCTGTTTCCGGTACCCGTCGGGATCCTTGTCCACCTGTGCCGTGGGACAGATAATCCACTGCATTTTTCCCCCGCGTTCGTGGCGGTAGGTCCTCAGCACTTCCATGGCCGTGGGAACGGTATGGATCACCAGGGTGTTCACCCCGTGCTTTTCCGCCACCGCCATGGTCTCCATGATTTTTTCATCGGTGTTGTAATGCTCGCAGAGGGAATAGACATACTTCAGGTCCCGGCTGTGGGTGAAGTGAGTCAGGAGGTTGCCGCCCAGCAGGATCCGGCTGACGGACATCTTGCCGATCTTGCCCTGGGGCAGGTCGCCTTCCGGTTCCAGGTCCAGGGGCGCGGGCAGCGCAAGTTCGTCACGCTGCTGGGCATTCGCCATCTGTGCGGCCCCCAGGGTTGTTCCCGCAAGCGCGGCGCCCAACAGGGAATGTTTCACGAATTCACGGCGGTTGGTAGGAGTATCCATGGCACGTTACCTTATCCTGTTAACGAAACACGTGGTGCTTACTGCCGAATTCCATTGTATCACAGGAACACAACAGGCGTTTAACATTCACAACGCGGGCATTACCCGCAACTCAAAATAAATGGAACCACGAATAGACATAGCGCGGCATAGCCGCAACCAAATTATCCTTTGTTTTTCTCGTTCCCAAATTCCATTTGGGAACGGAAGGGTGTGCGAAGTTGTACGTCGCAACCAGTGGCCAGGGCTTGCGGTATAAGTATTACGCAACGGATAAGAAAGAAATGGAATTTCAAGAGAGAAGGGGTTCCCAAATGGGAATTTGGGAACCAGACGAATTTGGTATCACATAACGCATGCTCAGATTTAGAGAATGCCCGGGAGCGATCAGGTACCAACGCGGGCTATGCCTGCAACCCTATGTTCTGCTGCTTTGGAGTGCGCAAGCCATGCTCGCGCTTTTACTCTCGCATAGACTGTAAAATTGAGTATGAATATCTCGCGTTTTACTGCAAACCAACAAGAAAGCGAAAGCGCAAGCATGGCTTGCGCACTCCAAAGCAGCATCCGTACAATGATTCAACTTCTTGTTTTTATGAGGATACTTGAGCAATCAAGTACCGCAATCTTCAAATGTTTGTGGTCATTCGGATTCCGGACCATCAAGAACAGCCAGAATACAGGACTCATAGGGCCCAATCTGCAGATGGTCAGGCGCCCGGTCCTCCATGCGTTTCGCGGCATAGGGATCCCACCAGGTGCGCGGACCGTGTGCCGCCACGGTAACACGGGCATCCACCGGATCCGGGCCTTCATTGGTCACGAAATAAAAGTCGGAACCCTCCAGCACGACATGCCTATAGCGGACATCCTTGCACGCCGGTTCCAGGGCCAAGTCCGGCGGCGCCAACGCGTCAAGGACACGCAATAATTCATCAGTTCCCGAAACCGCCGCGGGGAGTTCCTCCACCTTGTCCTCGTAGACAATAACCCGTCCGGCGGCCATGAGCGGCGCCAGGGCTTCCACCACGCCCGGTTCCACTGTGTCCGCACCGTCCACGATCAATACAGTATAGTTCATGGCGCCAATCGCGAGACCTGCTTCGGTAATTTCGGCTTTGTCCAGAAGGGTAGCGGTGTCGATATAGTTAAAATCGCGCTGGTGTTCGAAAAGCACGCGGGCCACCCGCCAGGGCAGGCGTGTCGCGGACCCCAGGACAGCGATATCGCACACCTGCGTCCCCACGGCATTCATCCAGGAAATCCGCCGACAATAATCCGCATAGGGTTTATAGCGATCCCACCAAGTGTTGTTGGGACCCACATCCGGCGGACGCTCATTACGCCGCTCCCCACGCACGGAATAATAAAAGGCATGGGGCGATAACATATCCACCCCTCGCACCAGCAGCCAGTCGGTCAGCCAGCGCATTTCCTCCCAGGTGAATTCCCAGCCATAGGCGCCGAAACATTCGTTCAGGTTGCGCGACCGGCCATAATTGATTTTGGCGGAGGAGCTGCATTTGCCCATGGTGGAATGGGGCCCTTCCAGGGATTTTTCCTGAAACGGCTCCAGGTAACGCCACACCACATCCTGCCCCGGCATCTGGAAATATTTCAGGGTGCCGATATCCATGGAACCGGCGGGATGTCCCGTCAACGCGATGCCGTGCTCCTCGCACCAATCGGAATAGGGCTTGTAATAGCACTGTTCCAACCTCGAGTTCACGGCCCGTTCAAAATCGCGACGGAATCGTTCCGCCTCCGGAACCGCATCGTCCCACAACGCGGCCAGATGGGGCATGAAATCGTAACCCAGACAGGATTCCAGAAAGGGAGCGAATTCCCAGGTCCACGGTTTCACCCCCTTTTTGCCCCCCCGGCCGAGGGGGTTGGGCTCATCGGTGAAAATGGCGATGACCGTTTTGCCGAAATGGTCGCCCAGCACTTCATAATGCCGGTCATGGGTGAGGTGCAGAAAACTGGCCACGGCTTCCGGGTTCAGAATGTCCGCCGAAGGCGGCGCGTCCGCCTCGCCGTCATCCATGCCGTAATGCACGCCCCGTATGGTTCCCATCGACCGGGTGTTGACATATTGGAACGTGTCATCCTCATAAACGACTTCTTCGTCTTCACCGGGTGTCCCACTTTTGCGCCGCCGTTCAAGGCAGCGCGTGGCGTGACGCGGGTCGGCGGCCACCACCCGGCCGGCGCAGGAGCCCGAGGGATACATACCCTCATCGTACAGGATAATACGCATGTCCCGCGCTGCGGCGTGTTCCACGCACACCTGGATCATGTGGAGCCAGCGGTCGGACATAAAGGCCAATTCCCGGGGCAATCCGATGCGCGCGTGGGGCACCACACCGTACACGCCGTGGTCGGCATAATCATCCAGCTGGCGGCACAGTTCCGTTTCGTCCAGGTCATCGTTCAGAAACCAGAAGGGGATCAGCGTGTAATCCCGGGGCGGATCAACAAAACGATCAAACAACACGGACTGCGGTCCTGCAGCGAAAAGCGGCGCCGCGCTTCCGAAAATGGAAGCCCCGGCGATAAGCGCCGAACCCTGTTTCAAAAATTCCCTGCGGGTATTCATTTTCATTGAATCTAACTCCTTCTTTGGAACGGTCTGGCCCTGTCGGCCGGACCAGAATCACAGCACGTTTCGCAGCCGGTCGCTGAGATTGCTGTTGCGCCGCGCTATGTTGCTGTTGTGAACGGCCATGGCAACCGCTTTGCCGGAGCCGACGATTACCACCAGTTTCTTGCCGCGCGTAATGGCTGTGTAGAGTACGTTTCTTTGGAGCATCATATAGTGTTGCGGCAGGAAAGATAATACCACGGCGGGATATTCGCTGCCCTGGGCTTTATGCACGGTGGTGCAATAGGCCGTGGTAAGATTGTCCACGGTGTCCAGGGAATACAACACCCGCCGGTCGTCTTCAAAACAGACCTCAATCTCGCCGGCATCCGAATCCACAACGGTCACGATGCCGACATCGCCGTTGAACACGTCCAACTCATAATTGTTCCTGGTTTGCATGACCTTGTCCCCCACGCCGAAACCGCGATGGGGAACAGGCTTCCCGTCCGGGTTGAGCGCCTGTTTGAGGGCAAGGTTGATGTTTTCCACCCCCGCCGCCCCTTTGCGCATGGGCGCCAGAATCTGCACATCCCGCAACGGGTGCAGGCCAAAACGCGACGGAAGCCTCCGCGACGCCACCTCCACAATGGTTTCCAGCGCTTTATCCGGTTCCTGGCGGTCGATAAGAAAGAAATCGCGATCATTAAAAATGGGCATTTCGCCGCGGTTGATCCGGTGCGCGTTGGTGATGATGCCGCTCTGCGCACCCTGCCGGAACACGGTTTTCAGGCGCACCACCGGAACCACGCCGGAAGCGATGATATCCAAAAGTACATTGCCTGGGCCGACAGAAGGCAGTTGGTCCACGTCCCCCACCAGGACCAAACGCGTTCCCGGCCGCAGGGCACGAAAGAGGGCGTGGGCCAATTCGATGTCGAGCATACTCGCCTCGTCTACGACCAGCATGTCGGTTTCCAGGGGGTTCTTTTCATCCCGCTGAAAAGCGCCGGTGGCCGGGCTGAACTCGAGGAGCCGGTGAATGGTGCGCGCATCGGCCCCGGTGGCGGCTTCCATGCGCTTGGAGGCGCGTCCCGTGGGCGCGGCGAGGAGGTAACCGACCCCTTTGGCCTCCATGATGGCCATCAGGCTCTTGATCACGGTGGTTTTCCCGGTTCCCGGCCCGCCGGTGATCACCATGACCTTGGCCTGAACGCCGACGCGGACCGCTTCCCGCTGTTCCTCGGACAGGCTGATATTCACCCGCTTTTCCACCCATTTCAGGGCGTTTTCCACCTGTATGGGCACATGGTCCAGGGGGGCGCGCAACAAGCGTTTCAACCTTTCTGAGCAGCCCCGTTCCGCATGGTACAGGGAAGGCAGGTACCAGGCATCCTTGTCCAAGATGATTTCCCCCGCTTCAGTCATCTCCCCGAGTATCTCTTGAAAGGGATTCTCCGGCAGTTTAAGCAATTCGGAAGCGGACCGGCGCAACTCCTCCCCCTTGTAGAATACGTGGCCGTTTTCACCGGCCGTAGTAAGCACATGCAACATGGCGGCTTTGACCCGGGCCGGCGCGTCCGCGGCAATGCCCATTTGCCGGGCAATCCTGTCCGCGGTAAGGAAACCGATACCGGAAATATCCCGGGCCAGCCGGTACGGATTGGCGCGCAGGGTGGCGGCGGCGGCATCGCCGTATTGCTTGTGAATGCGCACGGCCTGGGCGGAGGAAATGCCGTGGCTTTGCAGGAAAATCATGACGGACTGGATGGAACGCTGCTCGTTCCACGCTTTTTGAATCTGACCGGCCCGTTTCCGCCCGATTCCCGGCACGCGCCGCAGCCGTTCCGGCTGTTCCCCGATAACCTTCAGTGTCTCCACGCCGAAAGCGTCCACCAGTCGTTTGGCGTAGGTGGGGCCAATCCCCGGAATCAGCCCGGAACCCAGGTAACGCTCAATGCCGGCGGCGGATGTGGGCAACACCACTTCGGCGGCGGCGGCCCGGAACTGCCGCCCGAAACGTTTGTCTTCCACCCAGCGTCCCTTGAGCCGCACCGTTTCCCCGGGGGACACCGCCATGAGATTGCCCACAAAGGTGACCAGGGGGCCCATATCCGATTCACGCAGCCGGCCGACAAAAAAACCGTTCTCCGTGTTTTCGTAAACGATTCTATCCACGACCCCCTCCAACTCCTCTTCCGGCCCGTCCACGGCATACAGCGCAGACTGTTCCGATAGCAGCGACAGGTCGAGGTACTCGTTGGTATCCGGGGAAGGTTCGCGGGAATCCATTGCGGCCTCAAGCCAGGGGCTCGCCGGCAAAGCGGCGCAGGCTTACAATGTCCAAGGCCACCCGGGGGCTCAGCGTGGCGAGATGCAACACGGTATGGGCGATATCTTCCGGCTGCATCCAACCGCTTTTGTCCCGGTGCGGCATGGCCTCCCTGGAAAAGCGGGTATCCACCCCGCCCGGGCACACCGCGTGGACGGCGATGTTATAGGGGCGCAGTTCCAGAGCGAGGCTCTTGGTCCAACCGTTCAGGGCATGCTTGGCGGCGCAATAGGCGCCCTGCTCCGGGAGCGCTTTAAGCCCCGTGACACTGGACATGTTGATAATGCGTCCGCTCCGCCGCTCCATCATGTGCGGCAACAGGGCGCGGCAAAACAGGAAGGCGCTGGTAAGGTTTACATCGAGCGAACGCCGCCACTCTTCCAGGCTCAGTTCCCATACCGGCTTGAAGCAGGCATAGCCCGCGTTATTTACCAAGATGTCGACCCGGCCAAACGCATTCAGCGCCTTCTCAGCGGCTTCCTGAACCACGCCGGGGTCGGCCACGTCACACGGCAGGACAAGGGCACGGCCTTTCAAGGTGGAAATCTCCGCCGCGACCTCCTCCAACTCGCCACGGGTACGCGCGACAAGCGCCACGCTGCATCCCTGACCAGCAAAGGCCAGCGCTACGGCACGGCCTATCCCCCGGCCTGCGCCGGTAATCAATGCTGTCTTATCCTTAAGTAACATGTATCTCTTTCCGAAATCCCGAATCGCCTCAGCCCGCAGCACCTACCGGGGAACTTCCTTTGACATCGCATAGACATCCTTCTGCAGGATGGCGGGATCCGCCGCGTACAGGGCGCTGTATAAGTGCTTGCAGCCCTTGTCTTTACGCAACAACGAAGGATCCTTTCCGTTTTCCCGAACGGCATTCACCACATCCAGAATTTTCATCTTGCGGGTGTCGTGGTGCGGCTGGTAGGTGACCGGCGTCGTGGCCAGAACGGTAACCAGGTTCGCGCGATGCAGCGCGTCCAGGGTCTCGCTCACAATACGGGTGGGCACATTCCAGCGCTCGGCCCCTTCCTGCACGGACAGGGAAGGCAAAACGTTGTTATACCGATAGGCGAGTTCCAGCATGAGACGGACCGCGAAGGCCTCCCGATAGGCTTCGGGAGCGTCTTCAGCAAGCCGTTCCATGGCGAAGGTTTTTTCATTCTGATAGGCGAAAGAAACCAGGGAACCGAAAAGGAGGGTGATCCAGCTGATATAGATATACATGAGCAGCAGGGGGAACAGGGCAAAGGTAAAGAAGTAATTGGTGTAGCCGACAAGGCCGATCTGGAATTTCACATAGGCCCAGGAATTCACCATAAACAGGCCCGAGCCCACGATGCCGCCCAGCAGCGCATACCGGAAATAGACTTTGGTATTCGGCACGACATAATAGATCAGGGTGAACGACAGGCACAGCACCAGGAACTGCATGGCGCGCACGGCAAAGGCAAAGGTGCCCAGCGTGTCCGCCACATAAGGATTCTCGAGGGCGGCGCTGATGCCCATAATGGAGGCGGCCACAAAGGGCAGCAGCAGGGTGATCATCATGTAATGACTGATCACGAGGAAGAGGTTGCGCTGCCGCTTTACACTCCAGATCCGGTTCAGCGTATATTCCACGTTGCGCATGAAACCGAAGACAGTGGTCAAAATAAAGATCAATCCGGAAATACCCAGGGTCCTGGGATTATTAACGCCGCCTTCGGCGAGGGAAACGAATATCTTCACCGGATTGGTGTAATCGGACGCGTCCGTAATGGCGTTGCCGTCCCTGAAAATGGGGAAGACCCAGCCGATCATTTGTTTTTTCAACAACTCATCGCTGTCCTCAAGGCCCGGAACGGCAGTGCCCAGCACCGGCGTGGTCGCCTCTTCCACCGGTACATTCCCCTCCCCCTCCAGAACGTCCCCGGTCTCGCCTTCCGACTCCCCTTCATCCATGTGGCGCAAGGCCGTAACGGCCTTGGACATTTGCTTGTCCATGCGCTCATAGATCTGGTCGCCGATATTGAAAGTCTGGATCAGGAAGAACATCAGGGCCAGGAAGGGCACCAGGAACAGGAGCGTGGCAAAGGTGAGCGCGGACGCACGGAGCAGGATGGTTTCTTCCATAAGCCCGCGCGCCAGGAGAATGATCGCCCGTATCTGCTTGATGATCAGGCCGTTGGGTACCTCTTCGCCCGGAAGCCCGATGCGCCAGATGTCATGGGCGATAAATTGCCTGCCCCGCTTGAAGGATTCTATCCAACGGCTGATGTAATCGATTACTTCTTGTTTCATCGGATGCCTGCGTTTCAACTACCCTGTGCGTCAATAAATCAACGAAGCACTCCACATTAAACACAATAGAGGGCACAAAATACAAACCAGGCGCGCCAAACTACGCAGCCCGGCGGTCTGAATCCGCGTGAATTTGATTCACAACATCATCGCCTGCTACAATATCATCATTACCTCCCATATTCCGCGATAGCTCAGTCGGTAGAGCGGGTGGCTGTTAACCACTAGGTCCCAGGTTCGAGTCCTGGTCGCGGAGCCATCCAATTCCCGATGCCTTTGGCCTCGGTTTTAGTTTACGCGACGCCCCGGTCCAACACAGGCCGGGGCGTTGTCGTATCTGCCTCCCAATGCGCGACTTGCACCGCCCCCCTACCACTACTGTATTCTCATGTTATGAGACCGTTGCAAACCTGCAAGCGGAAGGAAACCGGCAGGTTCCCGGCGCTCAGGCGGAAAACTCTCACTAAACATGAGAGTTTGCGCTTAACAACTTCGAGTTAGTAAACAGCGGGGTTGCCCATGGCCACCCCAACGGAAACCGGACGTTAATCAATATGGAAAAACTGTCAGCCACAACCATTGACCAGGCGACGCTTGATGAGATCATCCGGCGCATTCTCGCCGTTGCCTCTCCCGAGAAGATCATCCTCTTTGGTTCCGCCGCCACCGGCACAATGACCGCGGACAGCGATATAGACTTGCTCGTTGTGGAGGCTAATCCGGGTGACCAGCGCAAAGAAAGTGTTCGAATCCATTCGACGCTTCGAGGACTCGGTTATCCTTTCGATATTATCGTGATCGGAAGCGAATGGTTTGAATCCAGCAAGAACGTCATCGGCGGCATCGCCTATCCTGCAAACAAATACGGGAGGATTATCTACGATGCTGCCTGAGGA
>JAAYBJ010000299.1 GCA_012730105.1 Candidatus Hydrogenedentota bacterium
AAACCGGAATGACGCTGCTTAAGGTTGTTTATAATGAAACGAAAAATACGTTGATACGGGTGTGTTTCATGTGTTTCTTTCTGACTGAGATACTGCGTTTCAGTTGCGTCGAAGACGCCCCTTCTTCCGGGCGAAGTCCCGGACGAAGCGTAGTACCTTATGGAAAATTTTTTATCAACAAAAACAAGAAGTTTGGTATGTTGTTCACGCTTCAGCGTGCTAAGTTGTTCACGGCTTTTGTGTTAACACGCACACTAAAGTGTGAACAACATACTCCAAATATTTTCTTTTTGGGTTGTGGGCAAGGCCCACGTTAGTATAAAACAACTTAACCGGATTGGGTTTTTCACAAAACATCTCGATTACGAGATACGATCACGAGCACGAGCATGAATCGCACAATCGTAGTCATGCTCGTACTCGTAATTGTAATCGAAAAATTTCTTTTCGCAACTAACCCCGGTTTGTCGGGGTGTGCTGCTCTGGAGCGAACCGGAAATTCGCCGCCTCGCCCGCTTGAAACATTTCCGGCCGGGGGGGTACTATACCATTACGGTTTCACTGGGTATCCACTATTTTTTGTCTGAAAGAAAAGGAGGCATATGTTGCCCGATACACCCATTCACGCCTATTTGCGCAATCATAGCGCGGACACGATTGATCCCGCCTTCCTGGCCTACCTGGCGAATTTGTCGGTCGTTGCGCAGGACAACCCCGAAGCGGCCGGCGCCATCGTGCAGGAACTCGAAGACCAGCGCCGCTATCTGAAACTTATCGCAAGCGAGAATTACTGTTCACCCGCCACCCAGCTGGCTATGGGCAACCTGCTCACGGACAAGTATGCCGAAGGCGTGCCTTATCAGCGTTTTTATGAAGGCTGCGATAATGTGGACGCAGTGGAGGCCATCGCGCGCGACGAAGCCTGCAAACTTTTCGGTGCGGAACACGCCTATGTGCAGCCCCACAGCGGCGCCGACGCCAACATGATCGCCTTCTGGGCGGTGCTGACGGCGCGGATTGAAGTGCCCAATCTCGAAAAGTTCGGCACCACCAACCCCATGCAATTGTCGCCTGAAGACTGGAACAGCATCCGGGAGGCCTTGAACAACCAGCGGTTGCTGGGCATGGACTATTATTCTGGCGGCCATCTCACCCATGGCTACCGGCGCAACCTCTCGGGCAAGATGTTCGAATCTTACAACTATACTGTGAACCGGGAGACAGGCCTGCTGGATTATGATGAAATCGAGGCCATGGCACTGCGTCTTCGCCCGTTGATCCTGCTGGCCGGGTACAGCGCCTATCCGCGCCTTATCAATTTCCGGCGCATGCGGGAAATTGCCGACAAGGCCGGTGCCGTGCTGATGGTGGACATGGCCCATTTCGCGGGCCTGGTCGCGGGCGGCGTCTTTGAAGGCGATGAGAACCCCGTCGCCCACGCCCACATCGTCACTTCCACCACGCACAAGACCCTGCGCGGTCCCCGCAGCGGGTTTATTCTCTGCAAAAAAGAATTCGCCGAGTATGTGGACAAGGGCTGCCCTCTGGTCATCGGCGGGCCGCTGCCGCACGTGCTGGCGGCCAAGGCCGTGGCTTTCCGGGAAGCCAATGCTCCGGGATTTAAGGACTACGCGCGCCGGATTGTCGCCAACAGCCGGGCCTTGGCGGCGGCCCTTTCCGGCCTCGGCTTTACCCTGGCCACGGGCGGCACGGACAATCACCTGATGCTCATAAACGTGGCGGAAAGTTGCGGCCTCACGGGGGCACAGGCCGCGTCCGCCGTGCGCGCATGCGGGATTACCCTGAATTTCAATTCCCTGCCCTTCGACCCGAACGGCCCTCTGATCACCAGCGGGCTGCGACTGGGTACGGCGGCGGTTACCACGCTGGGCATGGGCGAGGGTGAAATGGCCGAAATCGCCGCCATTATTCGGCTGGTCTTGAGCAATACCAAAGCGGCCCTGCTGACCTCCGGCGCCAACGCAGGCAAGCCCAGCAAACGCCAGTTTGAACTCGATGAAAAAGCGCGCGACGAGGCGCGGGAACGGGTTCAGGCCCTGCTCGGACGTTTTCCCGTGTATCCCATGTTGGATTTGGACGTATTAAAATCGTTTTTCCCCTCCCTTTGAAACGGGCAGGTGTTATAATGGGTGGTATCCGGTCACGGGAAAGGTGACCCCTGTGGTCGGGCGATCAGATCGGCCTCTTGGTTTTGTTTCGCCGCCTAAGGGTGGGTGTGCAAAGGAGTTGACGATGCCAAGTATTGCGATTGTCGGGGCTTCGAAAAACAGAAAAAAGTACGGTAACAAGGCGGTGCGCGCCTTTGTACAGGGAGGGTGGACCGTTTACCCCGTGAATCCGACCGAGGACGAAATCGAAGGGCTGACGGTATACCGGGGTATTGCCGACCTGCCGGATCCGGTGGACCGTATCTCCCTGTATGTATCCCCGGACATAGGGATCGGTCTGCTTGATGAAATTGCAGCGAAGAAACCGGCGGAGTTTTTCCTTAATCCCGGTTCGGAAAGCCCCGCCCTGATGGAAGCCGCCCGGGAACGGGGCCTGGAGCCCATCCAAGCCTGCAGCATCGTCAATATCGGGTTGCGCCCGGATATGTTTTCTGACGTGTGAGTTCCGGTTCAGGCATTTTCGCCTGGGTCGTATTAATAAAACAGTGCCGCCTGCCATTGATGGAGCGACGGGACCGGTGCCCCGGGAGATGTTCTCATGCTGATAGACGTAGCTGGTTTGTCCCATATCGGCCGCAAAAAAGCAAAGAACGAAGACAGTTTCGGCATTTTCGACACTACCCATCCAGGGCTGCAATTGTTTCAACAGGGCATGCTTATCGCTGTTGCGGACGGGTTGGGAGGGCACGTGGGGGGGGACATCGCCTCCAAACTGGCGATTTCCATGATGAAGGATGTTCTGAAGGAGGGGCCCGTACCTGAAGAAGACCGCGCTTCGGAACGGGAGGACGCCTTTTATCTCTCCGCGATTGAAGGGGCCATGTTACGGGCGAACGACAGCATTTTTCAAACGAACAAGGACTTGGTTAAGGGGAATCTGCCCATGGGCACCACCCTGTGCACCGCCTTGCTCCGCCCCCGCCTGGCGTATTTGGGAAATGTGGGCGATTCCCGCGGATATCTGTTCCGAAACGGCGCTTTCGCGGCCAAGACCGAGGATCACAGCTGGGTGGACGAGCAGGTCAAACAGGGCTTGATGACCCAGGCAGCTGCCGAAAAGGACAACAGGAGAAACCTTGTTACCCGCTGTATCGGCACCCACGAAACGCTCGAAATCGACACGTATCAGTGGCCATTGAGACCCGATGACCAGGTGCTTATCTGCACCGATGGTCTCACCAACATGCTTTCGGACCCTGACATCGCCGAAATTTTGCAGCGGCCGTTGACGGCGAAGGAAAAGGTCGATATCTTGGTCGATGCCGCGAACAAAAAAGGCGGTAAGGATAATATCACGGCGATATTGGCCTGGATAGACCCTGATCCCAAGGCACTGCGTGCCCTGCGCACCAAGTCCTGGCTGCGCAAAAGGGAAAGTAAAATCAAGACTACGGTACTGCTGACAGTCTTTGGGCTGTTTTGTTTTCTTGCCGGTTATTTTGCCTGCTTTTTCGGGACGCGTTAATTATTTTATGGCCGTCCATGATTCCTGGAATAGCCTGTCCAGCTATCGGCCACGTTCGTTTTCTACCTAACATTAAGTAGTTACGCTTTAATGAAAAAACACGCCCCTGCTATCGCTATAGAAAAGTTGCTATTAATGCTAATCCATGTTATAATCGCTACAATTTATCAGGAAATGTTGGAGGGTGCACTAGTTCGTTGCAGGTTTCGGGCAATCTTGTCTCGGTGCTATACTCTGGAAGCGAAAGGCATTTTTTTAAGTTATTAGAACTGTATTAACCAGGATGGAGGAAGTTTTTCATGACATTCATACAGACAGTAGCAGGCGTGATGTTGAATTCAAAACGACAGCCGTGGAACCGCGCCTGCAGCCTTGTTCTGCTTTGCGGTCTGCTTGTCATTTTCACGCTGGAGGCCGCCGCAGAGCTGACCCAGGTGTCTGTTGGTGGCGAGCTCCGTATACGCGGCCGCTGGTATATAAACGCATGGGAAGATGAGAAGCCCCTTGTGAACCGGATCAACAGCAGTTATCTCCCCTGGCGTCCCATCGGATCTACGGGCACCAAGTCTTTGTTTAAATGGGACAGCGATGGAAAAGATTGGACCCGCTATGAATCCTCCGTCAAACTTAATTTCAAAGCGGATTTTACAAACAATGTGACAGCCTTCGTTGAACTTTATGACTGGTATGTTTTCGGCGAAAGTTTTCGGTCGAACTATCTCACGGGCGCGGATAATCGTGGTGAAGGTTTAGACACCGTGCAGTTGAACCAGGCATATATCGAAATGCGCCAGGTTTTTGACACACCGTTGACGCTGCGCGTAGGCCGCCAGGAACTTCTTTTCGGCAACGGCTGGCTGCTGTCAAACATGCTGACCCCTTCCCAGTATATAACCCATGACGCCATACGGCTCACCTATGCCGGAACGGACTTCACCGTGGACGCTTTTGCGGCGAAACACAACGCCAGTATGCAGCTGCTTGATGAACAGATCAACCTGTACGGCATTTACGGGACCTATAAGGGATTCCAGCCCTTGACCATGTCGGCGTATTGGATGTATGTGCATGATAACACGGACATTGAAACAGGCGAAGCCACATCTCTCGGCAGTTGGGTGAATTCGCTGCTCGGGAGGCATTTCGGTTCCACCAACCTGCATACGCTGGGCATACATTTCTTCGGCAAGCACGCCGGTTTTGACTACAGTCTGCAAACGGCCTACCAGTTTGGCGATGCGGAACATATTGGCGCGATGTTTGGCAATGGCGGCATCTTCAACGGCGATACGGATGCCAAGTATGACAACTGGGGCATGGAAGCCATACTGGGCTACACGTTTGAAGATGTGAAATGGAAGCCGCGGCCTTACATCATGGGCGTTTATTTCCAAGGACAGGATAACCGCGACATCAGTTTCTGGGAATGGATGAATCCCTTCTACGAACCTGAAGCGAGCGTGTCTTTTAACCGTTTGTTCAGCGATAAGAATTATTCGTGGACCATCAATGACAACAGTTGGCTGTCTAATTTCATTCAGCTCAGCGCTGGTTTGGAACTCCAGCTGACCGAAAAAATACGCCTTTGTATGCGTGTGTCTAAAAACTGGGTGGATGAGCCCTTCAACCCGCCCAAGTCCATCAAATTGGGCGGACGCCGCATTTATATCGCGCCGAACCTGAGTTTCTGGACCGATGAAGGCAGTGATGACCTGGGATGGGAAATCGCCAGTTATATTCTTTACAACTATTCTGCAGACTTGTCCTTCGGGTTGTTCGGCAATGTGCTCTTCCCTGACGATGGTCTTACGGATGGCAGTTTTATGCATTTCTACGGCACTCAGTTCAGCGGCGGCACGGGTGACGACACTTCCGGGTATTTGTTCTGGATGGCTACCCTTAAGTTCTAAATATAGGATTCCGCCCCCCGTTTCCGAGTTTTGCTGAGGGAACGGGCGGGAAATGAGTACGGGCCGCCGCCATTCCCCAAGGGGAGGGCGGCGGCCTTTTCACACGGACTTGCACAACGACTGGATAGTATCGCGCAAAAGGATGGTTGTGCCCTTCGCGTCCTGAGCCCGTTTGGCCAAATTTTGCGGATTAGAAATAGGCCGGGAAAAACGGGCATAATATAGTAAGGAATTGGAGTTTTGGTGGTTCCGCTGAAACAAGCAGGCGGAATCGCTGTACTCTCAGAACCATCTTAGGAGGAATAGAAGTATGGCAACCGTGTATCATGAGCCTGTTGAGGAACTTTCGCCGCAGGCAAGAAACATGCATCGGGCGTTAACAAGCCTGATTGAAGAATTGGAAGCGGTGGACTGGTATAACCAGCGGGCTGACGTTACTGATGATGCTGCATTGAAGGCAATTCTTGAACACAATCGTGATGAAGAGATTGAGCATGCGGCTATGACCTTGGAATGGATCCGCCGCCAGATGCCCAAATTTGACCAGGAACTGAAGACGTACCTGTTTACCGCGGGTGACATAACCACGATAGAAGATGCCGGTGATGAGGTCGGGGGTGGAACTGCCCCCGCGAGATCGGCCGGGCTCGGTATCGGTTCACTTAAGAAAGGACGTTAACCATGACAGACGCATTAAAACGTTTTTCCGCCCCTATTTCTTCGGCTGCTTGGAATGCTATTGACGATGCCGCTGCGGCGGTATTACGCGCCCGGTTGTCTGCAAGATCCGTGGTGGATTTTGTAGGTCCGCTTGGTTGGGAAACGGACGCCATAGGGTTGGGGCGTGCCAAACTGGTGGATAAGGGTGCTGTCGGCACGCCTGCATGGGGTGCCCGTCAATCTTTGCCGCTCATAGAGGTCCGTATCCCCTTTATTCTTAAATTAAGTGAACTGGAAAATATCGAGCGCGGCGCCAAAGACGTGGATCTGGCGCCACTGGAAGATGCGGCTAAGGCCATGGCGGCTTTTGAAGAAAAATCTCTGTATTCCGGGCTGTCTAAAGCCGGTATTACGGGCATTCTCGAGGCTGCCGATGCCAAGCCGATTACCGTTGCGGCCCAGCCGGAAGCGGTGGTGGATGCCGTGGCCGGGGCGATTGCCCAGTTGCGCGAAAATGATATTGACGGCCCTTATGCGTTTGTCGGTGGCACCAAGGCCTTTGGGGTCTTGAGCCGTATTGTGCCGGGCGGTGGCACGGTGAATCGCGTGGTTGAGCA
Source organism: Candidatus Hydrogenedentota bacterium (assembly GCA_012730105.1). Classification (GTDB taxonomy): domain Bacteria; phylum Hydrogenedentota; class Hydrogenedentia; order Hydrogenedentales; family CAITNO01; genus JAAYBJ01. Next base: position 6,842 of record JAAYBJ010000299.1, read on the forward strand.
AATGACCGGTATGGCGCCCGCGTGGACTCCTGCCGTGGCGGGCGCGGCGATTGTTTCGGCGCGCGGTGGCGATTATGAGTTGTCCGTTGGCCAGGATATGGCGGTCGGATACGCGAAGCATGATGCCGAGAAAATCGAACTGTACCTTGTAGAAACTTTCACCTTCCGGGTCATTGAACCGCGGGCGGCGGTGGAAATAAAATTCAAGTAGTTCTGGCGGTCGCCGGAGGGTCTTCCGGGCGGCACTGGATAATTTATAAACGGAAAGGATTTCCTTCTATGCGCGAGTATGCCATTTTGCTGGATGCCAAAAAAATGCCGGATGCCTGGTATAACATATTGCCTGACATGCCCTCCCCGTCCGCACCGGTGTTGCATCCGGCAACGCAACAGCCGGTGTCTCCCGAAGACCTGGCGGCCATTTTCCCCATGGGTCTGATTGAACAGGAGATGAGCCCCAACCCGGAAATTTCCATACCGGGTGAGGTGATGGACCGTTACCTGATGTACCGGCCCACCCCGTTGCGCCGCGCGTACCGCCTGGAAGAAGAACTGAAGACACCGGCCAAGATTTACTACAAGAACGAGAGCGTCACGCCTTCGGGCAGCCATAAGATCAATACCTCGATTGCGCAGGCCTATTACAACATGGTTGAAGGTGTGCATTCGCTCAGTACGGAAACCGGCGCCGGACAGTGGGGTACCGCCTTGTCCATTGCCTGTTCCATGTACAACATGCAGTGCAAGGTTTACATGGTCCGCGTCAGTTTCGAGCAGAAGCCTTACCGCAAGGGCTTCATGGAAGCCTTCGGCGCCACCGTAATAGCCAGTCCCAGTGATACCACGGAAGTCGGGCGTAAAATCCGCGAGGACAATCCGGGAACCACCGGCAGCCTTGGCATGGCCATTTCCGAGGCCGTTGAGGTCGCGGTGACCAGCGGCGGCAAGATCAAGTACAGCCTGGGCAGCGTGTTGAACCACGTCTGCATGCACCAGACCATCATTGGTGAGGAAGCCAAACTTCAGATGGACAGTGTGGGCGACTACCCGGACATCGTGATCGGCTGCTGCGGCGGCGGGTCCAATTTCGCCGGTATTTCGTTCCCCTTCGTGAAGGACAAACTGAAGAAAGGGCTTAAGACCGAATTCATCGCCGTGGAACCGGCCGCGTGCCCGACCCTGACACGTGGACCCTATGCGTATGATTTCGGTGACACCGGGAAGCTGACGCCTTTGATGAAGCAGTATACCTTGGGCCACAATTTCGTGCCGCCGGGCATTCACGCGGGTGGGCTGCGGTATCACGGCGTCGCACAGACGGTTGCCCACCTGAAGAAGGACGGGGTTATTGACGCGCGTGCCTTGTATCAGAATCCCTGCTTCAAAGCAAGCCTGTTGTTCGCCAAGTGTGAAGGCATTCTTCCCGCGCCGGAATCGGGACACGCGATATGCGCCGCAGTAGATGAGGCGGTTCGCTGCCGGGAAGCGGGAGAAAGCAAGACGATTCTCTTCAATCTGAGTGGTCACGGCCACTTCGACGTCGCGGCGTATGACGCTTATCTGCGTGGTGACCTGCAGGACTACGATCTGGATGAGGAAATCCTTGAAAAAGGAAGACAAAGCATCCCGGACGTCAAAGAACCGGCATAAGACCGACACCCTGTTTTAAACTATACGGTCGCGTTGGCCGCGTTGCGGCGCGCGGCCGTATAACTTTTCAAGGCCTCGCGCCAATCGGGCATGATGTCCAGCCCCGCTTCGCGGGCGTGCCGGTTGTCCAGCACGGTATAGGTTGGGCGTTTTACGCTCGACTGGAAATCGAGGCTTTTCGCCGGCACCAGGTGTACCCGCACCCCCAGTTCCTCAAAAATGGCCTCCGCGAATTCGTACCAGGAACAGGCGCCGCCGCAGGTGGCATGGTACAGGCCCGGTTCGGCGCGCTCCGCCAGCAGCCGGATTTGCGCGGCCAAAGATGCCGCGTAGGTGGGTGTGGTGAATTCGTCGTTGACCACTTTCACCTCCTGGCCGGTCGCCGCGAGGCCGAGCATGGTTTCGACAAAGTTGCGCCCGCCTTTCCCCCGGCACCGGGCGAGTCCGTACAGCGCCGCCGTCCGCACGATCAGGTGGTTGGCGCAGTGCGCCGCGACCAGGTATTCTCCCGCTAGTTTGCTGGCCGCGTACACATTCAGGGGCTTGGGCGGGTCTGATTCACAATAAGGAATGTTTCTCTCCCGTGAATCGCCGCCGAACACGTAATCGGTGCTGATATGGACCAGGCGCGCGCCCGTTTCCCGGCATGCCTGGGCCGCCCACATTGCCCCGGAGGCGTTCACGGCAAAGGACTGGTCGGGATGGGCCTCGCAGGAACGCAGTTCATGTTCCGCGGCCGTGTTGATGACGATCTCCGGTCGGAACTCGGATATGCATTTGAAGAGCGCTTTCCGGTCGCAGATGTCAACCGTGCAGTGTCCGCCGCCGCGGTCGGCCTTTATCACCTCCGTGTCCTGAAATGCGGCGCACAGGGCGGTGCCGAGTTGGCCTTTGGCGCCGATGATCATTACAACCATGATTTCGCATACCTTCCATAGGTTCCACGGCCAAGCGCACGGACAGGCCGCGTGCAACGATTTATTGTAGCATATTCATCACGCGGGGATTTCTAGACGGGCTGGAAGATCGCGGAGAGCTGGAAATATTACTTAGACGGAGCGCGCGAAGTTGATGAGCCCGCTTATTTCCCGCTGCTGATGAGCACGGGCATCGGTTTCTGAAGACCGTTTGCGGGGCTGTTGCGGTATTCTGCGCCGTCGGGGAGTGCGACGCAATACCCTGTGCCCGCGTGCGCTTTGCCGCGCGGGAAATCCGTGCTGATGATGTGCGCTCCGCTGGCGAAAGCGGTATCGCGGTTTCTGGTATTGCCCGTTTGGCCTTCGTCCAGACCGGCATCCGCACGAACGCGAATGATCATGCCTTTGGCGATATATTCCGGTATTTTGTCCGAGTGGGGATTGTCCACCACGGAGAAGGCGCCGTCAGGCCGGTCCGGCGAAGAATTGACAAACATGATCCTGCCTTCCAGGGAAGGGCGTCCTTGCGTGTAGGCCTGGCGCAATTCGTTGCGATTGTGCACAATGAAATACAGTTTGCCCCGACTTTCCTCCAGGGACGGCCAGCCTTGTTTTTGTACCGCCGCCGAAAGGGTCGGAAAATCGCCGCGCACGTCATCCGGGGTCAGTATCTGTTCCCGGGGCACTACGGACAGGATCTCCTCTTCCAGCATTTCCAGCATGGCCGCATCGGCGTCGAGCAGGGGCTTTCCGGCCAGCAGCGATTCCACCAGTTTGAATTCCAGCAGGAAACTGATCGGCACGTGGTTCGGGTGCTGTTGAGACCAGGCCAATACCGTTGCCACACAGTCACGGAAGATGGGGCAGGTGCTCCCGTCGTCCAGAATAGGTACATGATAGACGTGAAACCCGTCCGCGAAAGGCTGAATATCCAATTCAAAACTGCGCACCCCGTTATCCAGCTGCACGTCCAGCGGGTCATGGCTGTATTTCATGGTGTCCGCCTCGCGGGTCACCGAAGCCGCCGTTTCCAGCATGATCGCGTCCGGGTGCAGATGGTAACTGTTATGGGTGCCGATGACCTGAATCTGATTTAAACGAAGAGCGGGCGTGCCGGCAAAAACGGATAATCCAGAGGTTAACAAAAGAAACACTAAAATATTTCGCATAACGGCGCAGTTTCCCTTAAACGAGTTAATAACACAGTGCGGCCGAGCCATAACTAAAGGGCCTTTTTGTGACTTCTGCGCATTTTGTGGCAAGCAGTGTTTTCAAAAAAATCGCCACAAAGTCGCATAAAACACAAAAGATTCTGTTGGGCTAAGTTCTTTCGAATACTATTAAGAATTGACAGGACCGCAAAGTATTTCGTTCTTTAGACTCGCATTTTCTTCATCCGGTTTTTACTTCGCCAGTTTTTCGATGACCCTTGCGATACGGGTGCGCTGTTTTTCGATGGGCGCGGGATCCTTGGTATAGGTGCGTGCGTCGCGGGCAATGGCTTCGGGCACTTCCAGCAAGTTGCGGTAGCGGGCCTTTTCCTGTTCAGACAGGCCGTTAGCAGGATTGTCGAGTGCCTGTTTCAGCAGGACGAGGTACTCGTAGTCCTCGACACCGTCGCGCAGCATTTCCCAGCGGATACTGTCCACCGGTCCGTCCAGCACGGGCCGGGCGGGCTGGGCGTCAGCCGCGGCCTCCGGCGGATACATGAAGCGACCGTCCCCGTTGCCCCAGGGCCGCTTTTCACCGGGCTTGGTGCCGTATCCGGTCATCCAGGACATGGTGTCCTCATAGGGGTTCTGGGGCTGGTCCGGGTAGGCCATGCCCGTGGTCCAGAGGTTTGAGTGCCAGATCAGGATGCCTTCGATGCCGTACATCCACGTTTGCCAGAGCCAGGCGCGCAGGTCCGTGGCGGGGTGGTCGATGAACAGGCCAGGGTAGGGTTTCTTGGGGACCGTGCACACATACCACCAGAAATGTTCGCCGGCGTTCCGGCGCGCTTCCGCCTTTTCGTGGTTATAGGCGGAAATCAGGGGACACCACAGGTTCGGCCCGCCGATGAGGCCGGGCTCTATCTGTTCGGTGAGCATGAGCGCGATGTCGGGTACGGCCGCCTGGAGTTGCCGGAAGCCCTGCATGACCGCAGGGTAGTCCGACTCCGCCGGTTCGTCATACCAGTAGATATACGCTTCGTCCAGCAAGCCCTTTTCACGCAGATGCTCCTGCACGGTGTTGCCGTAGGTGTTGAAGGCCAGTTCATATTCGCGGGAGCCCGCCGGAAACCCTTGGTATTCGCCCGCATTAATGCCGGGAATGCCGAGGCGGAAGGAATTGAAATGGAAGGTGTCAAAGGTGCGCTGCATTTCCCGGTCCCAGTCCGCCCAGTCGATTGCGGGGGTCAGGGCGTTTTCCTGGAACAGCCTGGCGTCTTCCGGGGATAGCCCGGCGCAGGCTTCCGGCGCGCGTTTGGTCCAGGACACGGCCGGGGAGATGCCCGGGGTGGAACAATAGGGGGTGATGCGATGGTCGCGGAAACTTGCCCAGTACTTGTCCAGCACGAGGCGCCGCGCTTCGGGGTCGATGAGTCCCTGGTACTGGTACACGGTGTTCGCATTAAAGCCGAAGGCCGTGGTGCAGGAGGCGCGATCCGGCAGTTCAAAGCCGTACACCCGCACGCGCAGGGGGATATCGGCGGCAAAGCCGTTGGCCCGCAGGGCGATCGTTCCCTCATAAACGCCGGATGGAACCTCCTTGGGGGCATAGACCCGAATCCAAAGGGGCTGGTTCTTGTTCGCGCTGAGGGCGAGCGGCCCCTGGAACGGGGGCAGCGGATCCGGCCACGGCGCGGATGCGCCCCAGCCGTCCGAAGGACGCTCCACGGTCACATACCGCACCCGCAGCACTTCCACGCACTCCGCCGGAATCTGGCTGCCGCCGGGGCCGGTCAACGGTCCCGCCGTTGCCGTAAACCCCGTGAGATCGCTGCAGGGTTGAACGACCAACTGCGCGGCTTCCCGTTCATTCCGTGCCAGTTCAATCCACACGGCTTTGCCCGTCCGGGTCGGCACGGCGCGGTCCCGGGCCACCTTCCAGCCTGAAGAGGCCCACCATAGCGCCACGGTGTCGGAACCGCTTTCCAGCCGTTCCCCATAGTCTTCTGAAAAAAGGATGCACGGTTCCGTGTGCCGAGCGCCGAAAGCCGCGCCGCCGAGCACTGCCAGAAAAACACATCCCCATAAGCAAGGTTTAGACAACATAATCTTTCTCCTGGTTGAAAACAAGCCTTTATATACTTGACCGGATTTCGGGAAGGAAAGATTCAAGAAATGAGCCATAAAGGTATTCAGGGATAGTCCTTCATGAGGCCCCGCAGTTTTCCCGTAAAGGAAGAAAATGTAGACGCGGCATTCTTGGCGCGTTGGAAGTGGCTGGAAGCCGTTTCTACATTCATTGAGTACAACATTTTTATTTACGGTGAGTTAGATAAATTATCGAGGATGCCGCGGACAGGCACCAGCGCGTTATGGCGGGTCGTCTGGTTCCCAAATTCCTATTTGGGAACCGCCTTTGCACACGGTCAATACACATAGCATTCCGGGAACCGTGGAGAAGGGACGAAAGAGAGAAATGGAATTTCAAGAGAGAGTGGGTTCCCAAATAGGAATTTGGGAACCAGGGAAAACGAAAAACGTCGCGAAAGAAGTTTCGTGCAAAATTGCAGATGCTGGCGCAGTGGCTGCGGTACAATTGCATATTCCGCGCGCGAGCGCCTGATTTGGTCTATGCGAGCGGGTTGCTTTACGCTCGTTCCCAAGTTGCACTTGGGAACGAGCTTGCCCGCGAAGTTTTACTTCGCAACCCTGGTAAAGCGCCGGAATACACCGGTCGGACCGTTGCGAAAAGGGAAATAGAATTTCAAGAGAGAAAAAACTCATAATTCGTAATCGAGTTTCTATTGCGTTTTTTGTCGATTACGAGTCACGAGCACGAGTCGCGAAGGCGAAATACTAGGGGCGTCGGGTTGCGGGCAACCATGCGTTGCTTATGTAACGCCTCCTCGGAATCCCAAGGTGGGCAACCCCGCTATTCCTCCGTCGGGGGCATGCGGAGTTGTTTTATTCTGCTGCGCAACTGCTTGCTGCGCAGGCGCTTGGCCTTTGCCGAACGGCTCGGCCGCGTGGGGACGCGTGGTTCCGGGACCTGCCGCAAAGCTTCCAACCGCCGCAACAGTTCTTCGTAGGCCGCTTCTTTATTCTTTAACTGTGACCGTGAACCGGTCCGCACCACCACAATGCCGGTAGGCAAATGCCGCAGACGCACGGCCGAATCGGTCGTATTCTTCTTCTGTCCCCCGGGCCCATGGCTGCGGAAGAAGGTGTATTCCAAGTCTTGTTCTTGAGGTATGTTTGTGTCGGCACCCATTAAAGCGTCCCGTTTCCTGGCGGTGGCTGGCTGAAATCGACAGAGATCAATGAATCAAATAAAAAGGCTCCGGAACTCACCCAATCATGTCCACGGGATGGTAGGTTGCTGCAATTACACCGCACGCAAGACAGCCTCCAGCGGCTTTTCCTTGTTGAATTGGCTTACACCCAGAATGCTGAATCCCAGGATGTGGCCATCCTTGTCCACACGTTCCATAACGGCATCGTGCTCGGTTTCGGTCATATATCCGGCGCCATCACGAAAGATCACCTCAAGATAATCCGCCTCGGCATCATACCAGACTTTTACGGTATCGGCCATAACGTTTCTCCCTGTTTTATTTTGTCCGTCAAATACGCCGTAACGACAAATGTGTCGGTTCCCTCAAATTTGGTCACCACACATAACCATTTGTCGCCCACCCTTGTGGCACGGTAATAGCGGTAAAAGAGAGCCACCCGACTGTCCGTTCGGGACCGTTGCACAACTTCCGGTGCCTCAAGTACGACACCTATCTCCGCTTCCAGATCAACCATTTCCGGATGCAGGCGTATATGCTCCAGCCTTTCGGCTGTAAAACGAACATTATTTCCGAAACAATCCCTGAAGAAATTCATCGTGTTCTGAGCCAATAATGCCTGTAACAATGCTTACCGTCATTGTATCACGTTGTAAATCATGGTCGCCAATGAAGGCGCGAAAAAATAAATTGGGAACCAAGGGCAAGTACCTTGATTTTCACGGATCAAGCGGGAGTAGAAAGATAAGGGTGCCTGCCGCCATTACCCATTTCGCCACCTAAATTGAGAGCACGAAACCGGTTGCTGTACCATAAAGACTCGGGTGTCGGTAACTAACGTGGGCGTTGCCCACAACCCAGAAGATCCTCCGTTGAGATGAATTGATGCGCCGCCATGTCCCAGAATATGGTTTTTCCACAAAAACCCGACAAAAAGGACAGACGGCGCATGAATATGA
>JAAYBJ010000037.1 GCA_012730105.1 Candidatus Hydrogenedentota bacterium
ACCAGCAAGCTCCACTGCCGGGGACCGATGGCCCTGGAAGGGCTCACTTCCTTGAAATACGTTGTCCGCGGCGCGGGTCAGATCCGTGAGTAACCCCGAACGCATAGGGGTATTCGGAGGCACCTTTGACCCCATTCACCTCGGCCATCTCGCTATCGCGAAAACGGCGATGACCCAGGCGGAACTTAACAAGGTTCTCTTTGTCATCGCCGCCGCCCCGCCGCACAAGCCGGGACAATCCATCACCCCGGCGGAAACGCGCGTGGCCATGACCGAAGCGGCCATTAAAAACGAGGCGGGGTTCGAATTGAGCCGGATCGAGCTGGACCGGCCCGGGCCCTCCTACACGGCGGTCACCCTCGGCTTAATCCAGGAGGCCATGCCCGGCGCGCGGCTCTTTTTCATTGTCGGGTATGACTCCGCGCTGGACTTGCCCCGATGGCATTGCCCGGATGAAATTCTGCGACGCGCCACGCTGCTGATCGCGCCCCGTCCCGAAAACAGGCGACCCCTGCCGCGCATGCTGAACAATCACCATGAGATGCTGGTTATGGCGGAGTCGCCCCTCTCCTCTTCCGATATCCGCGCGCGGCTAAAACGGGGTGAAATGCCGTCCGATGCCTTGCCGGCGCCTGTTACTGAAATTATTCGCCGCGAAAGGCTCTACCAGTCATGCCCGTAGCGCGCTGTCCCATGGCAAAAATCTATCTCCAGGCCCTGCGGGAGCGCCTGCCTGAACAGCGGGTAAGGCACTGTGTGTTCACCGCGGAATACCTCGCTTCCTTCGCGCTATCCATCGGGCTCGATCACGATGAGGCTGTGACGGCAGGACTGCTGCACGATTACAGCCGCGATCTTGATAAAGACGCCTTCCTCGAAGAAGCGCGCCGCCTGCGGCTGCCTTTGAGTGAAATACACCTGGCAAAACCTTCTATGCTGCATGGCCCCGTAGCGGCGGAACTGTGCCGCAAGGAATTCGGCATTTCCGAGCCGGTGTATGAGGCCATTTATTGGCACACGACAGGCCGACCCGGACTGGGCAGGCTTGGACAGGCCCTCTACGTGGCGGATTTCGCCGAACCCGGCAGGACCTTCGAAGAGGCCGCGGAAACGCGCAGCCGCCTGCGAAAATCCGGATTCGACGACGCGCTGCGCTATGTCGCGGAAATGAAGGTGCATTTCAACCGGGAGAAACCGGTAATCGACCCGAACACGGAAGCATTCCTCCTATGGCTCAAGAAGAACCCGTAAACACACCGGGGCTCGACGCCTTTTCACCCATAGCCAATCACTATGACGCCATCATGGAGCACGTTGACTACGCACGGTGGCGCCATATCGCCGAGCGGCTGGGCGACCTGCTGCCGCGGCCGATAGTGCATCTGGACGCGGGCTGCGGCACCGGGGTGCTGATGGAACAACTGGCGGAGTCGGGCTGGCATTCCTTCGGCATCGACCTGTCCCCGTCCATGCTGCGCGTGGCTCGGCATCGGCGAAAATTGACCACCCTGGCCTGTGCGGACCTGTGTGCGCTTCCGTTCCGGGAACAGTTCCATCTAATCACCTGCCTGTTCGATTCCGTGAATTTTCTGCTGCGGGAGGAACAGGTTCATAGCGCCATGGAATCCTTTTTCCGGGCGCTGAAGCCGGGGGGCATGCTGTATTTCGACATTGTGACACGGCGCATGATCAGCGATCACTTCAACAACGAATGCTGGATGGAGGATCATGGCCGATTCCGAAGTTCATGGCGCAGCACCTACCATCGGGAACAACGCCTCTGCGAGACGCGGGTGCGCATCAATTCCGGCACGGATTCCGTTACCCGGGAACGCGTGTACGACCCAGAGTTCATCCAGGACGCCGTCGGCCGGGCGGGCCTGTCACTGCTGTCCATGCGGGACGCTTACACCTGGAAAAAGCCGGGACGTGTCGTCACGCGTATTGATTTTGTGGCGGTCAAAGGCGGTGAGAAAGACCTTACCCGGCGCTTTGAAGCGGTGGAACGGGATATCCGGGCCGCACTCATCGGCAGACAAAGTTGACTTGCCGCCGTCCGTAACCCTACTATAGGGATCCTTCCGGGGCGCGCGCCTTGCCGCGACAGCTACTATTCAGCCATTTATGTACCGGGAGCATGCTATACAATCCATTCCCTGTCAAAACCTTAAGCGAAAAACGGAGTTGTTGAAAATGCGTAACACCCTGCCCAATACGGATATCGAGTTAATCCATGAAATCGAACGGGGCCACATCAAGCATGTGCTGTTTGATTTCGACGGCACCATCAGCCGCCTGCGCGAGGGATGGCAGGACATCATGGCGCCGGTCTGCGTGGAAATGATTTGCGGGAACACCGAGCCCACCCCCGCCATTATCGAAGAAGTCGACCAAATGATCGATGAGACTACCGGCATCCAGACCATCTTCCAGATGCAGCGTCTGGAACAGATGGTGCGCGCCCATGGGCTCGTGCCCGAGGCGGAGGTGCGTACCCCGGCCGAGTACAAGAAAGTGTATAACGACCGCCTCATGGAACCGGTGCGCGCGCGCATCGCCCAGATTGAAAGCGGTGAAAAAAACGTGGAGGATTTCCTGATGCGCGGCGCGCGGCATTTCCTGGAACTCATTGCCGCGAAAGATGTCACCCTGTACGTCTTCAGCGGCACCGACCGCGATGACGTGCGTAATGAGGCGAAATGCCTGGGCGTGGACCACTACTTTAAGGAAATCTGGGGCGCACTGCCTAGTGTCGAGGAGTATTCCAAGGAGAAGGTCATCCGCGACATCATCGCCGAGCACCAGCTGCGAGGCCCCCAGGTGCTCGCCGTGGGCGACGGGCCCGTGGAATTGCGCAATGTCAAAGACGCGGGCGGCATCGCGCTGGGCATCTGTTCTGATGAAAAACGGGGCAGCGGCTGGGACGAATCCAAGCGGCCGCGGTTGCTTCGAGCCGGCGCGGACATACTCGTCTCCGATTTTGGGGAGGCGGAAGCGCTCATCGGCTACCTGTTCCCCTGAGCCAGCCCTGAAGTTGATCGGACCGATCCGTCCGATCGGTCCGATGTACCTCGTCCATTACCCCGGGTAATGGGGCGAATGGAGCATGGACTCCAGTCGTAATTGCAGCCGCCCGTCTTTTACCCAAGCGTCGCCCCGTTCCCGAAGATGGCTGGCAAGTTTGTCCTGCCATTCCGCGAGCAAGCCTGCATGTTCCGCCTGCCCGGCAAGGTTGACACACTCCCCGGGATCATTCACCAGGTCGAACAGCATCTCTCCGCCATCATAGGCATTAAAAATATATTTGGTCTTGCCGTCAGTCGCCGCGCTCCAATGGTTCGATTTGTCGTAGCAGATGTCATGCTCAAGATCGATAAAGGCGCGCCAGTCTGCCCCGTTGCCGTCCAGCAACGGCAAAATACTTTTCCCGTCCAGATCCTCCCCGCCGCCGATGCCCGCCGCATCAAGGAAGGTGGGCAGCACGTCGCGCAATTCAACCGGTTCGGGGCGCACCTGACCGCGCGGCCCGGCGGTCATGCCCTTCGGCCAGCGCGCCAGGAAGGGAATACGCGCGGATCCTTCATAGGCATACGTTTTTCTCCAGTGATGATGGTCGCCCAGCATGTCGCCATGATCCGCGACAAAGAGGATCAGCGTGTTTTCCAGCTGCTGTTTCTCTTCCAGCGCCGCCAGAATGCGGCCTACCTGTTCATCAATAAAGGTGACATTCCCGTAGTATCCCTCCCGGGAACGGCGCGTCTCTTCCGGGCCCACGTCGCCGTGCCAGATGTTGTCCGCCTCCCAGCTGCGCGGCGCGTAGCGGGCGCACCAGTCGCCCAGGAATCGCTCAGGGATCGCACGGTCCCGGTACAGGTCATAAAAGCGTTGCGGCGCGTCATAAGGACTATGGGGTCGCGCAAACGAAACTTTCAGGAAGAAGGGCGCCTCGCCGGAATGTTCTTTGATGTAGTTTACCGCAACATCGCCGGTCCACCGCGTGGGGTGCAGTTCTTCAGGCAGGACATAGGGCCGGCCGCGATAATCGTTCCAGCCAACACCCGTGGCATCGGGGTTGAGATCAGGCGCCATAGACTTGAACCATGCCCGGTAGTCACTCAGGAAACCGGGATCCCGCACGCGGCCGGATTCATCCAGAATCAGCTGGTGATAGCCGTGCCCGTTGCGCTGAGGATGATAGTGGCACTTGCCGATGGCGCAGGTGCGGTACCCCGCCTCGCCCAGCATGCGCGGTTTTTCCTTGGCATACTTTTCCGCCACTTTACTATACCCGAGCATGCCGTTGCGCCAGGGGCCGAGCCCGGTAAGCAGCGCGGCCCGCGCCGGCGTACAGGAGGGCACACAGGTATAGGCATGACGAAAGCGGGCGCCTTCCCGGGCGATCCGATCCAGGTTGGGCGTGACAATCGCCTCGTTGCCATCCACGCCCAGGCAGTCGCCCCGGTGCTGATCGCTCATAAGCAGCAGGATATTGGGCCGCTTCAGGGATTCCCCGACAGCCGCGCCGCCCATCGAAGTAGCCGCAAGGGCCCCCGCCGTAACGCCCATCCACTGCCGCCGTGTAATGTTTCTTTCGGTCATCAGTTCCTCTCCACGGTACCTACCTTAAGATTTATTGGCCGGCAAGGGCTGTAAGGAAGCCCAGAACGCGTCCATGGCCGCTTCCATCTCCGCCACGCGTTCCGGTTCGGCCTCCGCAAGGTTGTGCTGCTCGCCGGGGTCGGCCTCCAAGTCAAAGAGTAACGCTGGATGTTCCACGGGCTTGCCGTAAATACGACCCTTATAGGGGCGCTTCAGTTTCCACTTGCCGGAGCGGAAGGCCTGATGCTGCCCCTGGTGGAAATAGTGAAATTCCTCCCGGTTCCGCCCCGTACCGTCAAGCAACAACGGGCGGATGTCTTCGCCGTCCAGGGCGCGGTCGGTGGGAGGTGCGCCGCCGGCCAGCCCGGCAAAGGTGGGCAGGAAATCGAGGGTGCTGGCCATGCGGCGCTCCACGCGACCCGCCTCGATACGCCCCGGCCAGCGCATAATGCAGGGGACACGCATGCCGCCCTCAAAGGTGGTGCCCTTGCCTTCACGCAAGGAGCCCGCGCTGCCCCCATGTTCTTCTTTCACCAGCCAGGGTCCATTGTCACTGGTGAAAATCATCAGGGTGTTGTCGTCCACGCCGTTCACCTGGAGTGCGTTACGCAGTTCTCCGATGCCCCAGTCGAGTTCTTCGACCACATCGCCGTAGAGGCCGCCCTTTGACTTTCCGGAAAAGTCTTCAGAAACATGTAGCGGCACATGGGGCATGGTATGGGGAAGGTACAGGAAGAAAGGCCGGTCCCGGTGTTCGCCAATAAAGCGGATCGCTTCTTCCGTGTAGCGCCGGGTCAGCGTGTTCTGGTCGGCGGGTTGTTCAATGATTTCCTCATTCCGCATCAGGGGAACCGGCGGATCGCCCCGCTTCTCCACGTCCATGTCGTTGCTGTAGGGCAGCCCGAAGTAATAGTCAAAGCCGTGTCGCGTGGGCAGAAATTCAGGTTGGTGCCCGAGGTGCCACTTGCCGATGCAGGCGGTGGCGTAACCGTGTTCTTTCAGCAACTCCGCCACGCACACTTCCGAAACGTCCAGGCCGTCTTTGCTTTGGGGAAAGAAGACTGTGTTGATTCCCATGCGCACATGATACCGCCCGGTAAGCAACCCGGCCCGGGAGGGCGAACAGACCGCCGCACTGCAGTAAAAATCCGTGAACCGCACGCCTTCGCGCGCCATGCGGTCCAGATTGGGGGTGTTGATCAGCGGCGCGCCGTAACAACCAGGGTCGCCATAGCCCAGGTCATCGGCAAACACCACGACGATATTCGGGGGACGGCCATTTTCCGCTTCACGCGCCGCCGCGCCGCGCATCAGCATGCCGCCGGCGACACCTGCGCCCAGCATCCCCAGGGCTTCTCTTCGATTCATGGTTTTCATAGATACCTTCAGGCAGTCGATTGTAATAGAATCAGGATTGGAGTGCAAGGGCTGCGCATCCCGATGGAACCAGAATGAGAAAGGGGCCCTAAGAAGTATTGGGCCGAAGGTCCAAGCCTTGAACCGTCCGGCCTGATAGATTGATACTGTATGCAAACAAATACCAACGTAAAGGCTTTATAAATGACGGAACCCAATACGCCATCTTGTTCAGGCGGAACTGATGCCCGCCGCACTGTGGGCTTGAGACTCGCCGGCCTCCTGTTGTTTGCCGCAACCCTGCTGTTCTGCCTGCTGTTGCTGGAATTTGCGGGACGGGCCTATATCGCGCGCATAACCGAAAAGATGCCGGTAGATTTTACGGCCTACCAAACGGACTTTATCCATCAATACGATGGAAAACTCGGCTGGGCCATGCGGCCTAATCTGGATGTGTCCCTGCCAACATACCGGCTCACCACGAACAGCCAGGGCCTGCGCAACAAGGAGATACGCCAGGCGAAAGGACAGGTGCGCATAGTGGCGCTGGGGGATTCGCGCACCTTTGGCGAAGGCGCGGACAATGAACACACCTGGCCCGCCCTGCTGGAGAAGAAACTGAATGAATACAAGCCGGGCCTGTTCGAGGTCATCAACGCGGGCGTGTCGGGCTATAACGCCTTTCAGGGGCTGCGTTACCTGGAAACGCGCGGCATGGAACTGAAGCCCAACCTGGTCATCAGCGCCTTTGGCGTGAATGAATGGGGAAAGGTGGAACCGGGTGGGGCCGGCTGGCTGGAATGGGAAGATCTGAGTTCCCAATGGGGCATTGAAGCCCTGCTTCGCGGCGCGATTAAAGGGTGCGCGGCCATGGTGTCACCGCCACCTTTTGGACCGCGCGAATTCCGCATGAGCCCCGGCGAATATGTGGATGCCTTGAATTGCATGCAGAAACTATGCCGCCGCCAGGGAGCCGCGTTTTCAGTCCTCTACCTTCCTTCCGTTCCTGAAATCGGCATTACGGATATCTTCGCGGTAAGATGGCTGAGCGAGGGTATTGCCGGTTATTGTTCAGCCGCCTATTGGGACGCAACGGAAGCAATTCCTGCTCCTCCCGACGCGTACTATGTGGACCCCTTCCATTTTAATGCGTCAGGAAACGAGTTGATAGCGGACCATCTGTTTGAAAAGATCACCACCGGCCCGCTGTTTTAAAGCGTTCGCAAGCCGGCAGTCGTGAAGGCGGGTTCCGCTTTGCCTTATGTATGCCCCAAATGCTCACAATTCTTTTCAGCCTTAGATAGTGTTAAGCGGCATACCATATAGTTCCGCTCCACCCGGCCTAGAGCCAGAGAGTCGCACCTTTCTCTTCTTATGAAGGGTCTGTCCCGGTGACGGGCGTAATGATTTCCAGGCTGGGATTGGCCTCAGGATGTTCCGGGGACGGCCCCTGGACGAGCACCGCCAAACCGTCTTCCTGAAGGCCATGGCTGCTTACCCAGTTCCGGGCGAAATCGCTCCAATCCCGCCGTTTTACCTGTTCACAGCAGGGATGCACGCCATAAGAGAATTGGAGCGCCTGGCACACACTTTCTTCGGGACTGACCGCCGCAATCCATAGGGGCAGTTTGAAACGGGATATCATGCGCGCCGTATGGCCCGAGGTGGTGGGCACAATGACGGCGGCGGGACGCAGGCTGTCCACCGTATGATTGATATTTCTCGAAATAAAATCGGTCAGGCCGGCGTCCTCGTCCCGGTCGTAGACCGATTGGGCTTCCCAGGCGGCTTCGGCGGGCCGGTGCGGTTCCGTGCTGGCGGCGATTCGCGAAAGCATTTCCACGGCCTCCACGGGAAACTTGCCCATGGCGGATTCTTCAGACAGCATGACAGCATCCGTGCCGTCCAGAATGGCGTTGGCCACGTCGGTCACCTCCGCGCGGGTGGGGCGCAGCCGGTTTACCATGGAGTCAAGCATGTGGGTTGCTGTGATGACAGGCTTCCCGAGCCGGTTCGCCTGACGCATCATATTTTTCTGAACAATGGCAATGGTCTCGAGAGGTATTTCCACACCGAGGTCGCCCCGGGCAATCATAATGCCATCGGCCGCCTTCATAATATCATCGGAACATTCCAGCGCCTGGGCGCGTTCCATCTTGGCGATGATAAAGGGTTTGCAGCCCAATGCTGCCGCGGCATCGCGAACCGCGTTAATATCGGCCGGGCCAGCCACAAAGGACTGGCTCACGGCGTCCACCCCGTTTTCCAACGCGAATTTCAGGCACGCATGGTCCTGTTCAGTAAAAGCACAGATTCCCAGCTCGATGCCCGGCAGATTCACCCCCTTTCGCGACCGTAAATCGCCCCCGACCAGCAAGCGGCAGGCAACATCGTTGCCGGACGCATGAATCACTTCGAGATGGATAATGCCGTCATTGATGAACAGGTGATCCCCCGGCTTGACGGCACGGGGCAGCGATGGCAGACTGACGTGAACGCGCCGCGCGTTGCCGACGATTTCCTCCGTCGTCAACACCAGCGTTTCGCCCTGGTTCAGGGGTATCGGCTCCTGTTCCAGCGACCCGACCCGGATCTTCGGCCCGGGGAGATCCGCCATAATGGCGAGGCGCCGGCCTTCCTGCCGCGCGGCGGCACGGAGGCGCTCGATAACCATCCCGTGCCAGTCAAAGGCCCCATGGGAAAAGTTCAGCCGGGCAATGTCCATCCCCGCCCGCAACAGCCGGGACAGGACTTCCGGGGATTCCGAAGCGGGGCCAATGGTGCAGACAATCTTGGTTTTGTTCATGGGAAGCATGGCAGAGTTCCTTGTAAAACATACGCAACAACACGTCCGGTCGATGCCGGCACATGCCATACCATAGTGGATGAAGGCCGGGGAAAACAAAAAGAAAGGACATGTGGCATACCGCCGCGTTACCCGAATACCGCGCGCATCCTGTCGCAGTAATAGCGCACATTGTCCCACCTGGCGTCTGCGGCAATACGGTGATCCGGGCAGGGAAGATACCCGCCAAGATCGACCAGCGGCTTGAGCCGTTCGATTTCAGCGTCCACGGCGGCGAAGTCCCAGGCAAATACGTTCTTGTTCATGCCGCCCACGCCGCGCAGCGCCCTGCCGTATTGGCGCCGCCAGGGCGCGATGCTGGCCTGCCAGGTGCCCACCTCGATGGGGAACATGGTATTCACGCCGTTGTGCAGCCATGTCGGAATGAGCGCGTCAATGCATCCGTCACAGTCCAGGGAGACGCTGGTAATGCCGTGCGCGGCGAGCAGATCTGTAATGCGTCTGTAATGAGGCCCGGCCAGGGCGTCGAACACGGAAGGAATCACGAGGGGGCCGTTTTTGAAGCAGATGTCTTCCCAGAAATGGCCGAAATCAAAGGCATAGTAGTGTTCCAGGGTATACGCCGCGCAGCGGTAGGCCAGTTGGCCCGCAGTGTCGATGATCTCCTCGTAGAGTTCCGGGTCTTCCGCATACAGATAGGACAGGCCGGTAACGCCCAGGATGTTGCGGATATTACCAATGAGGCTGCCGCAGAAGAACCCGTAGGGATAGTCCCGTTCGTCCTTATTCAGGAATTCCAGGCCGCCTGCGTTGAAGGGTGTCGGGATCCCGTTGACGTTGACCGGGGCCGTCTGCACACGCGCCTCGTCCCATTGCAGGCGGTGCTTGTAATGTTCTTCCCAGTCGGGGCGCGTCTTGAGCGTGTGATCCACCTCGGAAGGTATGGTCGTGGTCCCCGGTTTTTCAAGCACAATGACGCCTTCCGGATTGCGCACCTTCTGCAGGCCGCCGGGAAGGTCTTCCAGCACTTCCCGTTCGAATGCGGGAAACAAAGCGTTATAGGGGCTGAAGTTGTTCGCCCAGTTGAAGTCCCAGCCAATCGTGCGATTCAGACGCAGATCGGCAAAGTTGCTGTCGGCGTAGCCCTCGATATCCTCCGGCGCCAGGTGGCCTTCTTTTACCCATTTCTCCAGGGTTTCTTTCCAATAGCCAAAGTGCACGACCGGCATCCGGTCGTATTGCTCATAATTCAATATCGCCCGGACGCGTTCACGGTTGTTCATGATTTCTTCCTGGTAAACCAACGATCATAGCGATTAAGACACCAACGCGGGCTATACCCGCAACCCAGCCACCCGTATCAACGTACTTATCGTTTCATTATAAACAACCTTAAGCAGCGTCATTCCGGTTTTTTCGCGGTCTTTGGCCCGCATCGAAGAACGGTACTGGACAACGCGGAAAAGACCGGAATCCAGATCCGTCCCGCTGCAATAAATGCCCATTTCCCATCTTAAAAAATACATCTGACACGGGCTGTTCCTCACGTGCGGTTTCCAAAGATAGATTCCGGTCTTTTCGCGGCCTGGCACACGCTTCGATACAACTTTTTTTTCCACCGCGAAAAACCGGAATGACGTGTTGTTTTGGGGTCTTTGAGACAAATCAAAACAGAACACTCTTCTTGGTTACCTATATTTAAGACAGAACTCATGATTAATTGTCAGCGAAATGGCCTTAAGTCCCTTAAGTCCTTTCGGTCCTTTCTTATTACCGGTTTTCCCCGGATTAACTGACATTTTTAGGTTCAGAGAAGGAAAGTGCCGAAAAGATCTCCCTATAAGCGCCCCCCCCCGCGCGCCTGCCCGGCTGTAAAGGGTGAAACTAACAGATCCTATTTGACCCTGCCCGACTCAAGATTACGCTGCAACGCCACCACCACGCCCTGAACCTCCACCTGCACCGCCGGATACATCAAGGATTTCATCGACTGGTTGGCTGGCCGAAGTTCCACGGTATCAGACCTTGGGTAAAGGTATTTGACAGTAGCCTCCCCGTCGATCAGGGCAACGACAATATCCCCCGGGCGCGGCTTGGCCGACCGGTCCACAACGATAATGTCCCCGGCCAGGATGCCCGCTTCAATCATGCTGTCCCCTGCAACCCTGAGGCAAAAAGCGTCTCGTTCCGCCAAATGTGACCGAACTGGAACATATTCCTCAATATTTTCCATCGCCAACAGGGGCGCTCCCGCAGCGACCCTTCCCACCAACGGCAACGCCGGGCCGCCGGCCCTGCGCAACATGGCCATGGCCTTTTGCGTCAGGCGAATGCTCCGGGCCTTCGGGCTGCGTTCGATATACCCCTTCTTTTCCAAGGTCTTCAAATGGTCATACACACCATTGGTGGACACAATGCCGAAATGCCGGCCAATTTCCTGGATGGTTGGCGGATACCCCTGCGTTTCAATAATGTCCGCGATATACTCCAGTACCTTTTGCTGTCGCGTCGTAATCGTTGCAGTCATGGCAAATATTCCTGTGAAAACCGATTTGGCAGAATGCTGAATATACTTTCAGTATACCGAAAAGCAAGCGGTAATGCAAGGAAAATTTCTGAAAATTCTGGGAACACCGTAAAATGGCGCTAATTTAAGATTTAACATATACTATTTGTTTATGTTACGTATTTTTTCGCACTCTCTGTTGAGGTATCAAGAATTTGGCAGGAGAGTTCCTGCATTTTGGTCAATAGTTTCTCAGCTGTTTGGTTGTCATTAATGGCCTTGTGAAACATTTTCACTTGGGACACATCAAGATTTACACTGACCGTTTTCCCCGTGCCTTTGAATGTCCACTGGTAGTAGGAGTCTCCGAAATTTGACGTTGCGTTTATGTTATGGTTATACGAAGGAGGTTAATCATGAAACACTTTCGTCCAATCCTGTTGATTATGTTTATGGTGATGATGGTACTGTTGCCGCTTGTGGCTCATGCGAATGCCGGACCACCAGTTGCTGTGCCATTTAGCTTTCATCTTATGTCCATAACTTGGATCATCGGAATTGGGGAAGCCTTATTACTCTGCGTGCTTTTTCGTACCTGCAAAGTTCGGATATTTCTTTCCATGATCGCCGCCAACTATGCCTCCGCATTCTTCGGAATATGGTTTGTCAAGAGCGCGTATGCCGCCCGTATCATGGGCGATTTGACCATTGAAAACCTGGAATCAGTTTTCTGGACCATGGTATATGTCTCTTTTGTTTTGACCATAATTCTTGAGTTTCCCTTCTTTCTTGCTGCTCTTTACGGGCGGAAACATCTAATTCCAAAAACTATGGCAACAACACTTCTGGCGCACTGCATCGGCTATGCATTGATCTTCACTTTCTACATCGGTGAGGAATCTATAAGCATGGTGACAAAGCTTAAGGTCGTCCCAGCATCGACCTTTGAAATGAAAGAAGACTATGACCTGTATTATATCTCTGCGGATGGGAAACATGTCCTCTGCAGTGATATGGCCGGCAATGAAACGAAAGTGATCACCGAACTTGACATCGACGGCGTACCGGACCGGTTGTGCGCACGTCCAAGAAAGATCATGGAGGAAGAAACAGACAAGCAATTCCCTAATGAACATGTCTGCTGGGAATACGGCTTTGATTTATTCGTTCTAATGCAGTATAACCACTTGTACAAAACAAAGTTACTCGTTGAAAATTTTTCTCCGCATTCCCCCGTTAGTTTTTGGGATGATGGATACCATGATTTTATGTGGGATACTGAAACTGATTCTGACTTTGGAGAGTTTCGAAATTCTGGTAATAACGAAAGATGGAAGTTCCAATCAGATTACTTGGGGCCTTTGTATGTTGTCAAAGCGAAGCAAGGATATCTTCCCTATGTTCGGCAATACAAAATGCATAACGAGCGCTACGAAGAAGACACTTATATCCGTTACAGCGTAGATACACCCTTTGCGCAGTGGTCAGTACGTAATGGATCCCATATCGCCAGTGACTATGCCGTTTTCAAACTTGGGAAGGACCAGATCTGCATCCTAGATCCCGAGAAGAAGCAAATTGCCCTGATTGCCCGAGGGTTTGGGCCGGTTGTCGCCAAACCACCCCTCGACAACGCAGAAGCATTACCGGCCATAGCGGAGGAAACACTTCAAGAAAGCGTTAAACCAAACGAATCCTCATCGCAATCATCTTAGACCGCCTAATCTCCTCCACAAAAAGGCCTATAGTGTGAGTTCTCGATCTCAGGAGAGAAGGTACCGGAATCTTGAGGGGGCCTGATTACATTTCCTGAAAGAAACCGGCCAAGAGAGCGGGACACCCATCACATCCCGGGGTGACCACACGGATATCATCGCAGACCTTTCGCGGGGCTTCCGGGTCATTCAAGATGTGTTTCAACCGCCCATCTTCCACATGCCCAATACGGTAGGTATTGTTCCCCTCTACAAGCCCGCACGTATACAAAACACCGTTTTCGTTGACGAAAATCATACGTTTAGGCCCCAGGCACTTGGGTTTTTCCCCATCCGGTTGCGGATTGGCGGTCCAAACGGTGATTCCTTGCTTTTCTATTTTTTCAGGAACCTTTTTTGAAGTACATCGCAACAACACCCTGGTTTTGTCCAGGTCCAGCTGACGGATCAGTTTTGTTTCCTTTCCGGTAAGGGAAGCACACTCCTTCAGATGGAGGCCCACCGTCATGCCATGAACCTGCTGGGCCCATTTGCTGATCGGCCATATGGACTCACATTCTTCCAGCGGATCGGCCAGCGAAAGCACAAGCCAATTCGCCCCCAGCGAGGCGGCTTCATCGATAATATTGAGCCACTGATACATGGCCAAGGGTGAATCGCCGGACTTCTTGCCACAGAAGCCTTTTTTTAACCCGTCAGCCGTTACACATACCCACAAGTACGTGATATCTTCCTGTTCAGTACATGTTTTGCATGCTTTCAGCTTTCGCTTAAAGGTTTTAACCGTGCCAAAATAATTTTCATCCGCTTCAACGATCCCGGGTTTACCATGACTTTTAGCCGCCACCTTAACTCTCCTGCAAAATTTTAAAATAACAATAAATCCAACCACCTATTCGACTTACAATGTAAACTAACAAAATTACACCCCAGTTTGTTCCCAACCGATGCAAGCGGTGAAGGTAAACTGGTGAACGAACAAGTATTTTAAAATCAACATGTTGCTTTGATTATTCGGGCGCAGGCATTCTTCTTTGTATGGTATCGGCCTGGTAGCCGAAACCCGGGCCTCTCAACGTACTCAAATCGATATGACCCTGCCGACGCGTGTAAATCCCCGGATGTATCAAGGATTCCGGCTGACTTGCCTCCGGATAAAACTGCATGCCATTGGTTTCCACGCCCATGATGGTACCGGCGTGGGCGGCCAGGAGGACATGCGGAATCTGTGCCAGCATCGGGTTCGTAAGGTCCTGAACCATGAGCGTCATGCCATGGGCTTTGGCCCAGCATAGACTCAGTACCGCCCCGGTCTGTGTCTTGCAGGTCTTCAGCGCCACCCCCGTCCATCCCAGTTCCCTCCCGCGCCTTATCAGGCGCCAATCATGGGCGCTTTCGTCCATAAACAACGGTTTCCGCGCGGAAACGGAACGGACATCGATCGCGTACCGTTCCAATTCATACGGAAAGGGCTGCTCCACATAGAGGATCATACCGTAAACCCGCGGCTCTTCCCGCAACAGGCGGTCCAATATCTCATTTACGTACGCGGGATCTGTAACCGTACAATTAAAATCCGCCGTGAGCCACAAAACATTTTCTTCAACCGCGATACGCCCCACCGCCACCAGGCGATTATAATCCCACGCACCGTCATTACCGCGCAGTTTGATTTTAAGGCAGAAAAGCCCGTCCCTCCGAATCCACTCGCGCAAACAGACAGGATAGCCGTCATCCGGTTCAGAACCGTCGCATTCGGAAGGCTCCAGCAGATCCATGCCGCCCACCAGATGCCAGGCGGGAATCCGGTCCGGCCCCGGCAAACACATGAACTCCACCGGGTACCTGTCGGCAAAGGAAACTGCGGTGTCCCGGGCAGGCGTGAGAAAGGCACTTAAGTCGGCGTTCATCCATTCCCGTGAATAGATTTCATAAACCGGAACGCCGTGCAGCATGCCATATGCGTCATGCAACGCGATGTCGAAGGCGGAACAGCATACCAGGGCGGCCAGCCAGGGCATTTCCCGGCCGCTACGGGGCCGGTTGAATTCACGAAGGAGCTCGGGCAGGGTTGTCTCCAGGAAAGCGACCCCGACTTCCATCGGGTGGCCCGCCACGGGAAACGAAGACCAAGCTGCCGCCAGGTGCGTGCAGAAAGTGCGCATCGCCTGATGACGTTCCTCATAGGTCAAGGAGGAAGGCCAGACCCACTGGACACTTAGCGGGGTTTCTCCCCAGCCGGACGCGCTTCGCCCCGCCCGATCCTGTACGCGCAGACACACCCGTGCACAGGTTACCGCGGTAAGCGTTTCCGTGCCGAACTTGAGCGGCACACGCGTCTCTACAGGCAGGAAATAAAGGTCGGCGGCGTTACACCGCACATCATATGCGTTGCCCATGGATAGTCCGGGCCCGCGCTATGCGCCCTGCCGGTCCTCTTCGGGGATACAGAACGGCGCCAGGGCCTGCTCCATAATCTGCAGCCATCCGGCGATGATTTCTACCGCAACCGTCTTGTCCGAACGCTCAAAAGCCTCGCGCAACCGTAACAGGTCATCGGTTGAAATCTTGTCGTCGGGCAGCTCTTTCGCGAGAGCATTTCGAATATTCCTGAAAACCTGGCTCAAGGTGACAAAGACCAGGGTGTACACCCGGTTTTGGGTGGCCGCGGCAATTTGTTCAAAAAAGGAGTAACCGAGTGCGGTTTCGTCTTCCAGGAGTCCTTTTCGACGATTAAAAATGATATCATCAATGATTCGGCAGATACGCCCCAGTTCACGGGGCTTCCGGCGCTCCGCGGCAAGCTGCGTCATGTTAATCATGACATGCCGCCTGAAATCAAGCATATTGCTCAGGAAAGTAGGTTCCACGGAACCGTCCGCCCGGAATAACATGGCGTCGAAAATTTCAACGCCTGCAGTCAAGTGCAAGGGTTGGACATAAATGCCCGATCCGTGCTTGATTTCCACCAGACCGATGGCCTCAAGACGTTTCAGGGCCTCACGCACCGCATGCCGGTTTACTTTAAATTCTTCCGACAGCAACCGTTCCGTGGGCAGTTTTGATCTTACCGGATATTCCCCGGCAACAATGCGCCGTGTCAAAATTTCTGCCACATTGCAGGAAAGCGTTCTGTTGTGACGGCCGTCTGTATGATTATTCATGTCCATTCTCTGGCTTATTGTCCTTCTGTTGAAACCTAAGGTTACTCATAAACTGTTGCTGGCTGCAAAACGGCCTCGTGCGACCGCCCTCTCCGACAACGCTTTCTCACACGCGCCCATCACACAAACACCCTTTATGCAAACAGGCTCCAGGCACCTACCGTTTCCATGGCGGCACTTCGGGGAGATACTCCTCGAACTCGGCCAGCAAGGACGCTTCATAGGCTCCGGCGAAACGTCCCGAGAAAAAACGGTCGAGGCCTTCTTCAAACAATCGTTGCCACGACTGCTCTTCATTGCCCGGGTTGATCGGGAAAAACATGGCGCCATTGCCGCGCGCCGCTTTCAGGTCCCCAAAGGCATCACCAATCATCAGTATTTTGTCTTTGTCATATTTGTTTTCAGACGCGTACTGAATATGTTCTGTCTTGGTACCCATCTCCTGACCATTGATACAAAATACAAACTGTTTTAAATCCTGTTCCTCCCACTCCCGAATCAGAGCTTCGGTCGGTGTTTGGGAACAGACCATAATATCAGCCTTGCTTCGCGCTTCCTCCAGGCATTCCCGCACATACGGGAAGGGCGGCAAACCACCTTGCACGACGTCTGTCACTGCCTCGTTCACGGCAAGACTCCATGCCAGCGTGCAATGCATATCCGGAGCTTCCTCACGGCTGTGCCTGGCGCACCAGGCCTGAAGCGCCGGATTGCCGAGTTTTGTCTCTTCAAGAATCCATTGCCGCAAGGTGTCTATTTTGGGCATTTCAAATTTTCGGGCCTTGACCGCGTCCCATTCGGACAGCAAATCAAATGTTTTTACAAGGGCGGGAAAGCGATTGTAACCACGCCATCTCGAATACAAGTTGACAAATTCCGCCGCTGTCCGGACATACTTGGATATCGGCTGTAAAGACCAATATTTAATGATGTTCGGTATAAAACACTCTTTTTGCTTGATCTCCATGGTGTCAAAGGCACAACCATCGCTATCAATCGCAATAAGATATTTGTGCTGGGGAACGCGGTCCCGCAACACACTTACAGCATCTATCATAAAACAAATTCTCCTCTTATCACAAAATTATGTACCCAGACGAATTCAGATTCGCACATTGAACAAACCGATAATCAACCGTCACCTTTTTAAACACCGGAAAAGGCGGAAAATCCGCCATCTATGGGAAGAACAACACCGGTTACAAAACGGGAGGCATCGCTGGCAAGCCAAAGCACGGCGCCAACAAGGTCATCGGGATCTCCAAAGCGGCCCATGGGCGTATGCGCAAGAATTGTGTTGCCACGGGCAGTCAAGTTACCCGTCTCTTTTTCCGTCATGAGGTAGCGGTTCTGTTCCGTAAGAAAGAAACCAGGCGCGATGGCATTAACCCGGATCAGGGGCTTATATTCCTGGGCAAGGTGAACCGCCAGCCACTGGGTGAAATTGCTGACCGCCGCTTTGGCCGCGCTGTAGCCCGGGATACGCGTCAATGGCCGAAAGGCGTTCATGGAAGATATGTTAATGATCACGCCGCCGTCTCTATTGGACAGCATGGGCTTCACGAAAACCTGGCTGGGTACCACAACCCCGCCAATGAGGTTAAGTTCCATGACTTTGCTTAACGCCCCAACCGGCAACTGGAAAAAAGATTGCTCCGGCGCGGTGGTTGCCCCTTTCATATTACCGCCTACGGCATTCACCAGGATGTTCACCGTCCCGAAGTCGGCAACCACATCTTGACAACATTTGTTAATGGTTTCCGGATTGAACACATCCATGCCATAGGCCTTGGCTACGCCGCCAGCCGCCAGAATTTGCTTTACGCGGCTCTCGGCCATATCCGGCAGCAAATCGGCAACAGCCACAGCCGCCCCCGCTTCGGCAAGACCCGAAGCGATGGCTCCTCCAAGTACACCGCCGCCGCCGGTGACAACCGCAGTCTTGCCTTTCAGGCCGAACAGGTTAGACAAATCCATCGAAAATTTCTCCCAGATACACTACAAACAACAATTTTGAATGTCAATATTACATACGGGCGGACCGGCTGAAACTGCTCACGGCCTACTCCCCGTAGTTTATTCAGCCCTTACACATTTTTTATCCTGAATATTCACTACTACGGAGACCACCCTGATCTTCCGGACGCTTTCCCCTCTTGGTCTCATTGTCTGCCGCTACTATAGCATATAGCCCATGCACAACGCACCATGCATCCGGTTTGGGTTGAGCGGCAACTATGTTGCCGCTATCCGGTCCAACAACAAGGCCCTGCAATTTGTCTGAAGAAACACTTTTTTCAACAAGTCGCCAAGGGTCGTTTCAGAGGCATTCTGCAGAGGCATCGGAATTCTGGTAAAAGCACGCCCCCCGAGTTTTTGCTGCAAGTCGCCCTCTACACGGGCAATCTCCATTGGATTCAGGGCGGAACAGAACGGCAACGCCACGCCGGAGGTATAGGCAAGGGTTTGGGTGTCTTCTTTCATTTTAATGACAGCGTCCACCAGACTCGGATAGAGTCCGGCATCCACACTGGCAAAGCGTTTGCTGATTTCAGGGTTTATATTAGCCGAGAGGGGGCACGAAATGCTTTCAATCTCAGACAGACGTTTCAGCGTAGTACGGAGATACTCCAGCACTTCCTGCATAAACTGAACCCGCTTGACGAACAAGGCCTGGCCCGAACCGAGAAAGATTTCAGCACATTCGTATAAACCATCCACGTCGACCATGAAAAGGGCTTTTTCGACGGCAAGGCTTTTCCGTCCCTGCAGGGACCGCGCGAAAACGGCAAGGGGGGAACATCCTTCCGGATAAAGCATGGATTCGATAAACTGCCTCTTCTCCACGTGCGCCCGCACGGCGATCTGGCAAATACGCTCCAATTCATTCCAAAGAGCCTCTTCGTTTCCGGCGCTGACGGCGGCCCTTGGCAAATTCAAGGCCACCCGGTGCCACACGATGTCCCGGAACTCCATAGTTCCGCCGGCCTTCGGCATAGTGAGGGGTTCCATATCTTCCTTCATTATGAAACGGATCCCGGGCCTTTCCAAAGCGGCCCGCGCGGCTTGCAACAGGCCGGCGTTCCCCTCGAAAGCCTGGAAAAGCCCCTGCTCCAGATGAACATCCACCAGCGGCGCCGAGAAATCACCTTCCCGGGCATCACCTGCCCGATATACTTCCAGCATAGCCACAAACAAGCGGCGCGCCGCGCTTTCCAGCGCCTTATACGGCTCTGGGTCCATCCCTCCCTTGAAACTGTCCGTCAACGAAGTTGGAACGCTCCAATGCAGGGAGATACGCATGGGTTCCCGGGAAGCGGCGCGATGCGCACATTCCAGGATGAAATTCCTGCAAAACGCCCGCATCTGCCGGTCATCCGCCTTCAAAACAAAGGGAGCGGCCATAAAATTGAACCCATGCCACGCCAGCTGTCCTCGGAAATAGTCCTGCGTACAATCGTAAAGCCTCATCAGCCTGGATATGAGATCCGCGGGAACAAGATCCCCGGCATGCTGCACGGATGCCTCTTCACCGGAACCGCGCCGCTCCGGCGAATCGAGATAGACGAGTTCGCCTTCATGGAGCCTGTCCACGCATTCAAGGTCATTCAAATGTATCTGGCCCAAAAGATGCGCCTGAGTCACGGGCGCTGAAAACACCTCGGCCAGGGCATATTCTTTTTTTACGGCGCGGGCAAGAATCGTATCGGTGTCATGGGGAGTGGCGTATAGGGTTTCCGGGGTACACCCCCTAATGATCCTTGAGGCATCATAAAGCGGCACCCCCAAACGTCTTCGCAATTCATTTTCCTCGGCAAGGCCGTGTTCAATAAGTTTTGCCCCCACCAGTTCCCGTATCAAGGACGCGGTCAGCACTGTGATGCCCGCGCTTTGTATCTGCCGCTCCACCTCGGCCGCAATAATGCTTGCCAGCGCGGCCTCCATCCCGGTTTCCAACTGCAGGGCGGCGACAATCCGGCTGCGGTCCCATTCGACCAGCCTGTCCTGGCTGGTCTGCACATGAAGCGCCAGATCCCTCGCCAGGGCCGCGCCCCGTTCATGACGCGCCTCTTCAAGTTCGCTTAGGAGTACCCGCATATCGCCCTTGCGCAGCCGGCGAATACGGGCGCGCCTGTCCCGGTAGCGGGCATACGCCAGGGCGACTTCCGCCTGGGACATATGGATAAGGACCCGTTCCACAGCGTCACTTACCTGGTCGGCCGTGGCCGGTCTGCCGTTTATCTGTTTTGACAGGAAAATAGACACCGCGGAGGCAATACTATCGGCCATGCCGGATTCCATCAGGGCGCCTTCCGGCGCCGCTTTCAGAATGGCTTGTGCGATTTTTGTCCGGTCGAAGGGTTCCCGGCGGCCGTCCCGTTTCATGATTTCCCGAACAGGCTCCGCCCATGGCATGGACGGAAGCGGCAATGTCAATTGCGCATCGAACATGCCCTCTTCGTCATTGGCCTTTTCAAAAGGCAATTTTCCCTGTGTATCATCCATCACCGATTATAACGTGCTCCAAAGATAAATGCAGCGCGCACCCAAAGCGCGTTGCGATACGACACGCCCTGCGCACCGCCGGCCGATACAGCCCTGCCATCGAACGCTCAGGAAATCGCGGGGCCCTCACTCTTTTCCAGGAAGGCGCTCCGGCGCTCTATGGAAAAGACCATGCTTTCCATGAACGCCAGAACCAGCATGTAAAGCACCATGATCAATACCTGAACGGAAAGCCAGTAGTAGGTACCGTAATCCTGCTTCCAAACCGCATAGAACCAATAACCGGACATGGCGGTAAGATACATCAGGCACAGCCCGAGCGCGTATCGTCCCTGTTCGATACGCGGGGCAAAAAACAGCAACGGCAGCAGCAACATGATGTAATAATAATACGTGGGCGAAATGAGATAAAACAAGGGGACAAAGCCGAGAATATAGGCGCGGTAATCCTTTAATCCCATACAGGCGAACACCGTCAGCAACAGGATCAAAATCTGGGTGTGCCACCATTCATCTTGACGGTCACGGTACCATTCACTGCGCACCCTGGGCTGCCAGGACTTGATCGGCTTTTCAATATAACTGAAATCGTCGCCAAAATCCGCCATGAAAATATATTTGTACCCTACGCGCCACGTGCTGATATCGGTGTTGTGCTTTGTAATCTTGGTGGTGTAATCATTCCAATACTCTGTGCCATGCCAAAAAAGATGGGAAAGGCCGAGGAGCCCCACGGTCGTCACGGCAAAGGCGGCCAGAAAATAAAAATACCGGCGCTCCAGCAGTTTTTTCCAGAATCCCCACACAGCCAGCGCGGCCAGGCCCAGGCCGAGAACAACCCAGACCACAAATATGCCCGCCTGCAAAAACGGGGAATAGCCTCCCGTCCCGGAAACCAGCATGGTGAAGAAAGTACCCAGGCCGGGTTCTTCCCCCCCAAGCCAAGGAATCACCACCCCGTAGACCAGCGCGGAAGTTCTCCAGAAAAACAACGCCAGAAAAACGAGCGCCGTCACCTTGAAAAGCATCCTGACTTCAAAGGGCTGGCGATGCATCCCGGCACGCCGGTACAGGGACCTGACCTGGGCGACGGCGAGGTCCATCACGTTCCAAAAAAGTTTGGCCGCAATGCCGATGATCAGTACGGCGGGGAAAAGCCGCGCCAACGCAGAATATCCCGTGAGCGCCCCGGCGGCGGTAAATTTATTTTTCCGCACCAGGCAAGCCGACATGACCAGGCACATGGCCCAGTCGGTGCGAAGATAGGCCCCTTTCATGTGCCACCATTTCATCATGTAATGGGTGCCGAACAGGACAATCATCAGCAGGGCGGTGCGCGGTCCGAAGGCCCAGACCACCATGAGAAAGGTGATCAAAATCAGGAGCGGATCCAACAGGGCGAGAAACATCATCCCCCATTCATTGTCCGTGGAAATGCGGTTGCTCAAGAAGGTGCCCACAAGCATGGACCATACCGGTGTGCCGTTGTACCCCTTGTCTCGCAGGATACCATTCCACCGGTAGTCCACAAGACGTCCCTTGAACCACACGATATCCTTTTTGAACTCTTCCCATCGTTCCGGGGTGAACTTTGCCTTGTATTCATCCGCCCTTTCCAGAAAATGCTTGTGGTTCACATGGCGCCCCGTGGCCAGGTCCCGAATGGTGCCGGATTTGTCCTTCCATTTCATCCCGGTTTCAGAATCCGCGATAAGCGACGCTGCGTACATGTCCGTATAGCCCACTTCCCGGGCATACTTGGTGCCGATGTAGTAATGATAAAACTCGTACGCGTTAAGATAGCTGTTAAAGCGGTAATAATCGGTCGCTACGTAATTAAAAACGGCGAGCAACCCGACCACTGCCAGCACCCCCGTGAGTATCCAATAGGCCGCCTTGCGCCGGTATTCTCCCAAAAGTTGTTGCACAGGCGCACGGCGCAACAGGTAATACAGCACCACAAGCATGATCGCCGCAGTGGGCAGATAAAAGCGAAGTATGGTGTTTAAGGGATACAAGGTAGTCAGGTTCATGGGCAAAGGCCTCCAAAGGACGAAAATAAACTCCTTAGACGCGTGGGGAACACACGTATCCAGCGGGTTACTTTACGCTGGCTCCACTTGAAAATGCAAGAAGAACGGCACCCGCCCGCCTGTTCGCAGGGAACGCACCCGGCAATAGCACGGGAGGGGTTAAACGTTGAATTGCCGCAAATGGTGTTCAAAGTGCAGGACATGAAGCTGGTCCCAATCATCAATGTTCATTTTGCCAAGAAAGGGATGCGGATAGGGAACCAGTTCGTCATCCTGTACGCGCCTGAGATATTCCTCCACAAGGGCCTGCAAGGTTTCCATGTCTCCGGGCTCGGACAGCTGTACTCCCTGTTTTGCCAGTTGTTCCGGTAATTTGATATTTTTGGGAATCGGCACATACCCTCCCAGCAGAAGTGGTTTGAGAATCGTGCGGGTAAACCATGTGCTGCAGTCCGGAACTTTGGTTGATTTCCCCATGGCATGCTTGAGCGACCAGATGAAATGTTCGATAAGGCCGGAGCGGCGCAGTTTTCCCCATCGCGGCGCCTTGTCCGGAGAAATGCTCTCGATACGAAGGCACAACCGTTCGGCGTAATCCGTATCAAAATGCTGCATGGGCACCATATTCCTTGACCGTGAGGGCATACACCCGGACAGATCCCCACAATTCGTTACAATCCGACGCACTGGAACAATTGGCGAATTTCTTCTCCACTTAACCTGCGCCATTCGCCCGGACGCAAGCCCTTAACCTGAATGTTGGCAAACGCCACACGATGCAGTTTCTCAACAGGATGCCCCACGGCGGCGCACATGCGTTTGACTTCCCGTTTTCTGCCTTCATGGAGAACAAGTTTCAGCAGTGTGGTCCTGTTTCCAGCCTGCAAAATCGCCGCCGTGGCCGGGGAGGTCATGCCGTCCTCCAACCGTATACCCTGCTCAAGCCGCTTTAACGTTTCCGGCTGCACCTGCCCTTTTACCCACGCCATGTAGACCTTGTTGATTTTAAAACTGGGATGCATCAGCCGGAAGGCCAGGTCGCCGTCGTTTGTAAACAGGAGCACCCCTTCGACATCACAGTCAAGACGACCCACGGGGAAAACCCGGACATCCAGGCCTTCCAGATAATCCATCACTGTTTTCCTGCCGTGTGTATCCCTGGCGGTGGTAATGACATTGGGAGGCTTATTCATAACGACATATACTTTGTCATCGCAGGTTACGGGCTTGTTCTCCACCTGAATGCGGTCCACCCCCGGAACGACCTGCTGGCCTAATTGCGCGACCTCGCCGTTCACAAGCACTTTCCCCTCCCGGATAAGCGACTCACAGGCACGACGGGAATCGACACCGCATTCGGCCATATACTTTTGAAGGCGGACCTTTTCCATGATTAATCCAGGACCCGCAATTCATCCAGGGAAGGGAGTTCTTTTATGCTTTTCAAGCCGAAGCTGACGAGGAACTCGTCCGTGGTACGATACAATTTCGGACGGCCCGGAAGTTCCGCTATGCCGCTGATTTTGATGAGCCTTTTTTCCTGCAGTTGATCGAAGGCGTAGGAAACGCTTACACCGCGGATCGCCTCGACCTCGGCGCGGGTGACCGGCTGTTTATAGGCAATGACAGCGAGGGTTTCCAGCAGCGCCTTGCTCAGGCGACCGCTTTTCTTTACCTGGAGAAACCTGCGTATATAGGGCGCAAAGACTGGCTTGGTCGCCAGTTGATAGCCGCCGGCGATCTCATGCAGTTCATACGGCAGTCCCTCACGGCCGTTCAATTCGGCCTTCAACTCCTCCAGGAGATTGGCTACGATGTCGGAATCCATATCGCCAAGGGCCTCTGAGAGACGCGCCGCGCTCACGGGCCGATCGCTCACGAACAACAGCGCATACAAGGCACGCCGCGACTCATCGCGTCCCAAGGTTTCCAGGGATTCCAGGAACTCCTCATTATCCAACACGTCATCACTCATGTGTGGTTTACCTATAGTCTTGATTGATACCGCAGCCTGATCGTTTACCTTACCCGGAGACTTTTCCCATGACATTGAGCAAGGGCAGAATCGTCTCCATAAGTTTGCCGAACTTGGAAGGACGCAGGGACTGCTGCCCGTCGGAAAGGGCGAGTTCGGGATGCTCATGCACTTCGACGATGATGCCGTCCGCCCCTGCGGCAACGGCCGCGCACGCCATTGGAATGACAATATCCCACCGCCCTGCGGCGTGGCTGGGATCCACAATAACGGGCAAATGACTGTGCAGTTTTATAACCGGCACCGCCTGTATATCCAGGGTATTGCGCGTCTCCGTTTCAAAGGTGCGGATACCCCGTTCACAAAGCACCACGTTGGGATTACCTTCCGAAAGGATATATTCCGCCGACATGAGGAACTCGTTGATGGTGCACATCATGCCCCTTTTCAAAAGCACCGGCTTCTGAGCCTTGCCCGCGGCACGCAACAAGCCGTAATTCTGCATGTTCCGGGCACCGATTTGAATCATATCGGCATACTGCGCCACAACCGGCACTTGTTCCGGCGTTGTGGCCTCCGTGATAATGGGAATCTCAAATGTTTTGCCTGCCTTGCGCAGAATACGAAGGCCCTCAAGCTCCATTCCCTGGAAACTGTAGGGAGAGGTTCTCGGTTTAAACGCCCCGCCGCGCAATACATTCGCGCCGGCGTCTTTTACGGCCCGGGCGGTCCCAAACATCTGTTCTTCTGATTCTACCGAGCACGGTCCCGCCATGACGCAGAAGTGCCCACCGCCGATCTTCGTGCCGCCGCATGTGACAACGGTGTCCTCCTTCTTAACCTCCCGGCCGGCCAGTTTGAACGGCTTTAAGACCCGGATGACCTGCTCGACATAGGGTAGCGCCTCCAAGGATGTCAGCCGTTCCTTGCCGCGTTCATCCCCGACCGCCGCCACAACCGTGCGTTCCACACCGTATATTACATGCGCCTTATAGCCCAGTTCCTCAACGCGGGTAACGACATGATTGACATCGTCCCTGTTAGAAGATGACATTACGATAATCATAATACAGTAAATCCTTTAGTATCAGGTTGACCCCCCTTCGCGCCCCGTAAAAGTATACTATTTCCCGGACTGGAAATTAAACTGTGCAGCCAGGGTTTATGCAGGAAATATTATTCCGCCCCTTAGGGATTTTTGGGCGGCGAAGCAGGCTTCCGATCCTGGTCAACAGCGCGCCGGATGGCTTTTATAAGATCCTTGGTAATGATTGGCTTGAACACCACTTCCCGAATACCGCTTTCGGCCAGCACTGATGGCAGGATTTCATCACTGAATCCCGTAAACAGAATGATGGGCATGCGCGGGGAATTAAGGTGTATCTCCTTTGCCAGATCCAAGCCGGACATTTTCGGCATAATCTGGTCGGTAATTACCAGATCGAAATCCACAGCATGCTGCAGGAACGTATTCAGCCCCTCTTCGCCATCCCTGCACATAGTCACTTTGAAACCCAGCCTGGGCAGAGCGGATTCAGCGAAATGCAGCACGGCGGCATCGTCATCGACAAAAAGTATCCGCTCGTGTCCTTTCGGAAGGCTTTCCTGCGGCCCGTTCTCTTCCACCTGGACGCCCGCAATGCGCGGCAGAAAGGCGTCAAATCTGGAGCCCGCTCCAAGTTTACTCATCGCCGACACCGCCCCTCCATGGTCCGTGATGATGCCATGCACGACGGCGAGTCCCATTCCGGTTCCTTCCCCGGGTCCCTTGGTGGTAAAGAAGGGGTCAAATACGCGCGCCAGAACCGATTCCGACATGCCATGGCCGGAATCCATCACGGAAAGCTGCACATAGGGTCCCGGCTTAAGCCCGGGATATTTACGCGCATCATTTTCATCTAAATCAATGTCCTGCACCCGTACTTCTATGGTCCCGGATTTGTTCACCATGGCTTGAGCGGCGTTCGTGGAAAAATTGGTTATGACTTGGTACATCTGCGCGGCGTTGGCGAGGACAGCCCCGGAATGCACATCCGCGCAGTCAATAATCTCTATATTGGGCGGCAACGAGGCACTCAGCAGTTTGATGACTTCGCGCGCGACGATGTGCAGGTAGATGGGACTCCGTTCCTGGCCGGACTGGCGGCTGAACGCCAATATCTGTCGCACCAGTTCTTTGGCGCGATTGGCGGCCTGCAGCACTTCGGTCAAATCCTCATGCACAAAGGTGTCCACGGGCACTTCCCGAAGGGCCAGGTCGGTCAAGCCGATAATGCCCGCCAGAATATTATTGAAATCGTGGGCGATACCCCCTGCCAGCACCCCGAGACTTTCCAATCGCTGGGAATGCTGCAGTTCGTTTTCGAGACGTTGACGCTGTTCCTCGGCCTGCACGCGCAAGGTGATATCTTTCATGGTACCCAAGATGCGGACCGCAGTGCCGGATTCGTCCGGCAGCACCACGCCATGGTCCTCTATATAACGGATATCGCCGGACTTGTGAACAATCCGGTATTCAACTTCATATTTGTCCAATTTTCTGGTGGCATGGTTGATGGTGGCCACGACACGGTGATAATCCTCGGACACGATACGCTCGCGCCACCCTTTCATGCCAAGGCGCATAATCTGCTGGGCGGGATACCCGGTAATCTCCGCGACGGCTCCGCCCAATATCATTTGCTGCGTTTTGAGATTGCCGTCGTACATCAGCAATCCGGTCTGGGAAGCCATGAACCGGTAGTCTTCGCTGGCCTCGTCCTTTCCCTGGCCCGGGGTGGAATGGTCAAACAGGCGGGCGAGGATAATGACGCGATAACGCTCCCCCTCAAGGGCGAATGTCCGTGTGATGACCTCCACGGGAATTTTCGTCCCGTCTTTCCGCTGCATCATGGTCTCAAAAAACATCTCCTTGCGTTTCAGGATGCTGTCCACCTTGTTGGAGGCCTTGTTGTGGTTGCTGAAAGAGAACAGCTGCTTCAGGGAAAACTCGGCCCCGTGGTCCCTGACATAGCCGAACCATTTGACAGCAACCTCATTAACCTCCTTCAACACCCCATTCGCGCCGTTCCGATCGACCTCGAGCACCATAATCGCGTCACTGCAGGCATTAAACAAGAAACGGTACAGTTCCTCACTCTCATGCATGGCGCGCGCATGATCCTCCACCACCTCCACGAGGCGCTGATTGACCGAACGTAACGTGCCCTCAACGCGGTGGGCGCGGACAAGGCCCGCCACGGCGTGAAACAGCATCTTGCTTGTATTCGCCATGACATATACATACGAATAGCCAGCCTCTTGAATTTCCCCGCGCAGTTTTTCACAGACATCGTTATCGGCCAGAAGCAATATGGGCGTGTGATGCTTCGCCCCGGACCCGCACAGCTTTACATAGTCTTTTTGGGCCGCTTTGTTTTTTTTCACCTCATAGAGAACGCAATCCACGGCGTTTTCGTCGGTAAAACCGATCAGCCCTGAAACGTTCGGCTTTTCCTCCACCGCCAAGTCCACAGCGGCATCCCGCGCGGCGTCGCGCAAGGCCTCCAGCAGCTCTTCCGGAATGCAACAGGCAATTTTTACCGCAGAATCCTTGTTACTTTCCATTCGGTGCAAGCCTTCTACTACAGTTCCGATGTCCCCTGCCACAGGATTACCCCTGCATATCGGCATAACATCAATCCCGCGTGATAAACCGGATTATGCTTTAAGAATGCGACCTTGCCGCATCCGAAAGATTGCCCGACCATTCTTTTCATCCTTGAAACAACCAATCCCGGGATTGTGAGAATTTCCTTCATATAGGTATTCATGGTAGTACGAACGCCTACGACGCTTCAACCTTTCAAGGAGGCGAAAAACGCCACCTTTCCCATGGGAACTTGACAAAGGGCAAGGGCTAACAGGATAATTTCCCAAACAAGGTGATTTTAATGGGATGCCTTATATGAATCGGGAGGCCCCTGGCGGGAGTTTCCGCCAAACGACCTGTAGCCGGGTGCGGCTGATGTCGCCGCGCGGGAAGGATGAACGGGTGCAATCCGTGCATTGACCCTGAAATAGGGACCGGGTGGCAGTTGTTTCACCAGGGTAAAGGTCATCAACAACCAGGAAAGGATTGTGACGATGCATAAAAGTTCGGCTCTGCTACTACTCGGCCTTTTTTGTTTTGCAGCAGGTTGCGCCAGTATAGGGAATCCCTTCACAAAACTTACCCCGGATTATTCCACGGTCCCGGAAGAAGAGCTTCGGGCTTTTGCCGGGGCAGTCGAACAGTTTGTCCTGCAGGGGGAACGGGAACCCACTTTTGAGGATTATCCTTCCATTGCCACGGACAATGAGGAAATCCGGCAGGCTATTCGCACCCGGGCCGCCCGGGCGGAAATTCTTCGGGAACTGCTGGACACCGGCTTCGCTTATGAGCAGAAATCAGGCACGGTTTCCATCATTCGCAGCCGCGACTACAAACGCTCCACGGACAAGCGCAAGCGTGACCAGAACGCGCTGCTGGTAATGAGCGAGAATGCCAACCGCTGGACACTTTATGAAACTCTGGTCAAAGCTTCCCATTGGCAGCCCGGATCTCTGGGCGCGGTTCAAAACGCCTTTTTCGAAGCGCGCCGCAACCTGTTGTCTCCCGGCCAGAAATACGAAGGGCCTGACGGCAACTTAGTCGAAAAATGACACCTGCTGATTGTCCAGAGAAACCCGTCGTCGATTTGCGCAGCGACACCCTGACCCGGCCTTCGGCGGGCATGCGCAAGGCCATGGCCGGGGCCGAGGTCGGCGATGACGTCTACGGGGAGGACCCCACCGTAAAACGTCTCGAGACTGTTGCCGCCGAGATGCTGGGTAAACCGTGCGCCTTGTTTCTACCCACAGGCACCATGGCGAACCTGGTCGCCTTCCTGGCCCAGACGCGGCCGGGGGATTCCATTATCCTGAGCGAATCGGCCCATCCGATTCACTACGAGAATGCGAATCTGTCTATGGTTGCGGGATTGCTTCCCTGTGTTATCCACGATGCGTTGGGCAAATTTACAGCGGACCAGGTAGAGCAAAGGATCGTGCGCGAAGACGACCCGCACCTGTCCTGGACGACATTGGTATCGGTGGAAAACACAACGAACCGGGGCGGGGGCGCGTGCTGGGAATTACATGAGATGGAAAGCATAGCGGCCCTTTGCCGGCGTCACGGCATGCGCCTGCACTGTGACGGAGCGAGGATTTTCAACGCGTGCGCTGTAACCAACATCGAGGCGCGGTACTACGCGAAGTGTTGCGACACGCTCTGTTTCTGCCTGTCCAAGGGGCTCGGCGCGCCCGCGGGATCTCTCCTCGCGGGAGATCCGGAAACCATGCATAAAGCGCTCCGTTTCCGCAAAATGCTCGGCGGCGGCATGCGCCAGTCGGGCATCCTGGCGGCGGCTGGGTTATACGCGCTCGAACATCACCTTGGCGACCTGGCAGAGGACCACCGCCGCGCGCGCCGGTTTCGACAGGCGCTGGAAGCCGAAGGGTTCGAGTTCTGCCTGCCGTCGCCTACGAATATTCTTTATATCCGCGTCGAAAATTCCCTCCGTGCTGTGAAAACGTTGAAGCGGCGTGGGGTTTTAACCCTCGCCCACGGACAGGATCAAATCCGCGCGGTCTTCCATCGGGATATTGATGACAAGGCGATGGAAGACGCCATTGAATGTTTCAAGCAGGCCCTGGCACTTCCCCGGTAATGCTCCTGTCGGCCCGATACACATCAAGCATGAAAGCGCAATGACACCATGGAACCCCCAAAAAATTATTTAATAGACATGGACGGCGTGTTGGTCCGGGGTAAACAGGCCATTCCCGGCGCCCAGGACTTTATCAACCGTCTTAAAGAACGGTCCGCGAAATTTCTAGTGGTCACCAATAATCCCCTGTACACCCAAGCGGACCTGGCGTATCGCCTTCAGGCCATCGGTCTGAACATACCGTCGGCCAATATTTTTACCTCGGCCATGGCAACCGCATTATTTCTAAATGCCCAGCGTCCCAGGGGAACCGCTTTTGTCATCGGGGAAAGCGGCCTGACCAGCGCGCTTCACGAAATCGGGTATATTATCACGGATCACAACCCCGAATATGTGGTGCTGGGCGAAACGTATTCCTATAATTTTGAACAAATCGCGAAAGCGGTGCGCCTTGTGAACGCCGGCTCCCGTTTTATCGCCACCAATCCCGACCCCGCCGGCCCCACGGAAAGCGGTATTGTCCCCGCCTGCGGCGCTATGGCGGCGTTGATCGAGAAAACAACGGGGCGTGTTCCATTCTTTGTGGGCAAACCGGCGCCTCTGATGATGCGCTATGCCATGAATTACCTTGAAGTCCATTCACAGAACACCATCATGGTGGGCGACCGCATGGACACCGACATTATCGCCGGAATGCAGGCGGGCATGGACACGATACTCGTATTGACCGGCCTTACCGCGCGCGAAGATTTGAACGCGTATCCCTTCCGACCCACCCTTGTGCTGGATACGGTGGCCGACATCGAACCGTAACACAGCCCATTGCCATAAGAAATAATTTACGACCATGAATATTCCCCTTATCCCCGGACTGAAAGTACTAGGCCGTCCCCCCCCGGCGGTTTCTCGTTTATGTTGCCATAAACGTCGTTTCCTGGCAGAATATCGTCGGGCCCGCCATGGTCCTTCTGGCCCGTAAAATTGACATGCCTGAATCCTTGGTAGGATTGCTGCTCTCTTTTATGCCCTTCACTTCGATGCTGCTGCTTTTCACCCTGCCGTTGATTGTGCGTTTGGGCCCCAAGCGGGTGATGCTCTGGGCATGGTTTCTGCGAAACGTCATCGCGTGCATTGTTTTCCTGATGCCTCTGGCCCTGGCCACTGGTAGCAAGCAGCTTGCCTGGATTGTGCTTGTGGTGGCCATTCTGGGTTTCTGTATCATGCGGGCCATCGGTGCAGGAGGATGGCTCCCCTGGCTCCACGAAATCGTACCGGTACACCTCCGCGCCACCTATTTCAGCACGGAGACCTCGATTACCCAGGTAATCAACGTGGGCGTGCTGTTTCTCCAAGCCCGCTTGCTGGCAGTGCCAGACCCCAGCATTAACCGTTTCCTCCTTATTTTTGCCGTAGGCATATTCATGGGATTTATCAGCCTGCTCTGGATGCGGCGAATTCCCGGCGGAGAGGGCACGCAGGAGTTTGATGCCCATATCGGCCTGCGCGCTTACGCGCGCGCGGCCGGAGACCGGCGTTACCTCGTTTTCCTGATGATTACAACGTTTGCCCTGTCCGGCATGGTATGGTTCGGCGCGTCTTACGTGATGTACCTGCGCGATCATCTGGCCGTACAGGACAGCATGACCATGACCCTGACTTCGCTGGGCGGTTTGGGTATCCTCCTGACGGTCGGCTCCTGGGCCCGGTTTACTGAGGTCGGCGGAAGCGGACTTGCCATGGCTAAAACCCTGCTGGGGCACACCATCGCACCGGTGTTGCTGTTCCTTGCCGGTACCGGCCTTCCAGGCCAGCAGTGGATGGCTGCCTGCCGCAGTAACGCTTGCCTGCATCTTCAGCGCCGCCTTTGGCGTTGCAATTAACCGCGCCATGCTTAACCAGGTGCCGGACCATGACCGCATCGGGTATACGGCATTGTGGACCGTTTCCACCTCGCTCGCCCATGGCATCACGCCGGTCCTGGCCGGATTGCTGATCGAATATTTTGATGTTTGGGGATTTCGAATATGCTTTTTGATGTCCATGGGGTTTACCGTGTCCGGTGCGCTGCTTTGCCTTTTTTTCATCCATGACCTGCATATGGAAGGCAAAGGATGGGTATACATGCTGAACCCCTCATTGCCCCTGCGAACCGCGGGCAGGATACTCTGGATTACCTTTGGGTTGCATGAGAGCAACCGCGCAGATACCCCTACCGAGCACTGATTCCTTCCCTACCGCCTGTGTTCCCAAACCCGCCAGTCGCCGATTTCGATACAGATAGATATTTTGGATCAAAAAAAAGCCTTGCGGACATGTGTCGCAAGGCTATAACTGCAAAGGGTGGAGATGCCGAGAGGGGGGAACTCGACATCTCCGGTGAGGTGTTTTGGCTCTGAGGGGGAACAGAGCGTTGCAGAGGAAAAACTATAAAGACTATTAGGTGGAGATGCCGAGAGGGGGCGGCTCGACATCTCCGGTGAGGTGTTTTGGCTCTGAGGGGGAACAGAGCGTTGCAGAGGAAAAACTATAAAATACCTGAGGACAAATCCCCATGCCGTTCGCAGGAACAACATTGGCATTACACGTACGTACTTTTCACATCACCTTTCCCAAAGCAGATTCAATTATCAAATATTACTGTTCACAAAAAAACTTATTGATTCCCCACGTGCGAATTGAGTGGCTGTAATCTTCACATGCAACTACTCACCACACAACATCTTCACGTTAACGGGCGTTAGTATAAACTATCAGAAACGTAAAAGCAACCTTTTTTTACTGTACGATTTTCATTTTTTTGAAAGACGTTCTCAGCCCGTGAATTGTTTATACCTTTGGATAAATAGAGGCACAATCGCAGTATTCATTTAAGTTTTCAATAGACACGTATTGTCCATCGCATAATACACAAAATATCCTGAAAGTTTGTTTATCTTATTGCGAATCATTATTTTTGACAAAACTGCATCTTTCCGAGCAGGCTTATAAGAGACTTTACACAGCATTTCAGATCTTACATTTCTTGGCAGAAAAAATGTTATCTGGATTACAAATGATTCGCACGCTTACGGGGGTAAATAAAACCCGGACCCTGACCGTTTATTTTTTTCTGTCCTCTTCAATGCAAGGTGCTTCAGGCTCCTCCCCCCCAAGCGCGCTGTGATACCCGCATACCAAAATGTGCGCTACGTACGTTTGGAACCTGTCCCCAGACGCACACTTCGCCCGCAACAAACCACTTCGCCTTTCATCACAAAGAACCCCACGCACTTTTATTCCGATTTTATGAACCCAGTCAAAATATGCCATCCCTCTGGGTTGCTTACATTTAAAGCAGAACTCATAATCAATTGTCAGCGAAATAGCCTTAAGCCCCTACGCTTCGTCCGGGACTTCGCCCGGAAGAAGTGGCGCTTTCGGCGCAACCAAAACGCAGTATCTCAGTCAGAAAGAAACACATGGAGCACGCCCGTATCAACGTATTTTTCGTTTCACTATAAACAACCTTAAGCCGCGTCATTCCGGTTTTTTCGCGGTCTTTGGCCAGCATCGAAGAACGGTACTGTACAACACGAAAAAGACCGGAATCCAGATTCGTCCCGCTGCAATGAATGCCCATTTCCCATCTTAAAAAATACA
This sequence comes from Candidatus Hydrogenedentota bacterium, assembly GCA_012730105.1. Taxonomy (GTDB): domain Bacteria; phylum Hydrogenedentota; class Hydrogenedentia; order Hydrogenedentales; family CAITNO01; genus JAAYBJ01. The sequence goes on from JAAYBJ010000037.1 coordinate 34,029, forward strand.
TCTGACATGGGCTGTTCCTCACGTGCGCATCCAAAGATAGATTCCGGTCTTTTCGCGGCCTGGCACACGCTTCGATACAACTTTTTTTTCCACCGCGAAAAACCGGAATGACGTGTTGTTTTGGGGTCTTTGAG
>JAAYBJ010000300.1 GCA_012730105.1 Candidatus Hydrogenedentota bacterium
CGGCCTCGGTCGCTTTGCGAAGTGCGGTCTGCTCCAACGCGTGGCCGTCACGATTAAGAATTTCCTGGGCCATATCGGCGCGGACATGTGCCCGGTTCAGTTCGGCCTCAAGTGCGACAACACGAGCGGCCAGGCTGTCACCTTCAGACAGGTCCGCGGCATGGTCCAGGGCGCCCCTGGTGGTGCTCAATTCGGCCTCGAGGCGGTCCACCTCGGCGGCGGTGTCGTTCGCGTCCTGAATCAGTTGCCGAAGTTTTTCGGCCTCGGGGTTTGTAGATTTCTTTGACATAAATATTTCCTTTTAGTAACGTCGTTGTTCGGTAATGATTTTCCATTTTCGCGGTTGCGGTGGAGGCGGTCCGAAATACTTTTCTTCCTGCTCAGCAATCCACGCGTTGACCTCTTCAGCCGTTCGTGGCGTGCCTGGTTCGGGCTCCGCTTCAGGTGCGGGTGCGGGTGGCTCTGGACCGCGGCCCAGGGCCCTGCTGTATGCTCGCTGGAAGTCCGTGATCATTTCGCCCGCCTTGCCGGGTGAAGTTCAGGGAATTCTTTCGCCGCCTTGAGTCCAGCCGCCGCCATACCTATGCCGTCACGCTTGGCGATGTGCGCCAGGGCTTCGCCCCATGTGGTGATCGTGGAGCGTTCAAGGCGGTCCAGTCGTCGCTCCAGGTCGTTTAATGCGGCGACCGTTACGCGCTTTGCCCTCGCCTTCGGTGCGGGCTTCGGCTTCGGTGTGGGTTGTGCCTTCGGCTTCGGTGTCGTTGCCGGTTTCTTTTTCGGAATTTCGCCCCGTGCAATAGATTCACTATAGGCTTGAAATTCTTTAACAGTCATGCACTTCATACGTGTTGCTCCCTTGCGGCGCATCGGCCGCGGTTGTGGTTACATCGGGCGCAAATATACGCCCATCTTTTCTAAGCGGCGGTTCGTCCAGGGATATGCCCATGGCGGCCCGTCGCACCATCTCAAGTATCAGGTCGTTGGATTCTGAATCCATGGCCAGGGGTTGGCCGTTAAAATCAAGCATGGCAACCTCCTTCCACCCTGCGCCACCATGCCCGCCACAGCCCCTCATTCCCGCGGGTGTTCGGCGGTGTCGCCGGCAGATCGCCCTTATGGTCTGGCATCCATCGCTGGATATAGGCCCGGTACAGGGCTTCCACGTTGCGCGGGTCCCGGCCAGGGTTCGCCTGTTCATAGGATTGCCTGTTCCTGTCATAGGCGGCGCTGGCCTCCATGTTTGCCCGGTCCCGCAAGAGATCGCCGTCGTATTTCCGAATGGCGCTCCGCTCGATAATGGCCTCGACATCTGTATTTTTATTTTCCAGGGCGTTGCTAATGTTGCTAATATTCGGTTCAATATCGGCCGTTTCGGGCATTTCGGGTTGAATATTAGCAATCTTAGCAACGGTTTGCGTTTTGAAAAACGGTGTATAACCGGGGATCATGTTAACCTCCATTTCTTGCCTCTGCCGGGTATAGGTTCGGCCGCGCCCAGGGCTTTCAAGAGTTCCAAGGTTTCAGCTAACTGCAATGCATCCCGTGTACAATTCGGCCCATAGGTCAACAGGTAGGTTGCTGTGAACACATTGCTGGTGTCGTCTATCCTTGTCCGCATCCACTTTAATAATGTGTCAGCGGCCAGGACTGCCTCGTCATATTCGCCCTGCGCGTGAGTCCTGTACATTTCAGCCAGGTAGAAATCGGCCAGCTGTATGCCGGCTTGCATGCGGTCCAGGGATATGACGTTACAATCCAGGTCGTCATACAGGCTCAACACTACGGCGATCCTTGCGGCATGTTCCGCGGCCTTGCTTGCCCATCCGCTTATCGGTTCAAGCGGCCCTCCAGGTCCGTTCTGGCTTTCGACCCGGTCGTGATAGGCTATCCAGATTTCGTATGCTTCAGAGGAAAGCGTGATATTTCGCGGGTCCAGACATCCCGGTCTGCCGTCAAGATATTCTGGTGGCGTTTCCAAAATGTCCCTTATGCGCCGGCTATACCGGGTGATTGCAGGACATTCAGACAAGTCTCCACGTCGGTACATTCTGGTTCCGCGCATCGTTGGTGGCCATGCCACCAGTAGCCGCGGGAGGAATCCCTGGTTATGAGCGATACGCTGGCCGAATAGAATCCGCGCCACATCAGGCTGCGCCATGATATGCATACTCATCCGCTTGCCGCGGGTGTTCGTCAACCCCGCGCCGGCCCTTACCCGTAGTTCAGAGGATATGCCCCATAGCGAGGAAAACTCCGACAGTGTCCGCAACACGTTTTCTTTGGCCATTGCAAACCCGCCGATCAGGCTGCCGCCTTCGTCGGAAAACACGCCGGTATATGGCAATGCTTCGTTGAGCTGTTTATGCAGACCTTCGCTGGTCATGTTGCCGATAACCAGAGACGGCGCCAACGGCTTAACAGGCGGGTCGCCAACGGCCTTCATGGCTGCCTCCATGGCATACCTGTCTTTTTTCTTCTCAGCGCCTTTTAGGGCGGCCTTATAAGCGCGTTCCTGCTGTTCATAGGCTTGCATCAGCCGCAAGTATTCAACGTGCTCTGCGTCCTGCCAGTCCCGGTGTGGTGCCAGTGCTACGGAATCAACAGCCGATTTCCTGTCTCCGGTTTGCGCCACGGTCATGCAGAATAAACTTGCCGGCGATACGCGCCCGTCTATACTCAGATTTCCATGGGCTTGCACGGCCAGCGCCACAGCCGCCAGGATGGACTGTGCCGCCATTGCCGGCGGGACTGCGGTATATTCCGCTATCGAGTCCACAGTGGCGGCCAGGTCGATTCCCAGGGCATCCACGGGATAAGGTTCAGCCTCAGGGATAGGCTTAATCAGACTATGCAGGGATTCCTCGTCTGGTCCCGCTGCTACCTCCGCTACCGTTGCCGGCCGTCCGTGCTCGGCAATGACGGCCATCAGGTCATCAACGTTATGATCTTGCAGGTAGTCGAACGCATCACCCCTGATCGGCAGTCCTGGAAGATCGCAGACAGCAACCTCCCTGGAACCCGGCAGCCCACTCAGGATACCGACAACATCCCGCGCATACCCGGCGCCTGGTTCGTCATTGTCTGGCAAAATGTAGGCTTGCCTGAATTTTACAAGTAGGCTCCAGTCGGTTTTGTTTGCCGCCTTGCTGCCGCCCTTGCTGGTCGTTGCCACCAGGCCCACAGCCTCGAGGGCTTCAACGCATTTCTCACCCTCCACGATATAGACGGGTGTTTCTGCCGGCAGAGCGGCCAGACGTTCAGCGCGGTAGAGCGGGTGTGGTCCCGGCAATCCCGCGGGAAGGGTGAAACAATCCTTCTCTCCGTCTGGTTTGTCAACGCGGACAACATCACAATAATGTGTGCCGTCTGCATTCCGGTAATGGTAGGTGGTCCTGGTTGTGGGTGGTGCTATCGTTGACATATGCCCGCCCCCCCTTCCAAGTCCCGTAAGGCGGTCATAAAATCGCAACAATACTTCAGCCGATAGAATGCGATGATGTCAGCGCCGGCCGCACCGCAGGAAAAACAATGGAAGGCGCCGCTATCCAGGTTGACGGAAAAACTACCGACGTTCCGGTCGTTGTGAAACGGGCACAATCCTGAATTTATCCAGCCGCTTTCCCGCTTGGGTTCAAACCGTTGGATCTCGTCCAAAAAAAACAGTATCGGCGGTAGGGATAGTTTGACGTTCAACACACGCTGTGTTATGATGCTTAGGTTATACAGTTTTGGGTTTCGGCGCGTCCCGCGGTTGCTGCCACGGGGCGCGCGCTTTAATTTAGACATCTTGGTGCCTCCTTAGCTTTGCCCATTGAGCCATGTCAAAATTTCGGACTGCCGCCACTTGAGCAGGGTTCGGCCCGCCAGCCGGATAGGCGCCGGCATCAGCCCGGCATTGTGATACCTGCGGATTGTCCGAGTGCTAACTCCGGCCAGGGCTGCCACCTCGCGAATGCCGAGCAATC
>JAAYBJ010000038.1 GCA_012730105.1 Candidatus Hydrogenedentota bacterium
CGGCGATGTGACCGCGGGCATTACGGTAACGGCCCTGGATGAAGGCGCCAACCCCGTGGCCTTCCCGATTGATCCTGCGGATCGCGGCGACGGCCAGCCGTGGATTACGGCTCCCGATACGGATTACGTCTTCGACCTGACCTACACGGTGCAGGACGGCAGCGGGAATGTCAAGACCGAGACGACCACGCTGACCTTCTTCGCGCTGCAACTGCCCGTAATCACGATCCTCGGAGAGAACCCGGTCACCATCGCGTGCCCCGGCCCGTATGCGGATGCCGGCGCCACCGCCTATGATCCCGAAAGCGACTCCGACATCACCGCTTCCATGACCACCACCGTGGCCGTCAATCCCGGCGTGCCCGGCAGCTACACGGTCACCTACAGCGTGCCCGTGCCCGGCTATCCGTCCATGCCGCCGGTGACTGCGGTCCGCGACGTTATCGTTGAGGACACCACGGCGCCCGTTATCTCGCTCATCGCGGCGAACCCGCTGTACTGGTCGCGCGGCGATGTATTCCCGAACGATGCGACCATCCGCACGGCGACGGACGAATGCGACGGTGACCTCACCGGCGCCATCGTGACCACCGGCGCGGTGGATGTGAACACGCTGGGCACCTACAATCTGGCCTTTGACGTCACCGACGGCGAAGGCAACCCGGCGGACACCGTTGGCCTGGCCGTCATCGTCGTTGACCTGCTCGAAATCATCGAGCAGCCCATGGGCGCGCGCCTGTATACCAGTGACGATCCCTATGAAATGACCGCGGCCTGGAAGAACGGCGCCAACGTCAGCGGCTACGAGTGGTACCAGGATGCCGTCGGCCTCGGCTTCATCGCCGATCCGACAACCCCGAATACGGTCACACTGAGTGTTGATCCCGCAGTGCTGGGTGTCGGCACCTATGTGTACTACCTCGGGGTCAGCGATGATTCCGGTATTACCGAGACGGAAGACGCCACGATTGAAGTCGGCGCCCCGCTCAGCGCCACACCGTTGAACAACGTGACCTTGGCGGAAGCCGAGACCTACGATTGGGCGATTACGGTGTCCGGCGGGCTTGGCGCGGTCAACTATCAGTGGCAGGCCAAACGCGCAGGCGATGCGGACTGGACGCCTGTAGTGGACGGTGGCTACCTTGCCGGTAACTATGACGGCGCAGATAGCGCCACGCTGAAACTGATGCCCTTCACGGTGGACATGGTCGGCCAGTACCGGGTGGAAGTCTCCGATGACTACACCACCATCATTGTCGGCCCGGCCACGTTGTCGCTGGATCCGGGTGTGCCCGCTGTCGGCCTGCTCGGCCTGGCTGCGATGGCCCTTGCCACCGCGCTCGGCGGCGCCGCCACCCTGCGCAAGCGCAAATAAACGACGGGCGTAACGCCCCCTGAAACAAACGGACAGCCGCCGGCTCCTCGGAGCCGGCGGCTTTGCTGTTGGGGGGCGGAAAGGACACAAAGGACACAAGGGACGGGAAGGACCCAAAGGACACACACGGCCGCGCCCCCCACGCACCACGCCGAGACTTGGTTGGCATCTCCTTCACTGATATGCTACGATAATCCATGGATTGTATTGCGACTACAGGTCCTTTGTGTCCTTTATGTCCCTTATGTCCTTTTGGTCCTTTAATCTTCTACCACGTTGAAAGGGTGTATCCATGCCCGAGGACTTTGTCCCGCCTCATGGCGGTTACAAGGACCTTATTTCCTACCAGAAGGCCAAGATCATCTACGACGCCACCGTCTATTTCTGCGATCGATTTCTCAACCGCAAGGATCGAACCCGGGACCAGATGATACAAGCGGCCCGTTCGGGCAAACAGAACATCGTCGAGGGTAGCCTGGCTTCGGTAACGTCCAAGCAAACGGAATTGTTTCTGACGAGTGTTGCCTGGTCCAGCCTGGGTGAACTGCTGGAGGACTACGAGGATTATTGCCGCATCAACGACATCGCGGAATGGAGCGAAGAAGACCCGGGCAGGAAACGGATGCGCGAACTCAACCGCATTCCACAGGCGGATTATGAGACCTTCCGCAAGGGCATTGAGCATGAAGACCCGGCCGTCTGTGTCAATGTCATCATGGGGCTTGTCAGGGTGACGCGCTATTTGTTGGCACAGCAGATGAAACGGCTTCGAAAAGATTTTGTGGAAGTTGGGGGCCTGCGGGAACGTATGACCCGGGCGCGATTGGAAGAGCGGGAGCGCCAGCGAAGGGAGGGGAAAAGAGAAAAGGACGGAAAGGACATAAAGGACAGGAAGGACCCAAGGGACAGGAATTGGCCATAGGCCAGCGCGGTGCGGGGGGAGGCACGTGTGGCGTGGGCGGTGCGGCGGGTGGCGCGGTGTGCGGCGGGGGAGCGCGGGGTGTGGCCCAGGGGAAGGCGCTGGGCGGTGCGGCGGGGGAAAGCGTGTGGCCCCGGGGGGGCGTGTACGGTGTGCGTGTGCTCCGTGTGGTCGTCTGGTTTCAAGCCCGGTTGTCCTTTGTGTCCTTTTGGTCCTTTATGTTCTTTTCGTCCTTTCTTCTGCCCCTTTCTCCCTCTCCCTTGTAACCTTCTCCTCGCCCTTGCTACACTTTCCCTAACCATTAGGAGATCTCCCGTGGAACCTAAAAAAGCCGTGATTACCGCCGCGGGCAGGGGGGTGCGCCTGTTCCCTGTCGCGGATACGGTGCAGAAAAGCATGTTGCCCATGAACGACCGGGACGGGTTGGTCAAGCCGGTCATCCAGATTATCATTGAAGAGGCGCTGGAAAGCGGCATCGAAGAGGTGTGCATCGTCTGCGCGCCGGGGGATGAGGGCCGGTACCGGGACCAACTATCACGCCTGCGCGACAATCTGCTGGAAGGCTGCGCGGGAGAGGACTGGGCTGAGGAACAGGCGCGCCGCCTCGAATCGATCCTGCGGCGGCTGGTCTTCACCGTGCAGGAAGAGCCTTTGGGCTACGGGCATGCGGTGGGCTGCGCCCGCGAGTTTGTAGGTGACGCCCCCTTCCTGCTGCTCCTCGGGGATCATCTCTACCTGTCCCATGAACCGGGGCGGCGCTGCGCCCAGCAACTGCTGGAACTGGCTGCGCGCGAACACTGCGCCGTGGCGGCCGTCAATCCCACGCGGGAGCACCTGGTGGGCAGTTACGGCACCGTGGCCGGCAAGGGCGTGTCGGGCCTGCCGGGCGTCTATGCCATCGAAAAGATCATTGAAAAGCCGTCGGTCAGCCTGGCGGAGTCGGAACTGCAGACGCCGGGTCTGCGCGCGGGCCATTACCTCTGTTTCTTCGGCATGCATGTGCTGCCGCCCACGCTGTTTCCGTTGATCGAGGCGGAATGCGCCCGCGCGGGCGGCGCCGCCGTGCAGCTTACCCCGGCGCTTCAGGAATTATCCCGGCGCGAACGGTACCTTGCCGCCGAGCTGCGCGGGGAACGCTATGATATCGGCGCTCGGCACGGGCTCCTGCTCGCCCAGATCGCACTGGGCATGGCGGGGCGGGACCGTGATGACATGCTCATCGGGATAGCCGCCCTGCTTGCCGACGTCCTGCGCGCCGGGAAAGGCGCGGCGGGGTGCGGCCAGTGAACCCCTTTATCGAAACCATAACCAGTGCCCGCCCGGAACTCCGGGACCGTTCCTTCCGCGACTTGTGCGCCGCCCTGGGCCCCCGTGAACTGCTGGCGGCTGAGGAGGAACTCGAGGATTTCCGCGGCGCGGCCGCCAACCTTTATGACCGGGTCCGCGCCACGCTGTTCCTCTATGCGATTCATCGTTTCCATACCAGCGACCATCCGGCTTTCCCCGCCACGGGCCCCGTGCCCTATGCCGGGTTTACCGACCTGCTCGAACGCCGCTTTGAAGAGGCCATCGCCTGCTTCCGCAAGGCGGCCGCCCAGGACGGGCCCACGGGATCGTTGTTCAGCGCGCTGTCCGAGGCCTACCACCTGTTGTCCTTTCAGACGCTCAGCGACCAGGTGCGCCGCAGTGTGCGCGCCAGCCGGGGCAACCAGTGGATGTTCCGTGTCGGCCATGCCGCCGAGCACCCGCTGCGGATGCGCGCGGCGCTGCTCCACCGCGCGGACGGAGCCGTTCTCTATCCCGTCCTCCAGGAGCAGACGCCCGTACGCCTGGACCTCAGCCACAGCGGCTGGTCCGATATCTTCTTCCTGGGCATGGATTACCCCGAAGGCGCGCGTGTGCTCAACATCAGCGTGGACCTGGGTGTTTACGGCCGCGATGCCGCGACGCACCCGCCCGTCGAGGCCTATGTCCGCGTGATTCCCGAGCCGCTGCTGCGGCTGACCAGCGTGGATCTCGGTGCGACCAAGGATATCGGGGATCTGCGGGAGCTCTTTAATTTCGGCAATGATTATCTCAGCCTGCTCAAAGCGGGCGTCATCGCCTCCGGTTTCATTCCCCCGTCCTTCGAAGGCACCGAACATTCCCTGCCCGATATCCTGGCCCGCGTCATCCGCCCGGGCATGGGCCTGGAACTGGTCACCCGGGTCAACGACATTCCCAAGGGCTCGCGGCTCGCCGTGTCCACCAATCTGCTCGCCTGCATTATCAGCGCGCTTATGCGCGCCACCGGACAGACGGCTGCGCTCGAAGGGGGGCTCACGGAAGGGGAGCGCAGGCTGGCGGCCTCCCGGGCGATTCTCGGCGAATGGCTGGGCGGTTCCGGCGGCGGCTGGCAGGACTCCGGCGGCATCTGGCCCGGCATCAAGGTCATCGAGGGCGCCGCCGCGGGGGAAGGGGACCCGGAGGCCGGTATCAGCAAGGGGCGGCTCCTGCCGCAGCACCGCATTCTCGGCGACGGCGACCTGCACCCGGAAATCGGGGAGCGGCTGGCCAATTCGCTCGTCCTGATCCACGGCGGCATGGCCCAGAACGTGGGGCCCATTCTGGAAATGGTGACGGAAAAATACCTGTTGCGCGCCCAGCCGGAATGGGCCGCGCGCGGGAGCATGCGCGGCATCTTTGACGGCATTCTCGACGCGCTGAAACGGGGCGACATCCCGGCCCTCGGCGATTGTACCACCCGCAACTGGAACGGCCCCCTCAAGACCATCATTCCCTGGGTCACGAATCATTTCACCGAATCCATCATACGCCGAGCCTCGGAACAATTGGGCAATGATTTTTACGGCTTCCTCATGCTGGGCGGCATGTCCGGCGGCGGCATGTGCATGATGGTGAACCCATCGCGGCGCGACGCCTTCCGAGACGATATCCTGGAGATCATGGGTGGCGTGAAGCGCGAACTGGAGGATGCCTTGCCCTTTGCCATGGACCCGGTGGTCTACGATTTTAACATCAATCAGCGGGGCACACAGGCTGTCCTGCGCGCGGGGGAAGAGGCTCTGATGCCGGAGCCCTATTATGTCTTGCAGGTGCCGGAACTCGCCCGGCAGCAGCCCGCCCGGGCGTCCTACCTGCGCCGCGTGGAACTGGACTGGGCGGCCGCGCGCTGCGCCGGATCCGAACACCGGGACGCGCTGCTGCGCGTTCTCGTGGGCAACCTGTTCCGGGTCGACAACCCGGTCGCGGGCAGCGAACGCACGGAGTGGGACCGGACTTCGGATGCCATCAAGGCCGGGAACGGTTTCGACCCGATTCAGCATGAGCAGCTGCGCGAGGATCTCCGGCTCGGGCGCATCGGCCTGGCGCGGAACCGGATGCCCGCCGATACGGACATCGTGGACGTGCTGGATGAAGATGTCATGACCCTTGAAGATAATCCGGCGCGCCGGGCCGCCGGCGAAGATGCGCTGCACGCCGGGCGCGTGGCCGTGTTGTCCCTCGCCGCCGGGGTCGGCAGCCGCTGGACCACCGGCGCGGGCGTGATCAAAGCGGTCAATCCCTTTGTGTTTATGGCCGGGAAACACCGGTCCTTCCTGGAACTGCACCTGGCAAAAACCGCCCGAACCGCGCGAATGTACAGCGCCGTCCCGCCCCATCTCATTTCCACCAGTTTCCTCACCCACGGGCCCATCGAAAAGCATCTCGCCCTGAACCATAACTACGGGTATGACGGGCCGCTCTACCTGTCCCCGGGAAGATCCATCAGCCAGCGCTTTGTGCCCATGGTCCGCGACCTGGTGTTCCTCTGGGAGGAAATGCCCCAGGAAACCCTCGATGTGCAGAAGCAGAAGGTGCGTGAGGCCGTGCGCGGCGCGCTCATGGACTGGGCCCGCGCCAACGGCGAAGGCGCCGACTACACGGACAACGTGCCCGTTCAGCGTTTCAACCCGCCGGGGCACTGGTACGAGGCTCCCAACCTGCTGCGAAACGGCGTGCTTGCCGCCCTGCTCGAAGCCCACCCGCAGGTGGAGACGATCATGCTGCACAATATCGACACCCTCGGCGCGGACCTTGACCCCGACGCGCTGGGCGCCCATCTCGAAGCCGGCAACGCGCTCACGTTTGAAGTGACGCCCCGACGCATCTATGACCGGGGCGGCGGGCTGGCCCGCGTGAATGGCCGGCCGCGCCTGCTCGAAGGCCTGGCCCAGCCGCGCGAAGAGGATGAACTGCGCCTGCGCTACTACAATTCCATGACCACCTGGATACAGATCGATCCCCTGCTGGAACAGTTTGGATTGACACGGGCTGATCTCAAGGGGCCGGAGGCGCATATTGCGGAGGCCGTGCGCCACATGGCCCGGCGCATGCCGACCTATGTCACCATCAAGGAAGTCAAACGGCGCTGGGGTCACGGCCAGGAGGACATCTATCCCGTGGCCCAGGTGGAAAAACTCTGGAGCGACATGACCGCCCTGCCCGAACTGCGCTGCGGCTATCTTGCCGTGTCCCGTTTCCGGGGCCAGCAACTCAAAGATCTCAATCAGCTGGACGCCTGGGCAAACGACGGCAGCCGGGACTACGTTATGGAGAAGTGCGGGTTCTGAATGCGCGTGATCGGTCTGATCGGTCTGATCGGTCTGATCTCAAGAATCCGGTTTTCGTCTCCCACCTTTGTTATAATAAACGCACGCTATAGTCTGTTCTCAGAACTCTTCGCAGATCGCAACACAGGTACACGTTTCGCATGTTTTTTAAACGAATACATTCCTGTTTCGCCTCGCCCCGCGCATGGCTGTTTCTGTTGCTTTGTTTCCATCTTGCCGCCAATGTCTGGTGGCTGAAGACGGACAATCACGCGGTCAGTACGGACGAGGAAACGCATATGATCATGGCGCGGGAGTATTACAACGCCCTTTTCCCGCGCGTGGGCGACAGGGGCCTGGCAGCCCGTGTCAAGGCAGTGGCCGCCATTCGGCCGGATGTGGGCAACCCCATGCATCCGCCCCTGCTTCATGTCTTGGGCGCCTTGCTGGCGCGGATTGTGGGATATAGCGTGGATGTGTTCGCCTTTGCCAATACCCTGGCGTTTTTGGCGGCCGTGCTGGGCGTGTACCGGCTTGCGCGGTTTTTCCTGGAGGCGCGTGAAGCGCTTTTTGCCGCCTTCGTGTTCAGTTTCACGCCCATGGTCTATGCCGCCTCCCGTTATTTCATGACGGACTTCCTGTCCATGGCGCTCGTCGTCTGGGTCATGTACGCGCTGGCTCGTTGCAAGGGCTTCACCCGGCTTGGGTGGTCGGCCGCCTTCGCCGTGCTCAATGGGTTCGCCTTGCTGGCGCGGACTACCGCGGTGCTGTATTATTTTGTACCCGCCCTTGTCGTGTTTGCCGGCGGGCTTTACCTGGTCTTCCGGCATGGGGAAAATCGCCGTTTCAGTCTCGACGCCGCCGCCGGCCTGCTGGCCAATGCGATCATTGTTGTTATCCTGTCCGCCGTTGTCTGCGGCCCGTGGTACCTGGTGCACGGCCGGCAGTTTTACGCCTATTGGATGGATCCCTCCGTAAGCGGCAAGAGCGCCGCCCTTGCTATAACGCGGTCCGAACCCGAAGCGGAACGGGAAGCCGGGAAGGAAGCGGCCGTCCAGGTGCCGGAAGAGGCCAGTTCAAAGGGTGAAGAAAAGGCGCAGGCGGAAGCGCCCGCCCGGGGCAAAAAGCGCCTGGCGCTGCTGCGGCGGATACCCTGGGTGCGCTACCCCGTATTTGTCATCAATAACGCCGTGTTTCTGCCCATGTTTTGCCTGTTCCTTTTAGGCGTTCCGTTGTGCGCGGCCTGCGGCCGGTTCCGGAAACGCGCATTGCCCTGGCTGCTGCTGTGCTGGGTGCTGGGTAGCTACGTGCTCCTGACGCTCCTGCTCAGCTACGCCGCGCCGCGTTATGCCCTGCAGGCGCTTCCTGCCCTTGCCGTGATTTCCGCGCTGCCGGTGCTGGCCCTGCCTCGGGGCCTGTTGCGCCGGGCCCTTCAGTGCCTGTATGCCGCCGTACTCCTGTTCCAGTATGGCAATCTCACGGTGCATGCCTATGCCGCCGCGCCGGAGGCGAAAATCGTCGTCTATCCGGACCGGGAGTTTCAAAAGGCCTATGCGGATCCAGGCCTTTATTTCTACAAGTCCGTGCTGCACGGGTCCTTTTCCTACGCCCGTTTGCAGGCGCCCACGAAGGAAAACTTCAAGGACCGCCTGTTTTTTGCCATGCTTCGTGAAGAGCAGAAGCAACCCTATTGCGGCATTGAGGCGAATTACGTGCGCTTGAATATTCGGGGCATGCTTCTCGATCAGGAACATTTCTGGCTGGATAACGCCGGGCCGAATCCCTTCCGGAGGCGGGACCTGCCGCCCGAGTTGACACCTTACCGCAACCTGAAAAACTCCGGGTGGGGCAAAAAATTCGAGGACGTCCAGCCCATACTCGGCATGACCGACTATGTGGCCTATACCACCGAGGGCATCACGGAAGAAAAGGAAAAGACATGGCTGGAGGCGCTGGCGGCGGAGGGTTTCACGCTGGTGGAGCGCTTTCAGGAGCCCCGTTCCGGCCTGGTGCCCGCCCGGTATTTCGGCCTGCTGGCGCACGCGCCCCGGGAATCCCTGCCTGAGGCGCGCACTATATCTGAAATCAAAGCGCTGGACCTGGAGAGCCTGTATAAATTGCGTCACAGCGCCGCCTTCTCACGACTCACGCCGGAAATGCGGGAAATGATTGTAACGGAACTGCGGTCCCGGCTGGAGCAGGAGGGGGCTTCCGTTCCCCTCAAGGACCACGTGGACTTTTACAACGCCCGCGTCGAACATGAAGCGGACGATGTGTACCGTATTACACTTTTTCTGTATAACCGCCAGGCCATGCCCCGGGATTACCGGTTGCTTCTGCAGGGCCGCGTTTCGCCGGAGGTGATGGCGCTGTATTTCAATGACCACACTGGAAACCATTACGAGTATCAACTTGCGGGAGAACCCATGCCTTCGACGCGTCTGTGGCCGGAAAACGAACCGGTCATCGTCCGTATGCTGGTTGGCCTGCATCCCGTGCCCACCCAGCTCAGCATCGCCCTGTACGGGCCCGGTGGTTCCATACTGGGCAATATCATCAATCTCGGAGGCGTGGATTTGCCCGGCATCCGCCGAAGCGCGGAACAGGCCCCTGGCGCGCCCCCCGGCGGTTGAACGTCTTTGTAACCGCGCGTATAATGGCCGCGATACGTCCCCTGAAACATGTACAAGAATATAGAGGACATGATGCCTGTCTTTGAAAACATTCCGGCCCGCGTGCGCGGCTTTTTTATGACCCCCCAGGGATGGCTCGTGCTGTTGATGTGTTTTCATCTCTGCGCCAATATCTGGTGGTTGTCGGCCGACAACCACGCGGTGACCACCGACGAAGAAACCCACATGATCATGGCGCGGGACTATTACAACGCCCTGTTCCCGAGTGTGGGGCCGCGCGGACTCGGCGCGCGCCTGGACGCGCTTGGACGCATCAAGGCGGACGTGGGCAATCCGGTGCATCCGCCGCTGCTGCACATCGCCGGGGCGGTGCTCGCCCGCGTTCTCGGGTATGGCGTGGATCGCATGGCCTTCGCCAACACCCTCGCGTTCCTCGCCGCCATCGTGGGCGTTTACCTGCTCGCCCGGTTGTTCCTTGCCTCCGGGGAGGCGTTTTTCGCGGCCCTCGTATTCAGCTTGACACCCATGGTCTACGCTTCCTCACGTTACTTCATGACCGATTTCCTGTCCATGGCGCTGGTCGTCTGGACCATGTATGCCCTTCTGAAAAGCGCTAGATTTTCCAGCGTCCGGTGGTCGGCCCTTTTCGGCTTGATGAACGGGTTGGCCCTTCTTACGCGCACCACGGCGGTGCTTTACTACCTGGTGCCCGGCTTTGTCGCGCTGTGCGCCGCCGTATACTTGCTTTTCGAGCGACGCGACGGCGCGTGGCGGTTCAACCAGGCGGGACTCGCCCGGCTTGCGCTGAACGGGCTGCTGATCGTCATGATCACCCTGGCCGTGTGCAGTCCCTGGTATATCGCCCACGGCGGGCAGTTCTACAAACACTGGATGAAACCGCACCAGGGAGGCGCGGGCGCGCCCATTTCGTTTCTGACCTACGACAAGGCCGAAACGGACGCGACGGCCCTCCCCGCGCCCCCAAAGAAAGAGGACAAAAGCCCGGAGGAGGAAAGAACCGTTGATGCCGCCCCCAAAGGGGAGACCGATGAAGCGCCGGCCACCGAGGCGGGGAAACAGCCGGACACCGCGGCGCCCGCCGTCGTGGCCCCCGATGCCGGCGGGTGGCGCCTGCTGCTGCAACGTAAAGTGGGCTGGATCCGCTATCCCGTGTTCGTCATCAATAATGCCGTATTTCTGCCCATGTTCTTCCTGGGCCTGGCGGGCATGATCGTCGTACTCGCGTGTTCCCGTTTCCGCGGGAGATTCCCCGCGTGGGTGTTGCTTTGCTGGCTGCTGGGTTCCTACGCCGTGCTGACTATCGCGTTGAGTTTCGCGGCGCCCCGCTACGCCATGCAGGCGTTGCCCGCGCTGGCGATCCTGTCCGCGCTGCCCGTGCTCGCACTGCCCGGTAAACGGTTGCGCCTGGGGGCGATGATCCTGTATCTGGCCGTATTGCTGTTCCAGTACGGCAACCTGACCGTCCATGCCTACGGGCCTCTGGCGGAGGCGAAAGTGCCGATCATCCTGGACACGAAATACCAGCGAGTGTATGACGATCCCGGGCTGTATTTCTATAAGTCCGTGCTGCACGCTTCGAGCGCCTATGGATGCATGCAGGCGCCCGTAAAGGAAAATGCCAAGGACCGGCTTTTTTTCACCATGCTCAAGGCGGAACAGGAGCGTCCCTTTTATGGCATTGAAGGCAATTACGCCCGCCTGAACATACGTGGCATGATCCTGGACGAGGAGCATTTCTGGTTGGATGGGAACGGCAGGAATCCCTTCCGGCGCAAGGATATTCCGCCGGAACTGAAGCCCTACCGCAACCTCCGGCATTACGGGTGGGGGAAAGACATTGACAGCATCCTGCCCGTGATAGAACTGGTGGATTATGTCGCCTACACGACCGAGGACATCACCCCGGAAAAGGAACAGGCCTGGCTGCGTACGCTGGAGGGGAAAGGCTTCGAAGTGATAGACCGGTTTTTCGAACCCCGTTTCGGCATGGTGCGCGAGCGGTATTGCGGC
>JAAYBJ010000301.1 GCA_012730105.1 Candidatus Hydrogenedentota bacterium
ATACTTCGATGATGATTTCACGGTCCCGTTCGGCCAGTTTGACCTGGCTTACGCTGGGAAGCGCGATAAGCTCGTCCTTTATTTTCTGCGCGTAATCCTGCAGTTCGGCGGTCGAGAGATTGGGGCACGTCACGGCAAGCAGCAGCACCTGCACGCGGATCATGAACTCCTCGACCACCGGGCGTTCCGCGTCAGGCGGGAAGGTTGTAATCGCATCCACGGCCGTGCGAATATCGTCCTTGACCTTGTCAATATCATAGCCCTCAAGGACTTCAATGTCCGCCACGCAGACATGCTCATTGGAAAGGGTGTGGTAATTCTTGATGCCCTCGACCCCTTCAATGGCCTCTTCCACTTTGCAGCTGACGCCCTCCTCCACCTCCGCGGGGTCCGCGCCCGGCCAGACAACGGTTACCCGTACCGTGTCCATGCGGATATCGGGAAAGGTTTCCTTGGGCAGGTTTACCATCGCCCACGCCCCGCAGATGACGGCAAAAACCATCATGATGTTGGCATAGACGCGATTCTTTACGAAGATGGTAAAGAATTCTTTCATGGAGTCTTACCTGGCTCGGGCGGCTCCCCTTCCGAAAGAAGCTCCTCTGCGGGGGTCGGCTCGGGGATGGTTTTCCCCTCATCCGAAACGCTGTCGGGCGATTCATAGTTGAGAAGAATTCCGGGCACCGGATCCACCAGGCGGGTGAGTACCACCAGGCTTCCTGGAGACAGACCTTCATCCACGAAAACTTCCTTGCCCTGGCTGCGCACGACATTGACCTTGACCGGCTGCAACCGCTGGTCCTCGGCAAGGTAAGCCAGGCCTTCATAAGACACCGCCCACTCGGGCAGACGGTATACCGAATGCATCGGGTTGCCCGTAATCTCCACCCTGCAAAACATGCCTTCCACCAAGGGCAGCTTCTGTTGCTCCGAGGGGCTGGTGTTCTCGGTAACCCGAATCGCGACCGTCACGGTGCGCGTCATGGGATCAAAACGCTCCACACGGGCCAAGGTGCCCGTCCAGGTGACCGAAGGATCCTCGGTCCAGCTGAGCACACAGGGCGCAGGCGCGACCGGCCTGAACCAGTTCGGCGACTCGCCGGAGTCTTCCTCCAGGAAGGGTATCCATCGCCGCGCATCACGGCTGTCAATCGGCACGGACACCTCAAGCACGCTGTCGTCGGCCAGAAGCAGCACAATCAGACCCGGGGCCACGGCCTGGCCCACCTCGATCTGCTTGTGCTGGATTCGGGCATTAAAGGGGGCGTACTCTTCGGTGCGCTCCAGGGTCAGGTCCGCAAGTTGCAGCGCGGACCGTCCCGCGCGCAATGCGGCCTCCGCCTCTGCAATGCGCAACGGATACAAGTCTATGGCCTGTTCCACCTGGTCAAAGGCATCCTGCGCCTTCCGGTAATTGATCTCCGAAAGGTTGACCATGCTTTCGGAACCCACGTCGTCTTTTTGCAGCAGGGCCTTGTCGCGGTTGAACTCCTCCTGGGCGATATCCCGCGCGCGCTTGATCGTCTGAAGCCGGTTCTTGTCGCTTTCATATTGTTGCTTGAGCGCCTTCACCATGATTTCCAGGCGCTCGATCTGGGCGCGGCCCTGGGCCTGCGCCGCAAGATAATCGCGTTGATCGATCCGGTAGAGCAACTCCCCTTCCGGTATGACCTTGCCCACCTCAAGGTCGGGATGAAGATATACGATTTCACCCGCGACCTTGGGCGTAACCGCGATGGAATCGGCAGCATGCACCTCGCCGTACCCGGAAATGATGACCGGCACCTCCTCCGGGTGGACGGCCTTGACCTCCACGTTGACTTCGGGAGACGGCAGTTCCGCAATCAAAGGCGGTTCCCTCAACGAGGTAAGCCATGATTTCAGAAAAATGCCCAAGCCGAGAATTAATATGCACAGTATGCCATTTGCGATGAGACGCTTTATGCGGCGCCGTGCACGACCGGGTTCGGTCGGGATATCCTGGTTTTGTTCGTCAGTGATGGGGTTCAACAGACCTCCACTTCAAGACTTCTCTTGGACAGGGTGCGTGTTAACTTCTCCAGAAGTGCGCTGTATTCTCTCAAAACCGGCCTGCAGATTCAATAATAAAGTCTCTTGCCGGCTGCATACTCAAAAAGATGAAAGTACAGGATACCTGCTCTTGGACCGGATACACAACTAAATGCGTCTCCCTGCCCCAATATCTCTACACATGCGGTTTCCACAGTGTTACACTACGATGAGAACGCCTGTAATGGAATTTATACTAGCACACTACCAGAATTTAAAGTCAAGGCCGCTGCAGGGTGTTGCATTTTCACCGTCCGTTCAGGTATTACAAAGCAAAAAAGTGAGGCCAACCATGCTGGACACCATCGACCTGAATGCTTCCGTAAAGAAAAAAGATTTTGAGCGCGCACTGGAAGATCTTGATACACGCCTCGGGGAAGCGCAGCGGAGCCTGCGCAAGTCGGGTGTGCCGGTACTGATTGTTTTTGAAGGGTGGGACGCCGCAGGCAAGGGCACGGCTATCGGCAGGCTCGCACAGGCTTTTGATCCGCGGGGGTTTACCGTACACCATATACACCCGGTGTCGGAACCGGAATCCTTCTACCCTCCTATGCACCGGTTCTGGACACGACTGCCCATCCGGGGCAACATCGCCATATTCAATCACAGCTGGTATCGCCAGGTGCTTGACGAGGCGGTGGATAAACAGCGGCTCGTTCCCCAGTTGCGGAAAGCCTACGAGCGCATACGGGTTTTTGAACGGCAGCTGATGGATGACGGCGCTGTCATTGTCAAATTCTTCCTGCACATCAGCAAGGGAGAACAGTCAAAACGCTTTAAGGAACTGGCCAGGGATCCCGTCTATTCCTGGAAAGTGGGGGAACAGGAACAGCAACGCCGCCGGCAGTATGATTTGTATGAGGGATATATCGAAGAGATGTTTCGTGAAACCTCAACGCCCCAGGCCCCCTGGATCGTGGTTCCGGCAACCGACAAGCGCTATCTCAGCCTGAAGACCGCCGAGACCGTGCTGGCCGCGATGGAAAAAGCCCTGGCGAACGACAAAATCAAAGCCACCCCGCAGATCCCCCGCGTTGACAACCCCAAAACCGGCAGCCTGGATACGGTAGACCTCAGCCTGGCCGTGAACAAAGAGGAGTACAACAAGAGGCTGCCTGAACTCCAGGAGGAATTGCGGCGCCTGCAGCATATCTGTTACCTGCAGCGCAAACCGGTGGCCATTGTTTTTGAAGGCTGGGACGCGGGCGGCAAAGGCGGCGCCATACGCCGGCTGACCTGGAACCTCGATCCCAGGGGATACGCGGTAATTCCTTTCGGCGCACCTGAAGGTGAGGAAGCACACAAACATTATTTGTGGCGTTTCTGGCACGCATTGCAAAAGGCCGGTCATTTCACCATCTTCGATCGCAGCTGGTACGGCCGGGTTTTGGTGGAACGGGTCGAGGGTTTCGCTCCGCCCCAAGCATGGCAGCGCGCCTACCGGGAAATTAATGAGTTTGAGGCGGATCTGCTCGATTCAGGCGTGGTACTGTGCAAATTCTGGATGCACGTGTCCAAAGACGAACAACTGCGCCGCTTTGAAGCGCGCGCCAAAACACCGGAAAAGCAATGGAAAATAACCGATGAGGACTGGCGAAACCGGGAAAAATGGGACCGCTACTGGGAAGCCGTGTCGGATATGCTGGACCAAAACTCAACGCCCGATGCGCCCTGGACCATTGTTGAAGGGGACAACAAACGCCACGCGCGGCTGAAGGTCCTTTCCGTGACCATTGAGCGCATTCGCGCCTCCTTGGAGATACCCGCGCCAAGGCCTTTTCCGGATGAGAAGCAGTCCGGGAAATAAAATCTTTACATTTTGGTGATTTTTGTGTAAAATAGAACAACTTGTACACTCTATAAGTTGGTTTTCGGCACGTTAAGACAGATGTGTCGAAAGAAGGAGATGCACATGAGGAAAATTATTACATTCGCAATGATCGTGGCGGTGTTCTGTATTGCCGCCCCGATATCTCAGGCCGTGCCGCCCGCCTATGAGGGCCAGTTCGGCAATCCTGAAGAGCCGGCGCTGCGCGTATTAAAGTGGCCCTGGCTGGGATTCCGGAAAATGGTCAACAAAACGCACACGGGCTTGAAGGAAGGCATCCAGATTTGTCCCGGCGAATCTGTGCGCCAAGGCGCCTGCGGCGCCGCTCGCGGCAGTTGCGTGCTCCTGGACCATACGGGGCGCGGCATGATCTACCAGAAATTACCACCTAAAAAATCCTTGAAACCCGGTCCGAGTTATGAAGAATACGCGCTGTATTACATTGAAATGCAGACCGGCACCGGGCAGCCGCCAGAGGTTCCCCAGGTAGATCCGGAAGAACGTTGTCACCCCAAGGAACCGGCTGAGGTATTGCCGCCCCCTGAAGGCGGTCCCTACCTGGAGTACAAGGTGGAAGAACCGGTCATCTACAAGGCCCAGCGCCGCTACGTGGGAAACAGGACGCGCCAGCGCGACCGCGCACTGGCGGACAGGACCAATCTGCTGAAACTGGCCCGGTAATCCCAAAAGAAAATAGTAATGGACACTGTGGACCGAAAGGTGCACAGTGTCCATGTTGTTTTAGGTCACCCGGGACGCTTCCTACTTGATGACAATCTCCCGGTTCTTGCGGGAAGACTCATAAATGGCGTCTATGATTTTCTGGATGCGGAGGGACTCTTCGGGCTTGACCATGACGGGCAGGTTTTTCTCGACGCATTCGCAGAAGTGGCGCACTTCCCGGCGATGACCGTCCTCAGGATCCAGCCAGTCCCAGGTGGTGCGGTTCAGGGAGGAGTGGTCCGCACTGAAAAATCCGAGCGGGTTGATGCCTATGCCGCCCTTGTCACCCAGGATATACATGTTTTCGATTTCATCGTGGGTATTGGCGGCCCAGGACACGGACATGGTCATGGTCACGCCTTTTTCAAAACGGACCAGGGCAACGGCGTAATCTTCAACATCGAATTCCTTGTGCGGGTAGGGCACGCCCCAATCGGCATTGAACAGGTCCGTGCGGTCGCCAAACTTCCGGTACACCTTGCCGGAGGCCGCCACGGGCTTGGGACTGCCCATCAGCCACACACACAAGTCCATCATATGGACGCCGATGTCGATCAAGGGCCCGCCCAGGGATTCTTTTTTCAGGTGAAACTTGCCCCAGCCCGGGATGCCACGCCGCCGCAGCCACTTGGTCTCCGCGGTATACACTTCACCCAACGCGCCGCTGACCACCACTTCCTTAAGTTTTTCCGCGCGCGCCTCGAAGCGCATGTGCTGCGCCACCATCAATTTCCGTTTGCCGGCCTTGGCCGCCGCAATCATGGCCTCGCATTCCCGGGTGTTCATAGCCATCGGTTTCTCGACCAGCACGTGGGCGCCCGCCTTCAGGGCCGCAATGGTCGCGGGCGCGTGAACACGGTTCTGGGTGCACACATCGACAATGTCAAAGTCTATCGCGGCGAGCATCTTGTCATAGCTGGCATAAGGCACCGCTTGAACACACTGGGCCGCTTCGGATTCGCGTCGTTCCTTGATCAGGTCACACACCCCGAGAATTTCCACGCGCCCTTCCGCCTCCAGCTCGCGCCAGTACGGCAGATGCTGTTCCCGGGCGATCGCGCCTGAGCCGATCAGTCCCACTTTCAGTTTCTTCTTGCTTCCGGCCATGCGTATGCTCCTTGATTGGGTTGATGTTGTGTAAATACATTGAGGCTGTCCCCCGCCCCGCGCGCATAATCATAGTGT
Source organism: Candidatus Hydrogenedentota bacterium (assembly GCA_012730105.1). Classification (GTDB taxonomy): domain Bacteria; phylum Hydrogenedentota; class Hydrogenedentia; order Hydrogenedentales; family CAITNO01; genus JAAYBJ01. The sequence goes on from JAAYBJ010000301.1 coordinate 5,807, forward strand.
ATTCAGCGGCCTCAATGCCACAGGAACAACCGTCGCGACGCCAACGGATTGCGGGCTCGTTCCCAAATTCGATTTGGGAACGTATTCTCTCTTGAAATTCTATTTCCTTTTCCGCGTCGATCCGTTTGGCACGTTCCCGCGCGCTATCATGGTTCCGAAGTGGAACTTCGCGGGCAAGTGCGTTCCCAAATGGAATTTGGGAACGAGCAAAAGAACAAGCCCTTAACCACCAGGGAGCGTTTCTCTTTTGCGGGCAGGCATCCTGCCTGCAAAAAGGCCTTGCGAATAGGGCAGGCTGGATGCCTGCACCACAACAAGGCAGACCAGCAAGCAGGGCGAGCTCCCCTGTTCCGCCCATTGCCATATGGACCGTCACAGGAACCTTTCATAAACGCTCTTGATGAACCGGCACGTCGTCAGCGGATTGATAGCGGTTTCGGCATGATGCTACGATGACTACAGTGACCAAGGAGGAGATTATTAATGAGCCGTATGCTGTTGCTGATATTCCTGGTGTGCTTTTCCATCGCGGGTGTGGCCGAAACAATCCCCGTGCTGTACTCGACGGACCTGTATCACCCCCATGGTGATCCGGACGACCACTATGACCTCATGACGCTTTTCGCACTGCCGGAATTTGACGTCAAGGGCGTTGTGCTGGACGCCGATCCGAAGGGCGAACACACACCGGCAGTCTGCGCCATTGAACAGATGGATACTTTAACGGAACGGAAGATACGCTACGCCGTCGGGCTGGCGCACCGTCTGGAATCACCGGAAGACACCGGAGAAAAGCACCCGGCCGGAGAGCAGGCAGCGGTGAAGTTGATTCTCGATGTGCTGTCCGAAGCCAGCCAACCGATAACGATATTCACCACCGGCAGCCTGCGCGACATGGCGGCCGCTTATAACCGGGCGCCCGGCCTTTTCAAGGAAAAGGTGGGCCGCTTTTACATCAATATCGGGTGGGTGGGCGCGCAACAGGAATGGAACGTGGGCCTGGACGCGGACGCCTATGTGCGGATTCTGACCAGCGACTTGCCCTTGTTCTGGTGTCCCTGCTTCGGTGAAAACAACTGGCAGACCTATTGGAAATTCCGGCAGGGAGATGTGCTGGAAAAGCAGCCCGCGCCGATCCAGAATTTCTTTTTGTATATGCTGGGGAAACTGGATTCTGAAAAAGAGGACCCGGTCAACTACCTCCACGGTGAAGTCGATGCGGCCCTGGCGAAAACCTATTACGGGGAGGACCGCAACATGTGGTGCACCGGGCCATTCCTGCACGCGGCGGGGCGAAATTCCGACGTGTTTGAATTCGCGCCGCTGACCTTTACCGTCGACAAAGGAGGCACCACGATTCCGGGGATGGGACAAGGCGCAATTACGCGGCAGACCTTCCGCATCATCGATCCGGAGCGCTATACCATGGTGATGGCGGAGACCTTGCGCGACCTGTACGCGAACCTTCTTAAACAAGGCCCGTAAATCCCAAATAAAATTGAAAATTCGCCCACGATGTCACCGCCGTGTTCGAGTCCTGCCGGGGAAACGCTTCCCTATGCCACACAGGCAAAACCGTTTTGTTCCGGAGACAAAATAATCAGGGACAATACACGACGGCTTCCACTTCCACCTTGAAATCCAGGGGCAGCCGGGCCACCTGTACGCAGGAACGGGCCGGTGGTTCCTTGGCAAAGTATCCGGCATAAATCCGGTTGAATTCGCCAAAATCGTTCATATCCGCGAGAAAAACCGTGGTTTTTACCACCTGCTCCAGGGTTGCGCCGATGCCTTCCACCATGGCCTTCAGGTTGTCCAGGGTCAACCGCGTTTCTTGTTCGAAGGTGCCATGAACGACTCCGCTACCGTCCTGCGCCATGGGACCCTGTCCGGAAATATACGCGAAGTCGCCCGCTTTTACCACGGGAGAATAGGGGGGACCGCCCGCCGGGGCATTCAACGGATTAAAGCATTCCTTATTCACGGTAGTACATCCTCCTTTGCTGTTGACTGGCTGCAGCGTTTAAAAGTTCATATGCATGGTAACACATGATATCGTTTTTCTCAGGGGAAAACCCGGCGGTCACCAGCCGATATCGCGGTCCCACGCGTCAACCACAAGGCCTTCGGCGTCAATCACATAATACCGGTCAAAGCAGGCAGCGGTGTGGCACACATGATTGGGAATAATCCTGACGCGGGAATCCAGGGGAAACGCATCAAAGGGAAACGGCGCCTTATCATTAATGCGGCTCACATAGCCGTGTTCCTGGTTTACAGCCGTTACGCCCACATTTTCGAAAGGAAAAGGGCTCTCCGGAGACCGGACCAGGCCATAAGGAGCGTAAAGTTTCCCCGGGCGCGCCATGCCCTGGTCCTTGGATAAGGCAAGCGCACCGGCATCGATATAAACGCGCTGTTCCGCCCGGTTCCAGCCGATCACAGAGGCCAGCACGGTTACCGCAATATCTTCATAGCCGCACACGCCCAGGGCCTGCTGCATGAGGTCCATGAACACATACACCCCGGGACGTATTTCCGTGACCCCTTCGAGCGAGGCGCCTGCCAACCGTGTCGGCGTCGCGCCAATGCTCACGATATCGCAGGGCAGGCCGGCTGCACGCAACCGGCCGGCGGCGGTTACGGCGCATATCCGGACCCGTTCCGCTGCGGCCGCAATCCCGTTCAGCGAATCCCGGTCATATCCGATGCCGCCAAAAGCGAGCACGCCGCGCAAACGCAGGATGTCCGAGGCATGAATTATGGCGCCGATTCCCGTCAGTTCTTCAGCCAACGGTGGCACCCCGGTCCGGTGCAATTCCGCGTCAATCTCGATCAGAACCGGCAGGGGCTTGGACAGATCCCGGGCTTTCAACGCCAGTGCCCGTGCCATTTCTACGCTGTCCAAAATAACGGTAATATCCGCCCCCGCCCGCTGCAGACGGTCAATCCGTGGAAGCTTGGAAGGAACCATGCCGACGGCCAGAAGGATATCCGTAAAGCCGTTTGTCAAGAAGTATTCCGCTTCATGGAGCGTGGACACCGCGATGGCGCCGCTGTGATTTGCCGTCGCACGCCGAGCGACTTCGGCGGATTTAGCTGTTTTGCAGTGGGGGCGCAAGTTGACTTGCCCGGCCTTGGCAATGGCGTCCATGCGGTCGAGATTGTTTTGCAGCACCTCCTGCTCCAATATGAGGCAAGGGGTTGGCAAATCGTATATCGTTCGCAAAGTCATCGTGTGTGCTCCATGCTCGTTTGGTGTTGCCAAGGGCGCCCTGGGAATACCCCAAAACACTTTGCCGGTAACGCGACGCGTTGCCAATTATGCCCCTTTGGATATTCCTGTTCAAGGCGAGGAAGAACGTAACGTTCCGGCAGGAGTTTTCCTAATCGCCGGATAAGAAAAGGGCCTGTGAGATCGTGTTGGCGATACCCTTCGATCTAAAGGGAGCGTAAAAGAAATTAACCTGAATCTATAGAAAGCATCAACCGGGTGAAATAAGAAGGAATTGAAAAACCCGTATCAAAGCATTTCGCCTTTCATTACAAATAATTACAACCATCGTCATTCCGGTTTTTTCGCGATCTTTCGCCTGTATCGAAGCGTGTTACGGGATAACGCGAAAAAGACCGGAATCCAGATTGGATACACTTCGAGGAACGTCCATATCCCCTCCTACAAAAAAGGAAAAAACAATTTGTCACTCTTTAGTGACTTCAGAAGATGGATTCCGGTCTTTTCGCCGCCTGGTACACCCTTTGATACCTATCCTTTCTTCACGGCGAAAAACCGGAATGACCCGTTGATTCTGTATATGTGATAATGAACCAGAACGCAGCAATCCTCTTGGTTGGCTGCATGATTCGTGTTGCGTCTGGCTCTTTGAGTATCCCTGTTTGCCAAATACGGCCTATTTTATTCGGCGATTAGGGGAGTTTTCGTCTTCTTGAGGATCGCTTTGAAGGAATGTATACTTGGGCAACACTGTTCACAAGAAAACTCGGAATACGTTGCCAAGAAACATCATTGCCGAATGGAATCATGTATGCGCCTGTTGGAACCAATACTAAGACACATAGAAACAAGAGAAACAATCATTGCCGTCTGGGACTACCCAGGGGAAGATCCGCCCATCTTCTTCTGTCACTGCGCGGGATTATGCGGGCGGGCGTGGGATCCCGTCCTGCGCCGGCTCGCGCTGAACAACCGCTTCCTGGTGTGGGACGCGCGCGGCCACGGGGACTCGGGCGCGCCGGACTATCCCGGCGCCTACGCCTGGGACGGCTTTTCCAAAGACCTGCTCGACGTGATGGACGCGTACGGCTTGAAAAAGGGCGTCCTTGCCGTCGGCCACAGCGGCGGTGCCTCTGCCATCGTGCATGCGGAACTGCAGGATCCCGGCAGGTTTTCGCGGGTGGTGCTGATAGACGCGATCATCGCGCCCCCGTCCTTTTATCCCACGGCGGAACGGCTTGCGGTAATGACACGGAAACGGAGGCATGTCCTGCCGTCTCTTGAAGCGGCACGGGCCCGTTTCAGCGCCAAAGCGCCCATGAACCGCTGGCACCCGGAGGTTCTGGAGGCGTACCTGACCCATGGTTTTTCCCGGGACGAGGCCGGACGGCTGCACTTGAAGTGCCGCGGCGAAAATGAAGCGCAGGTGTATGCCTGCGGCGGCATGGTGCCCTTGTATGAACGGCTGCATGAGGTGCAAACACCGGCCCTGGTGATTACGGGAGAGGAAAGTTACATGCTGGAGCACGCGCGGGCGCAAAGCCGCCTCCTGCAACAGGCGGATCTGGTGGAACTGCCACAAACGGGCCATTTCATCCCGCAGGAACAACCCGATGTGTGCGCGGAACGAATCAGCGGCTGGTTCAATCCGGCTTGATTACGTGACTATCCGGCCTTCGGTTGATCGTTGACATTATCGCGGCGCGCGCGGTTCAGGCGGAAAAGCAGCGGAATCAACAGCAGCGTCATAAGAATGCTGGTGCCCAGGGTGAGCAGGTTCGTGTTGGCAATCCCGCGCTCCGCGTCGCCCCGGATCAACAGGCCGATGACCTCTTCCTGCACCACCGGGCCGATGCTGCCCAGCCCGTTGACGATGCCCGCAATGGCGACGCCGTTCTTGGCGCCGGCGATTTCCACTGCCCCCGCGCTGCTCAACAGCATGTCGGGCCCGTACAGCATGAAGCCCACGATGCAATAACACAGCGCGATGGTAAGGGGCGATGTGCCGAGATACATGACGGAAAGATACCCAAGAATGGTGCCTACGCCCATGACGATACACAGGGCGGCCCAGTTGCCCCGGAACCACTTGTCCAGCAGGTAGCCGGCCACGATGGTGCCGCCCATCCCGGCGATGTCAAAGCCCTGCGAGTAAATGCTCGACCAGCCGGGGTCAAGCCCCTGGATGGTCAGAAAGGACGGCAGCCACGAATCGAGCGCATAGCGCAGGAATTTCACGCAGAAATAACTCGCGCCCATGGTCAGCACCATGGGGTGAAAGGCGAGGCGGATATAATCGGCGAAGGCGACGTGCTCCTCCTTGGACGCTTCAATGGACTGCTGCTCCGTTTCATCGGAGGACACCAGCGGTTCGAGGCCCACATCCTCCGGCTTGTTCCGCTGCCAGAAGTAAATCAGCCACCACAGGGCAAAGGCAAGGGCGGTGCAGCCGAAAAAGGCCCAGCGCCACCCGGCCAGGCCCAGGAACAGCCCACCCATGCCCAGAAACATGCCGGTAAGCGTCTTTACCAGGATGCTGCCCAGGATGTGGTTGGTGGTCCAGATGCCGATGATACGGCCCCGTTCATGGACACGCAGCCATTCCGACACCGCGCCGACGCAGGCCGGCCAGCCCGCCGCCTGGAACAGTCCGTTGAAGGCCATGAACACCAGGAAGGTGGCATAGGAATTGGTGAAGCCGAAAATAAGGTTGCAGACGATGGAAAGTCCCAGCCCGCCCAGGAGCAGCACCCGCGGTCCCCAGCGCCGGCCGGTATAACTGCTGATAAACTGGCCGATCATGTAGGCGATAAGAAAGGCCGTCCAGATATGGGCCGTGTCGCCCAGTTCCCAGCCCAGCTCCTCCACAATGGGCGTCTTGCACAGGGTAAACACCTTCCGGGTGAAATAGAACCCGACATAGCCCATGTAGGTGGAAACAAGGATGCGCCTTCTCCAGACGCGGTGTTCCCGGGTCAGTTCAATGGTCATCGGCTCTCCTCCACGCAAGGGAATGAATTCATGAAAGGATCATTATACCAGCAGCCGTTCGCATACTTGAAAAACATGCGGACAGGCGCAAAGAGAGCAGTATACAGAGAATGGTACGACACCTGCCAACACGTGTTATAGCCAGAATAGGGCAGGTTATATAATCTGGGTATCGCCAACAAAATATTGTGTATAAACTGGAAACAAGAAATTCCCAGAGACACTTACGGCATTTCTCAATATCATGGGTTGCATACGCTGCATGGTCCATAACCACTGCCTTGTGCCTGAGATAAACTCATTGGAATTTGACTCTTTGATAAATATCTGCACCCCCCTGCATGGTATTTTTTGCCGGTTCTTGTCACATACACGGTGTAATCATATGTGGATGCGTTTGATGCAGAAGGGATTTCTTCGTTGCTCTGTGAAATATATGTCCGGGGAATAGAAGGATAAGATGTATCTGATAGGTCAGGATTGCAGACAGAACATGCTGTATACCCTTGTTTGGCTGCTTGTTCAGCAGTAATCGGTATTTGACTCTTGGATAAATAACGACAGCCATCAACATGAACCTTTGAACCCGTCATGGTTACATATAATGTGCTGTCCGCCGGTTGCGTTACATTGTGACTTTGAGCAAATGAAGATGCGAATGTAACAGATGCAGAATTTTCACCATGCCTGAACTCCCAGGGGGATATGGGATTTGAAACACTCCATAAACCAATTCTCTCTGACCTTGCCTGTTCTTGAAGTTCTTTAAGTATACCGTTGTTTGGTGAATACTGTTCATACCACCATGCCAGTCCTTTTCTGACCAGTTCTTCATTCAATACGGTCCCATCAGGCAAGATAACACTGGCAACACTTCTTCCGTAACGGTCAAGTTCTTTTACATTAACTTTGACTTCTTCACCAAAACAGAGACCGGAAGTTAATTGCTTTGCCCTGTTTCCAAAATCCTGGCCTGATTCCGGGCAATCTATTCCATCCAGGCGTATCTTCAAAGGCATGCCATCGCGCATCACCTCGATGGTATCGCCATCAGCGACACCGGTCACTTTGCCTGAAAATAATTCCGCTTGAACAAAAACGGACAAAAGAAGTAATGGCAAAAGTGCTTGTAAAATATATCTGCGTTTCATATACGTTTCCTTTCTTGTTCTTTTGAAAATATCCGTTTAAATGAAGTGTCGTTTATCTGACGCGGTTAATCGCCGGCCTTACGTTTCCAGGAGAGGTAAAGAGCCTTCGTTGGAAGGAAGACTGTGCTTAGCACACGCCGGAAAACCACAGACAAAGGCCTGTTCCTGGCCGAATATGGACAAGCCCCGACCGTAAGGGTTGGAAGGGCTATCCATAAGATACCGGCTGCCGGCGCCATAGGGGTTATTGATACTGTCGGAAGAGTAGGGACTGCCATAGCGTCCGTAGGGGTTTGAAACCGAGTCAGAATCAAAGGTGTTGGCACTCAATTTACCCCGGTAGTTTCCCTGGCTGTCATACAGTTTGGGCGCATTGGTGGCAAAGGGATTTGTTGCTGAATCCGGGCTGAATTTGCTGCCATAGCGACCATAGGGATTATTAATGCTGTCTGATCCGTAAGGACTGCCCGCGCCATAATGGTTGCTGGTGGAATTCGGGGCATATTGGTTGTTGCTGTACTGGCCAAGATAGCGCCCGGAACCTGAATACGTCACGATGTTCCCGCCGCCGTACATAAAGCTGCCCGTCTGCGCAGTCGCGACACCAGCCGCAAACAGCACAAACAACATGGCCCAAAACATTTTCACGCTCGTTTTGTTTTTCATTTCTCTTCTCCTTTCGCCCCTATGGGGCGGGTTCAACTCTTGGCAACCCCCATCGGGTTGCGCCGTTCTATTACCTATAAACCGGAGAAGATCAAAAATGTTCACAATAGAATTGCGGGTCGGCAAAAGTTACCAGATTATCTTGATAGATCATGACTCACTATAGGCTGTCAAATAGCCTGAACTATCAGTCGCCTTGGCTACAGTCTATTTCTAAAATTCATTTGGGCTAATCCAAGAGGTTGTAAGATTCCCATGAGCCACCTTGTAAAGTGTTATGGTGTAACCGTTGACCTGATTGCCCACCACCTCAAAAGTAAACGTTTCGTCCGCCTTACTATAGGCCGTATCTTGGCCGAAAAGATATTTGTATCCATACCAGGTCTGACCTGCTGCATACCGAACTTCATATGTCCCTAAGGGAACGTCTACGGTTACCGTCGTTCCACTTCGTACAAATACCGTCAGTACTGTGGCATCGGTATAGGCGTTGACAAGTTTTACGAGATAATGGCTCCCTTGGGCGGCCTTAATTTCAAACGGCGCAATACGCTCTGCCATGGTGTAAGTTTGCACACTGCCTGATATCGGTACCGTTTGCTCCGAGTATGATGATCCGGCTGCACGTCGCGGTGTCTCTGGTGATGAATTTCCAGCCCCGGCCACATAGGTGTTCCACGGTTTGCGCGACAGTTCCTCATTGGCCAGTATTGCACCAAGCAAGCCCGCTCCGCAGATCAAAAGGGAGATGCCGTAAATAAACACTCTCTTTCCCTTGGAAAGTAAGGTGACTATTCGCCTTTCAGCACAGGGAACTTGATAAAAATCATTGTTGTCGGAAAGATATTTGCGGTTACCGTTCGCAAGAGCCGTACGCAACCTGACGTCAAACGTTCGCAGGCAGTTAAACATGGCCTCAACTTGACCTTTCGATGATAGCGTTACGGTATGTTTATTGTTATCAAGGATAAAAATCACCGTTGAATTCTGGTACATTCCGTTTTTATGGTTATGCGTTACGTTTATATCTTCAAGCATCCATATCGGCCAAAACAATACCATGTCATAATACGTCCTGATAAAATAAAGGGGTGTGATATAGAAATACGGTTTGAGTTTTGCCTTTCGCCAACATAGGATAGTGACGCAGTTACGGCCAATCAGGGTGCCTACCACAAAGGTGATACCCGCGTACCAATAAACTGACTCTTCTTTCCATCTTTCCCCATCAACATTCCCGAAGAGATAAATGAACCAGGAAAGCAAGACAACAATAAAAACATAATTCCACGCAACAGACCCCATTTTTGTCTGAAACTGGTCCTCGCCTTTGTTCTGTTGTCTTTTAAGCAGGCGCGATTGAACGTTTTCAGGCAGTTTGTCGAAAACCGCATATCCAGATTTCAATTCATCATTTTTAAATGCAGGAGAAGCTGACGTTGGCTGTGGGGTTGCAGGGGACTGGGCCGCCTGTTGTTGTTTGCCTGTTCGATAATCATCGTATTGCGCTCGGTCAGAAGAGCTTCTGAGAATCGCATACGCTTCATTTAATTCGGCAAGCATGTCGTTTGCCCTTTTCCAATCCTGCGGTTCTTGCTTGTAGTTAAACCGGTCCGGGTGCAGTATGCGCGCACGAGACAAATAGGCGGCTCGAATTTCTTCTTCCGTGGCGAGGGGAGCAACACCAAGAATGGCGTAAAGATCTTTTTCAAAACCAGATTTCATCATTTTTTAACTTTCAGTTGTGATGAACGTTTAGAAAAGGCGCACATTAGGAGGATATACCGCTTAAAAAATGGGATGGTGCGCCCCGTTACACTGGAAGTTATCGTTCCCTGCTCCCCGATTAACCAGTTTCTCAAAAGAACGGGGCGCACCAGTGATACGCAGAATAGCGTCTAGTCCTGGCCGTATATGGACAAACCGCGACCATAAGGGTTGTTAGGACTATCCATGAGATACCGGCTGCCGGCGCCATAGGGGTTATTGATGCTGTCGGATGAGTAGGGGCTGCCGTAACGCCCGTAAGGATTTGAAATCGATTCGGAATCATAGGTATTGGCGCTCAACTTGCCCCTATAATTACCCTGACTATCATACAGTTTGGGCGCATTGGTGGCGTACGGGTTTGTCGCGGAATAGGAGCTGTATGGGCTACCATACCGGCCATAGGGGTTATTAATGCTATCCGATCCGTACGGACTGCCCGCACCATAACGGTTTCCGGTGGAATTCGGAGCATACCCGTTGTTGCTGTACTGGCCGAGATAATTTCCCAAACTGCCCGTCTGCGCAGTTGCGACACCAGCCGCAAACAGTACAAACAACATGGCCCAAAACATTTTCACGCTCGTTTTGTTTTTCATTTCTCTTCTCCTTTCGCCCCTGTGGGGCGGGTTCAACTCTTGGCAACCCCCATCGGGTTACGCCGTTCTATTACCTATAAACCGGAGAAGATCAAAAATGTTCAGAACATCATTCCATGATAGCCGAATCAACCGATTCGCCCGGGTCGCCGATATAGACAAAGCCCGCCCAGAACCAGGGATGGCCCAGTACATCCGTCCGCGCACTATCCAACATTTTTAACTGAGATTCACGAAACGCCGTATAACGTCCTTTATCATCGTCCAACCAGGTATCATAGAAATATTGCATCTGGGAAAGGGAAGAACGTTCAGGAACTTCCCATTGGGCCATAATCATGCTGTGTGCGCCTGCCGTAATGAACGCACGGCGTAATCCCGCCACGCTCGCACCCGCACCCACATCGCCCAAGGCGGTATTACATGCCGTCAACGCCACCAGCTCCGTATCATGCAAACGCATTCCGGTAACTTCGTAGGCCGTTAAACGGCCATCGTCCAAGGGAACAATTTCACAGTTGACTTCACGTTCATCAGGTTCCAAAGCCGACCACTCGTCCTGGGTGAGAAAGCGATTTCCCATGCGGTAGATATCCCCAGCGGTGGATATCGACGCGCCTGCCAAGGCGAGCATGGATCGTAATAGCGGGTTTTGAACATTGCCCTGGCTGATGCCCTCGATAAACATCGACGCCGGGCCTGCTTCTTTTTCCTCTTCCACGGGTAAGAATATGCCATGTGCCAGTACCTGTAGAACACGAGGTGATTCCAGCGATTGCACCCGTACTTCCAATGCCTCTTCTTGCTCATACAGGTTCACAACATCATAGTGGCCGCTCTGAAGAAGCAAATCCAGTATGTTTTTTGAAAATGTTGCCGCCCCCTCGATCTGCTGCAAGGTCTCCAGAATCTGACCCAACGATTTGTCTTTATTAGGCGCCCCCAGCATGGTGTGCTGTAAAAACGGTTCCGAAATGGCATCTGAAAGCGTTTGGCCGCCGGCGACGGTAGCAGGTTGCGTATCCCGCGCATTGGCTTCAAGCCATTGCGTGGTCTTTATCGCCCGGTCCGTTGGAGCCATTCGTAAAGCGGGGTCCGATACTAGAACCGCCGTGTTGTTCCCCTGGCTTGTTGTGTGTCTTTCCGTAAAACGCACTAACTCTCGGCCAGTATTCAAGTAAACCAATTCATAGTCTTCCACCAGGAAGCGGGATTCGGTTTGTTGCTGTTCAGGACTGGGAAGCGCCTCAAAGGGGAACAAAAACAGCTCAGCATCCGGCGCCACAAACAAACGTCTGCATCCAGAGATATGGGTAAGCATAGGATCAAAAACCAATTCACGCAAAAGATTTCCCGCCGCGATGCATTCCGTTGTCATTTCCTTCATAATCTCGGAATCCGGCAACGCGCCATTTTTACCGATGTACGAAGGTAATTGTTCTACCGCGAAGCGGAACTTATTTACTGCTTCATCTATAGGCGTTGCCGGGCCGAGGTCTACTCCCACAGGCATATTTGTGCCCGCCCGCAACACATATGCTCCGTAGCACGTCTCCTTTGCGGTATCCTCGATAAAGTCCCAGTCCTCATACTTCACATATTCCAGCAGGGCTGTATCCATGCCAAGACGAACCAACGCTTCAGACACCATGTTGGAATCTATTGCCTGTAATCGCATCTCAGCGGCAAATGCGGTATTCCGTTGTGCCAGGTCTTGCTCCCGGGTAACAATCATCGTTTCGAGTTCTTTGGCCCGGTTAATGCGTGCTTCCTGGGCCTCCGGAGAGTCTTTTACATTGGGGTTATGCATGACATCATTAAGCGTGTGAACCAGCGTCGCTTTTTCCCGACGCCACTGTTGCAGTTCATCATATTCCTGCTGCCATTCCAGCGGCGCCTTTTCCGCAAAGACCGCCTGCTCCTGCTGCATCGCGTACTCAACCAAACCTTTACTTAACAAAAGCGTATTCAAACCGTAACGCCCGGAATCTGGTACTGCTTTACCCTGTAAAAGCGATACGCCATAGACATAATCAGAGTGTGACAAATACTTGGCCAAAACAGCATGCTTTTGTCCTTCGGTCAAAGCCGGCAGGTTTGGAATAATGGTAGTCCACATCCCGTGACGCCCTTTGTATCCATATTTCAGAGCATTTGGCCAATCATTTAACGCACCATAAGCCCTTCCCTCCAACATATGATTGATTGATAATGCTAGATCCCCTATATAAGTAGATGCTGATAAATCCTCTGTTTCTTTGTGGGCCAATAATGCCTCTTGGAAACGCCCAAGACTTTGTAGAACCAGTCCCGAATACAAAAGGTACAACGCCCTTTCTCGCGCCCTTCCATCCTTGGCGGCATACAGAGATTCCGCCTGTTCTAAAGATGAATATGCCTCCTCAGGACGCTCCAATATACTTAATACCGAAGAAATAACTAACAAACTAAGTGCTTGTGCCCACTCGCTATCTTTTTGTGTGGAAAGTAATTCATGGGCCTCTTGGAGACGCAGCAACGATTCCTCATAGCGTTCCATGTCCATTAATACAAATCCAGAATGCATATTGACCACAGCCCGTTCCCGCTCCCTGCCTTCCTGGTTGTCGAACACCTCTCTTGCCTGATCTAAAGCCTTAAGAGACTCTTCAGAACGTGCCAAAGAAGACAGCGTAATACCCATACTTAGAGCGCAGAGACCCTGTTCCTTCTTTGTATTCTCCAAGGATACAAGCGATGCGCTCGCCTCTTGAAAAAACGCTAAGGCCTCATAAAACTTACCCAAACCATGACAAATACTCCCGATACCAAAAATACACAAAGACTGCTCCTTTTGTGTATTTGGTATTGCTCTAAAATATTCCAAAGATTTTTCATACTTATCCTGCGCATTCGCAAAACGACCTAGTCCTAGCAGCGCCTGGCCCATATTATACGAAAGCAGAGTCGCATCATAAGATGAAACACCTGTGATTTGTAATATCGCTTGTGCTTTTTCGGATGCTTCCAGCGCTTCTTCATATTTCCCCAGTTGATTGAGTGCGGCTGCCATATTTACAAGGCATTTGGCTTGGTTTATCCCGGAACCTTCTATCGCGGAAAACTGGTCAAGCCCCTTTTGGGAAAATTCCATTGTCTGTTCGTACTGTTCCATCTCCAGAAACGCGATACCCATATTCATATCACATAGAGCCTGGAATAATTCCGTTCCCTCAAAGTCTTTCAAGAGCGCCTTTGATTCTTTATAATATTGCAGTGCTTCCTCATGCTGTCCAATCTTACATACAGCATTACCAAGGTTTAATAGACATTGACCCTGATTAATTTCCGCACCTTCAATTGCCTTAAACATAGTAAGAGCCGCTTGACACTTCTTATAGGCTTCTTCATGTCTTCCAAGATCATTTAGCGCAACACCAGCGTTCATAAAACAAAGTGCTTTCACGGGGCTGACCTCGTCGCCTTTTATAGGGAGTGATAGGGCTTTCTCATATTGATCTAGGGCTTCTTTTATTTTTCCTAGACCATAAAGCAATTCACCCATTTGCTGCAGGCAGTACGCCTGTTTTTGTTCTGTATTCTGTGCTTGAGCATACAACCCATTTAGTTGCTCGTATGCCGAGAGGGCTTCTTCATAGCGCCCTAATTTATTAAATGCGCTCGCCATACTTACAAGACATTTCGCTTGATTATCTTCCGAACCTTCCAGCCGCCTAAACTTACCAAGTCCTTCACGGGAAAATTCCAGCCCTTCTTCATACTTTTCCATCAGCAAAAGAGTCGCACCGATGTTCATACTACAAAGCGCCTGCCAAGATTCCGTTCCCCCATAACCATTTAAAAGTAATTCGGCCTCTTTGAAGTGTTGTAAGGCTTCTTCGTATCGCTCCAGACCCATGGTTGCATAACCAAGGTTCAATAGACACTGACCTTGATACATTTCCGCGCCTTCTATCGCCTTAAATGCAATAAGAGCCGTCTGACACTGATTAAAGGCTTCTTCATACCGCCCCAGATCATTAAATGCAACGCCTATATTCATACTACAAAGCGCCTGCCAGTATTCCGTTCCCTCAAAGGTTTTCAATAGCGTATCTGCGTCTTTAAAGTGTTGTAGGGCTTCGTCACCCCTTCCCAGCCTCAGTGCTGCGATTCCAAGATTTAGTAAACACTGACCCTGGTTAATTTCCGCACCTTCAATTGCCTTAAACATTGTAAGGGCCGTTTGACACTGATTAAAGGCTTCTTCATGGCGCCCCAGATCATTTAGTGCGACACCGATATTCATATGGCACAGCGCCTGTACCGGCTTGACACCAACGACTTCGGCAGGCAAAGAAAGCGCCTTGTCGAATTGGGCCATGGCTTCTTCTATTTTTCCAAGTCCGTACAGCGTGTTGCCTATTTGCAGGAGGAGGTTTGCCTGGACCTGTTCCGTGTTTTCCTCCCTGGCGTAGAGTCCTCGCGCCTGTTCGCATGCCGACAGCGCTTCCTCATGGCGTCCCAACCCGACAAGCGCCGTAACCTGCTGCAGGGTGCAATCGGCCTGTTCGATAACCGCCCCCGCCTGTATGGCCGTCTGGGCGCCTTCTTTCGCGTATTTCAACGCGTCTTCATAGTGTTGCTGTCTATTCATAATGGCGGCGAGAAATTGCAAACAAATTGCCGTTTCTCGCTGCAGGCCTCCTTGTTCCCGAAGTTGCTGCAAAACCTCCCGTAAATCTACCATTGCTTCCTCGGGCCCTTTCAGATAATAAAGCGCTATTCCTGTCTGAAATTTATTCGCGGCAATGCTGCTTGCCGGCGCCCCAGGCGCTTTGTCATACAACTCAGAAGATTGAAGGAATCGCTGGTATGCTTCCTCGTATTGCTGCAACTCTATCCGCAATTTTCCCGATTCCACTAGGCAATCCGCCTGTTTGATTAAATCACGCTGTTCTCCGAATGCATGGGCCGCCTGATCATAAAGGTCGGCCGCTTTCGCAAATTCTCGGGCAGAAACAGCCTGCTGCGCGTTGCTCTCCACTTGGGCGGGAGGGACTGCCGGTTTGTCCACGTCACCAAAAGAACTCAGGGAAGAACATAGCAGGGGTACGAATACAAAAGCGTAGTGAAGTACATAATGTCTTGCGGCTCTTGTACGCTGCCTGTTTTCATGCACTTTGTTCGATAGCATAAAGGTGAGAGGAGGAATCATGCGTTTTTCTTCCTTATCCTCACTGTCCGGTCATAGCAGGTTGTTTTCAATGCAGTATCCCAAAGCCTCAACAGTCAATTTGGCCGGTACTGTTACTGCGTTAACTTTTGCCACGTTTCTTCTTCAAAGCCCGATATGATGAACAACTTCTCCAATCCAGTCATCCTGCCGATGAATTCGTATTAGTAGGCCTGGATAATCAAAGGGAATGGCCAGATCAGGCATATTATTGCCATCCAGGTCCATTGCCAGCACATGTTGTTTCCCCTCCAGAAGGTACACCATACCACTTGCTGACGGAGACAATTCCAGGCGCTGTGGCAGGTCTTCCGTCGTAAATGATGCAAGGTGTGACCTCAGCGTTGCTTGACGGGACTCGTACTTTTCCCGTGCTTCAACAAATAAGGGGCCGGCGTTTGTGATCATGTCATCTATTCTGTTTCTTGGCACGATAACGTGGTTTCCCTCCGGTGTTTTAATTAAAATGCCTAGCATACGGCCGCCGTCATCGGTAAACAGCGGCAGGCGATCAGGTATGTCCTCCGGTATGTCGCCGGAAAGCGTAAGTATTATTTTTTTATCAAGGCCACTTGTTGCCTCAAGCCTCAGACTGGTCTTATAAAAAAAATCCATCGATTGTTGGCGCGATGCTGTTGCGCCTGTATCCGGCAACACAAATCCCCCCGCGACGCTGTTGACAAGCCCCGGTGTCACCTCGGGATAATCGGAAGGTGATTGGATTTTAAGCATTGAGAGCATGTGGTCAATTCCGGGAGCAAACAACAGCGTTAATCCCCTGGCCTCGTCTCGAAAAATCACCGTTGCCTGACAGCCTATACTGTCATTCAAAAAGATCTGCTGTTCCAGAAATAGGTCACCTTCTTCATTCGTTATGCCGATAGCGCGCAGCAATACCGTATCGGGCACAGGATCCACACTCAACAACACTTCACGATCACGATCAAGCAGCACTGCCGTGGATGCAATTCTATCCTCCGCGTCAACGGCCATAATGGCAAACACATTGCCGACCAGACCCATTGGAGCAGCCACCTCGCCATTTACGCCGTTCTTGTCTCCACCAAGAGTCTGAACGCCTCCCAATTTGTCATGCTGGGAATAAGATCTGAACATCGCCTCCGCATGTTTTCTGTCCAATGCACCGGGCAACAAAGATGCCATAAGCAACACTTCCTTTTCAGGTTTTTGTGCCAACCCGGGTTCTATTACGGCAGGTCTCCCGTTCTCAAAAAAATAACCGCCACCAATCCACACAATAAGCAACATCGCCGCAGCGGTCAAGACACTTGCCGGCATAGCAAAAGAGGAATGAAAAAAGTTATGCAAATGGTGTTTGATTTTGTCCAGCAATGTCCGGTTCCTGTCAACGATCGCCGTTTTCTTCCGCTGTTCTGTCTGAATGGTTTCCCGCACACACATAATGATTTCTTCAACGCGCGCTTCATCCAGGAAGCAAAGATGCGGAATAACACCCATGTCTTCCACTATCTTTTGGCACAGGATGCATTGTTCAAGATGGGCGGCAACCAGGGCTGACTGCTCGGAATTCAGATTATCGCTCAGATAATTTAGAATCTGCGCTTTATTATCGTGACATTCCTGATTCATGGCTTTATCCCCACCTTCTTCACACTACATATCATAGGACGCAAGGGTATACCCTTTTTGATCAAGGCATTGTTTCACTTGTTTGGTCATCGCGATAACAAAATCCGCAGCCTTGTCTACGGTAAGTTTCAACACGTTTGCACTTTCTTCTATAGGAACGCCCAGAACCCACTGTAACAGGACGGCATGCTGCCCTACCTCCTCTACCTGGCCCAGGCATCCGGTAAAGTTCCTCCATAGTCCGAAATGCTTTAAGACGGCCGGTATCGGTTTGGCGATCTTTCCAGGGCGGGGTATGCTTGTCTCGGCGGAGTCGTTATCGGTTTCTTTTTCAGGCAGGATTGCCAATTCAGGGACAAGGTAATGTTGGTCAATACCCAACGCCGTCAGAAAACGCTGAACTTTTTCTTTTGCCTCGGCAAGAAGTGTATTCGTTTTTCCAAGGCTGTTGTCCATCAATGTCGCCGTGTCCCGCTGATTGCGTTGAAAAAGCAAATGAAGAATGATGGCTTTCCTGGCCTCGGCATCAAGATGATAGATAGCCTGCAGAATCGCCTCCCAGACTTCGGCACGAGGCTGGTATGTGCTTGAATCAGGAATTGTGGATATGTCAACATCCGAATTCCCGCTGGCGATACGACAACCCTGCGCGTGATTAATGGATTTTCGTTTGGCTATAGTACCTATCCATCCCTTGAACGAACCCTCTCCGAGATACTCATACTTGGGAAGATGATTCCATATTTGAAGCCAGATGTCTTGAATCATGTCGGTTATACAATCCCTGGGATGCCCATAGGAGGCAAAAACATTCCAGACTATTTTGTACACATAGGGCATATAATGACGCATCAAAATGGTAAAGGCTTCCTCATCACCGTTTTGGGCCGCTAATACATACATTTTCTCCTGTTCCGGCGTTATACTTCCTTTGCGCCCGGGACCGTTGTTGGCCATTATGTGAATCCTTTGTCGCCTGATAGATTTGATGTCGCCGAAAAACTGCCTATTCCCGTTTCCCTCAATCCAGATACAAGGTTCAGGTTGTCTTCCAGTGCTACACTCTCTCTGTAACGAAGTAGCTAGTGTAACATACCAAATCTATCTTGCGTACCCAATTAAGGTGAATTCACAGGGCCTTCGATTTCGTGGATTCGTTCAGTTCGAAAAAATTACAACAGTGATTGCGGGCGACGATAACAAGATACCCATGGCTCTTCTCCTTTAACCTGTAAACAGGGGTATTAGCTTTTGGCAACCCACAGCGAGTTGTGCCTTTCTACTACCCATAAACCGGAGAAGAACAATAATGTTCAACGCACTATATAAAGTCTCCACCTGCCTATAGTTTCGACTTCAAGGGATAAAACAACGTTTGGCAATGCCTGACTCCTTGACCCGTTCGGGGCGTTCATGGCACAATAATAGCGCGGTGTTTCCCGTGTTTTTCCAGCCATTTCCAAGGGAGTCCCTATGAATACCCCC
>JAAYBJ010000302.1 GCA_012730105.1 Candidatus Hydrogenedentota bacterium
TGAATCAACGCAGTTTCCCCGGCCGTCTCGGGAAGAACCCTGTTCCTTTTAAGAGTACTCCAAGGTATTACTTTGGTTCCAGTTGATGCACAAACCGTGATTGTCTCAATAGCCGTACTATGCTATCATGTGTATATATGCTACGGAAGCAAGGAGAAACGTTATGACAGTGGACAACGATCGCTTGTTTAAATGGGGAATTGTGTTGTTGCTCGCTTATCCCTTTCTTTCTCTGGCGCTGTCACTTTTTTTTCTTCTTCCTTTATCTATCTTGAATATTTTCCTTCCTATTGAACAAGGTGTGATGTATTTGTTCACGCCCGCGCGGTACGCTTGTATTGCCGGGATTCTTCTGCTTGTGGCGCATTACTTCCGTACTGCCGGACGGGACGAGAAAGGAAATCGCTGCGTATATGGCGTGCTTGTATTGGCATTGTTATTGGGGGGCATCGGCAGTCTATTGGTCTTTTTGAAATTTTCTGTTACCGAAATGTCCCCTTTTTATGAAGGCTTTGTTCGCTATCTTTATCTGGGACGGTTCCTTTGTCTCGGCGCCTGTGCGTTTGGGTGGGCCTACGGCCTATGGCGCCTTCGTATCCGCTGGGTGCTGTTCTGTTCCGTTCTAGTACTGGTGGTGAGATTTTTGCCCCAGATTCCTTACAATTCTCCAGCGTATTTTGAATCTTTTGGACTGCCCTTGGATAATGCACCCACCCAGTCGTCTTCTTTGGAAACCTCTGAAGAACAGCCCATTCCGGACAATGAGGTGATTGAGAAGGAGGAAGATACTGTAGACACAGTCACTACACACACGGTAGTTGACTTCGCGCCCACCATGATTTTTCTTTTTGTGCTTGTATATACCTGGATGCGCTGGGGCGGCACGCTTCTGAAGGGCGGCTCGTCCGGCGACGGTGGGAATCCCGACGAGATCCCGCATCATGCTGGTGGATGGCTCTATGTACTTGGGAAAACCTATCTTCTTCTGGCCTTGCCTCTGGTCATTGTGGCCGCAATCGGGTTGAGCTTTCTGCAAACACGGGTGCCGCTTTTCAACTACAATACGGCTGCCCTGCTGGAGGCGGGACTGGTCATAGTGACCGCGGGGATACTGCTGCTTGTAATACCCCGCCTGGGCCGTCTTTCTCCCGAACGGCTGGATAAAACTGACCGAAGATTACGCCAGGTGTTGTTGTTTCTGCTCCTGTTTCCTCTTGGCAGCGGCCTGGCAATCGTGTATGAACGGATGGTGGGGGGAACCCTGAACCCCTATGCTGCAACGGGGTTCGGTAGCCTGATTCGTGTCGCCCTCCAAAATGTGTTCCTGTTTGCGGCTCTGATGCTATGGCTTTGGGGAGTACAAAAGAAGCATGCCCTTTACGCTGTATGCGGTGGCATCGTGTTCGTTTCCTTTCTGATTCCACAGGCCGTATTGTCCTCCCTGTATCCGCAGGTGCCCTTTTCATTGAAAGTGGATGCGTTCGGGTATGTTGAAGATTCTGTATGGGAAGAGAGCGGAGCGGATTTACTGCCCGGTGATGCAGAGACATCGAAATCGGTTGCGGCACGCAATTGTGAGAGAATAGACATGCCCTGTGGAACCAATCCGGTGCGCTTACTCTTTTTCCCCCAATATATCCGCATGCATGTCACGGCGCTGTTGCTCTTTACGCTGATGCGTTTTTGGGGTGATGTCTTTTCGAGGGGAAAGGCATCACCGGAAGAAGAACCCGCGCTTACCTGAAGGGCCATACGCCACATCGATATTAACGCGGGCATTGTCCGCAATCTTATATAGGAGGAGCTTAAAACAGCACTACGATTGTTAACGATAGTGCTTTGATACTATTTTTAAGGAGTCCGTCTCTTATTTGCCGTTCTTTACGTTAATATACAAAGTGCCACGTGCAATTTCATCGAGATCAGGATGTCTGAAGCGAACGCCATTCCCTACGGCCCCTGTGTTCGCAAATCTTCAGGACGGTTACATATGTCAAGGCACATACGGTTATGCCAGAAAAGACGCTTCTAATTTATGACGGGGACTGCGCCCTGTGCCGAGCCTCGTTGGACTGGGTTCTGCAACGGGACACGAGAGGCGTTTTCACACCGGTGCCGTGCCGTGCCGCCGCGGAAAGACGCCTGCTGGCGGAAGGGCAGAACCTACAGTGCCAACGCGCCCTCTGTGTGTTGTTGCCGGACCAGCGCCTCTTCACCGGCGTGGATGCCGTTGCCCATATCCTGCGGCACCTGGATGGATGGGCTCGGACGGGAACGTTTCTAATGATTCCGGGGATTCACGGGATCGCGCGTATTATCTATGCACTGGTCAGTCACAACCGCCGCCTGATTTCTCTGCTCTTCGGGATTCACGCCCAAGACACGTGCGGCGGGGATTCCTGCGGGAAATAGGGTTCTCCGCGGGATTGTGATATTCCGCCTGCTGCTTTTATAATACGGGCAAATATTCATGCCAACCCGCCAGGCCCGGAAGCCCGGCGCCGGACATCAAGGAAACCGTTGCGTTGAAAACCCAGCCTCGTAAAACATTGCCCCTTTCTCCCAGTTGTTTTGTCTGCGGTACCGGCAATCCCGCCGGATTGCAGAGCCGTTTTTTCGTGGAAGGCGACACGGTCTGCATGCCGCTGACGATAAAAGACCATCATTGCGGTTACCCCGATGTCGCCCACGGCGGCATCGTAGCCAGCGCGCTGGACGAGTGCATGGCCTGGGCGGCTACACGCGCCCTGGGCCTGATGTGCGTGACCGGCAAACTGACCATCCGCTACCTGCAGCCCACCCCGCCCAAGAACGGGCTGGAGGTGCGCGCCAGGGTGACCAAAGCCAACAAGCGCCTGGCGTACGCGGAAGCGGTCCTGGTAGACAGGGAAGGGGTGGCCTATGCCCGTGGCGAGGGCAGTTTCATGCCTTTAACGCGGGAACAAACACTGCACATCGACAACCACATGATCTATTCCGGGGATGAGGAACGGCTCTTCGATTATCTTCGTGAGAACCGGGGCTGATTATTTATGCCACGGAAACCGGGGCGCCCTTTCATGACTGCGACGGGATGATCGTCGCCGGAGTGCGATAGACGCGCACCCGGTCCACCAGGAATGCTGCGGGAAAGGGCGTTTCCTCATTCGGGTCGCCATCCATGCCTCCAATGCCCAGCGTAAGAATGACGTGCATATCCACGTCCGGAATGTGGCGTCCCCGGATATACCGCGTCCAAGCCGACTGGAACACCCGTTCCCCGTTCAGGTACCAGTCCAGCCGGTCCGGCTCCCACAGGACGCCGAAGGTGTGCCAGTCCTCCGAAAAAGAAGGGGCCTCGCGCCGCACATGTTTGGGCCATTGGCGGGTGCCCACCAGCCAGTCCCGCTCTTTCCAGTGCAGGGTCATCTGCGCGTCCGTTGTATCGCTGCCCAATATCTCGAACACGTCTATCTCGCACGCCTTCTCGCCATAGAGCCAGAAGGCGGCGTTGAAGGACTTGCCTTCCGGGACCTTGAAGGTGCATTCAAAATAGCCGTAGCGAAAGGGCTCCCGTCCGTACAGCATGCCCGAGCTATAAGCAAAATCTTCGTAATAGGGCGTGAAATTGCCTTCGGCGTCCCAGTCGAAACAGAAGCCCGTGACGGGTTCCCGTCGCGCGATCAGGCGCAGCGCGCCCCCCTGGATCTCATAATTCCCGTTGTCGGTGTAATACGCGGGCGGCCAGCAGCGGCCCCAAAGATAGCCCGTGTCCCACAGGCTCTGGTCAAGTTCCGGGCTTTCAAAGTCATCCTGTAATACCAATTCCCAACCCGGTTCCGTGTCCGGATTGATGTGAAGCGGACCCGTTTCGCAATGACAACCCGCAACGCAAGCCGCCAGCACGAAGAAGGACAGCATCAGATAACGGTATTTGTCTTTGCCTGGCATGTTTAAAAGATCCTGGCGGCTACGTTCCTGAAACCATTATAACGGAACTCGACCCGTTTCAAACCCTTTTGCGCTGCGTTGTTGCAGGCATGCGGGAATATCCGGTCCCCGGGCTTCGTTCTTATTGACACTGGATCCGTTGCCTCAGGGATGAAGTTAAACGGGCATTCATGCTATACTGCCCCTGTAGTATAAGTTTTAGTGTAGTGTATTCGGCTTGTGACAGGAAAAACCCAAATGAAACAGAACATGGAAATACAGGTAAATGCATCTCCTGACAGGAGTGTAGCGCCTCGTTGTTTTGTTTCGGGTCCGGAGGTGCCAGCGCCCGGCGGTTACGCGGCCAGTTCGCGTAGTTATCGCCCGGGCCGACGACTGCTTTGACCCGGCAGGGCGGGAAATGCCGGAGTCAGCCGTGTAACGGCCGTCTCGCATCGCTTTTCTTGCGTCAAGCCCTTGACGCGTCTTCTTTGAACCAATGGCTTCCGCCGTTTCCTCCTGCCGGTATCGTTCAACCCATCCGTAGTAGTTTCAGGAGTTGGCCTGATTCAGCGTCGGGCCTGGTTTACTTAACCATGAAATGGAGAACATGCAGTCATGTCAAACCGTATTTACATATTCGACACCACGCTGCGGGACGGAGAACAATCCCCGGGCGCCAGCATGGATGTTAACGCAAAAATCCAAATGGCCCAGCAGTTGGACCGCCTGGGCGTGGATATTATTGAAGCGGGCTTCCCGATCGCGTCGCAGGATGAATTTGAAAGCGTAATCCGCGTGGCAAAAGCCGTCAAGAACGCCCGGGTCGCCGGGCTGGCCCGGGCCCTGAACAAGGACATTGAACGGGCGGCTGCGGCCCTTGAACATGCCAAAAACCCCGTGCTCCACACTTTCATCGCCACCTCGGAAATCCACATGGAACACAAGCTGCGCATGAGCCGGGCCCAGGTATTGGACGCGGCCGCGGCAGCGGTGCGCCTGGCGAAATTGCTGATCCCGAGAGTGGAATTTTCCGCGGAAGACGCCACCCGATCCGATTGGGACTTTCTGGTGGAAGTGGCCTCCGTGGCCATTGAAGCCGGCGCCGATGTCATCAACCTGCCCGACACGGTGGGCTATACCACACCCGAT
Source organism: Candidatus Hydrogenedentota bacterium (assembly GCA_012730105.1). Lineage (GTDB taxonomy): Bacteria > Hydrogenedentota > Hydrogenedentia > Hydrogenedentales > CAITNO01 > JAAYBJ01. The sequence continues at coordinate 5,062 of JAAYBJ010000302.1, forward strand.
GAGATTCGGGACATGTTCCGGCATGTCATCTCAAAGGCGAAGGGCGCGGACAAGGTGGTGTTTTCTTCCCACAACCACAACGACCTTGGGTTGGCGGTGGCCAACGCGCTGGCCGCCGTTGAGGGTGGCGCGCGCCAGATCGAATGCACCGTGAATGGTATCGGCGAGCGCGCGGGCAACACCTCCCTGGAGGAGGTGGTCATGGCCATGCACACGCGCGGTGATCGCTATCCCTACGAATGCGGCATCAAAACCACGGAGATCGTGCCGTCTAGCACAATGCTGGGCATGATCACCGGCCTGACCATCCCCTTCAACAAACCCGTTGTGGGACGCAACGCTTTTGCCCATGAGTCGGGCATTCATCAGCACGGCATGATAGCCCATGCCCTGACCTATGAAATCATGACGCCGGAATCGGTGGGCCGCGAGCGCAGCGACCTGGTGCTGGGCAAACATTCCGGTCGCGCGGGACTGGCACGCCGCAGCACGGACCTTGGATTTGAGCTGTCCGAAGCGGAAATTGACCAGTTGTATGAACTGTTCATCGCCCTGGCGGACAAAAAGAAAGAAGTGTATGCCGACGACCTGCGCATGCTTATCGTGGGCATGTACGACAAGGGCTTTGAAACCTATCACCTGGAACAATTGCGCGCGTCCGGCGTGGATCCGACCGTGGCCCTGGTGAAACTGAGCCACGGCGACCAGGTAACCACCGAAACGGCCACAGGCGATGGCCCGGTGGATGCGGCCTGTGTGGCCATCGAAAAGATCGTAGGCATCACCGGCAGACTGGAGCAGTTTGACATTCGCGCCACCACCCCGGGCAAGGATGCCCTGGGCGAGGCCTATGTGACCGTGCGCTTCGGCGACCGCGTGTATCGCGGCAACGGCGTCAGCACGGACATCGTGGAAGCGGCCATTCACGCCTACCTCAATGCCATGAACAAACATGTCGCCTATCTTGGAACCGACAGGGCGGCGAAAGCATGCGCTGATGCAGCCAAATAAGGATAATAACGTTCGCTAAAAAAGCGGAACCGTTGTCGTGAAGACGGCGGTTCCGCTTCTCTTTTGGGAAGACAGCTGCTATTGTCGGGGTAAACAGGCATCATTCGAACAGGAGCATGTCCGGTGTGGCACATTTCTTATTCTGGCCGCATCAGGTCCTGTAGGATGCTCTCGACTTCTGGTAACAACACCGGTAAGTCCTCGGTGGCTGTTTTGAAAACAAGATCACTATCGATATCGAAATAAGCGTGAATGATGCGGTTGCGCATACCGATCATAGCCGCCCAAGGGATATGGGGATTGGCATCACGCAATGATTGGGACAGACGTGCCGATGCTTCTCCGATGACCTCAATACAACGAACAAGACCACGCTGCAAGAGCCGGTTCCCCTCAAATGCGGAACGGTCAATATTTTCCATGTATTCCAACGCTTCCCGCGTGGAATCAATAATGTGTTGCAGGCGAACCTGATCATCGTTAAGCAGCATACTGTACCACCGCGTTTTTTACGATCTCATCGCGAAAATAGCGGCTCAAGTCATTTCTCGTGCGCATGTCCGCTTTACGCCCGATGATCTCTGAAAGTTCAATTTCCATACCAGACAATCGGATCAGACCCGGGATATGATCCGGGTGAAACTCCACAAGAAAATCCACATCGCTGTCTGGACTGAATCTATCGGTAAGGACCGAACCGAAGAGAGAGAGTTTAACTATGTGGTGTTGTCGACAGAAAGCGGCAATCGCGTCTTTATCCAGTTGAATTCGCAACTCCATGGGGTTGGCTCCTTTTCTGCTGTCAATTATAGCACGGGTATGGAAAAGTCTTCACGGGGCCTCGCGATAGTATGATTTAGTGATACTACCGAGTTTCCGTTTGCATCGGATGACGCCCTCGGTTCGAGTTTGAAATGTTTCGTCAAGGATTTCGTTGTTCATGCCGATGCCCCTATAGGACCTTTCCATAGTATAACGACGTCCCATGTCGTTACAATACACGCAAGCTGACCCAGACCAAAGCATACAAAGTTATGGAGACATGCGCGTTTACACCCCTCGACCCAATTCGCGGTAAATGCGTTTGCTTTCGGGACTTTGATTGGTATTCGGATGCATCTCACGTACCGCTGTTCTTACCAGAAGTTGCGAAATTTCCTGGTAAGTTTTGTGTTGCACCCCTGGTTTCCAAACTCCTATCTGGGAACCAGAACGGAAACCGACGCGAATATCCGGATAAACAATATCGGTATGCACCTGCATATACCACGTTAACACAAAGCGACGGTCAAAACGTCACCCGGTTAATCAGGGCATTACCGCCAGAGGAATGCAAGAAAGGCATTAATCCCTTCCTTCGCGTTTTACCGTAAAGTATCCCTCCCTGCATCTGTATTTTCCTGCCGGACTGCGTACATTCATACAAGGTTAATGTATATCAGGACACTGCATATTCCTACAAGCACGCCATAGGTGATCCCGGATTCACACTGCAAATGTGCCCGGTACGTTCCTCCAGTTCTATTCGATTTCATGTCCCATCAAGCCGGCAAATTGAAAGAAGGTTTGACAAAAATAGTATCACTATAGTATCATTTTTTCATGAAGACGGAACTGGTCACAACACTGAAACGGCAAGCGACACGGCTCATAGCCGACCTGCGGGATTCGGGAGAGCCCGTTCTTATCACGGAACACGGCAGGCCCGCCGCGTACTTGGTTGATGTGGATGCTTACGAGTTCCTGCAACACAGGGTGCAGATTCTTGAAGGCATTGCTCGCGGTGAACGCGCCATACTTGAGAATCGCACGTTCTCCGGCGGCGAAGCCAGAAAGAGGATGAAGAAGTGGCTCGCCTGAACTGGACCGAGCCCGCCCTGACCGACCTGGATGCAATCACCGAATACATTGCTCTTGACAACACACAGGCGGCGACTCGTTTGGTCGAGAAGGTATTGAGCAGGGCCGAGCGACTCGAGGCCTATCCGAGGTCAGGAAAGCACCCCCCCGAATTAACAGGCACACCGTACCGGGAGGTCGTGGTCGGCCCTTCCCGGATCTTCTACAAGGTCGAAAACGATGACGTGTATATCCTGTGCGTTATGCGTTCGGAACGATTGCTACAGCCCTATTTGCTTCAACAGCGTGAAGACGGCCGATGACCATTTTCATCGCATGTAACGCGCAGTACCAAATTTCATTCTTGTCAATTACGCACACCTGCTCTAAACGCGCGTTCATACGTAGCCCAAGAGACGATGCTTCTTCCGGGACTTCGCCCGGAAGAAATGGTGTTTTCGGCGCAATAAAAATGCATCCTCCTCTTTCATTCCAATCAACTCTAACCACTGTCATTCCGGTTTTTTCGCGAAGGTTGACTTGGGTCGAAGCACGGTGCTGCACAACGCGAAAAAGACCGGAATCCAGTTTCGACCCGCTGTAATGAATACCCAGTTCCCTTCTTGAAATAGAGCGAACGCGGGTTGTCCCTCCCCCACGGCTTGAGGAACTAGATTCCGGTCTTTTCGCGGCCTGGCCCTCATTTCGATATATTTCCTTTTTCCACCGCGAAAAACCGGAATGACGCGTGGTTTTGGAATACTTGAACGAAGCCAGCTCACACCGCTCTTCTTGGTAGTACACAGAACTCTTAACTAATTGTCAGCGAAATGGCCTTAAGCGCCTATTTTGCCCGTCATTTCAGCACGGGAGCGCCCAGCTCGATGAATTGCGCGGCAGCGTTCAGGAAGTGGGCCGTTATCCAGAACACGGTCCAGTCCTCCACATACCCACCGCGCAGGGCGTCCACGTCTTCCACCTCGCCCCGCTGGGCGTAGTTGGTGTGCTGGGGCTGTTCGCCCTGGCTGCCCCAGGCGTCCATTAGCTGACCGCAACTGCGGTACATGAGCAGGGCGAGGTCTTTCAGCCTGTCATCCTCCTTCAGCTGGCCCATACGGTACACCTGCGGTGCGATCAATATGCCGAACACGTCGATGTGTTGGTTTTGTACCGACACTGCGGTCCAGCCCCGGGTCTTAAACCCGTGATTTCTCAGTCGTCCGGCCGGCAGGTCAATGTCCCACACCACCACATAACTCAACACCACGTCGAGGGCGTGGCTAGCCCACTCCAGATAGCGCGTCTCCCCGGTGGATTCATACAGGGCGAGAAAGCCCTGTAGCGCCGCAAAGGCCCCTTCCTTGTCTTCACAACTCGCGTCCAGCGTGCCGCCCCAGTAGGGCTCGTGCATGGAAAGCGACCGATCTGCATACACCTCGCCCGCCTTGACGGCTGCCGCCTGCCAGGCAGGCTCATCAAACAAGTCTGCGGCCTGACTCAGGGGAGCAATAAAAAAGGCTTCATCCGTGGACCGGGGCGACCAGTCCGGCTGCGCAATACGTTCGGCATGGAAGGCGCACGCCCATCGTAGAAACGCCTCCCACCGGCCGGTATCCATACCCGATTCACGGCCGGTGCGAATGGCATTGGCGAAGCAGAGCATGGCCTGTCCCTGGGAAAGCGGTTCATTTCGTTCCCACCGGTCCTTATCCGGCAGATACCAGGTATGGAATCCCCCTTCAAAAAATGCCGCCTGCGACAGAAAATCCAGCGACCGTTGTGCGCGCTCCCCCGCATAGGGAATGTTCATGTGTTGCGCCAAAAGGGGCAGCGCATACCCCAGCGCTTCCGCCTGGCCGCACCAGCCCATGACCAGGGTGTCCTTGTCCGTATACTTTCGAAACCCGGCCACCTCGCCCTTGTCCAGCCAGCGGGTTTCCGCATAACGCAGCTTTCCTTCGATAATCTCGCGAAAGGAAGGCAGATCCGGAGTAACCAGCGGGGGATAGAGGTCCAGGGCGGTCTGTACCGCGTGCTGAAACCCGGCGCCTTCCCGGGGCACTGTCCACGTATCCAGGTAAAAGGTTTTTTCAATAACAGCGCCCGGCGGCACGTTCAACCACGCATCCGGGTATTCCAAAAATCCGGGTTGTACCGCCTTGATAACGCTATGCCGCCCGTTCGAGGCACACGGCCCCGACAGCAGGGCCAGTTCCGTGCCGCCGCCGTGCGCGCTCAGACCAAGAGACCACCACTGGTCGCGTCGGTTGGAGAACGGCGAGGGACAAGGCAGCGCATGCAGCGCCGCGCAGCGTATTTCTTCCTTTTCCGCCCACTCAAAACTGACAAACGGCATGGGGAACCGGTGCTCTTCAAAATAGGCGTCCTCGCCTGTTGCGCCGCTGAATACCGGTGTCCGCCCGCTTTTAGCGCCCGAGGGGTTTCCGTAATACAGGATGCCGGGCAGCATCACGCCCTGCCCTGTCCCCGAAACACAAAAACGCACACTCAAGGTGCAATGCTCAAGCACGGTATCGCCGTGCCACTCAAAACGCCGGGTACAGCGGATACATCCCTTCTCCGGCCGATAGGCATCGGAAAGAATCCACGTGCCCCCGGCCATGGGCAACTGTCCGCGTACAATGGTCCATTCTCCCTGTTTTTCCACAGACTCCGGATGGGCATGGCGCCAATCCACGGGCCAATCCCCCTCCCAGCCGGCGGCAATGGACCACAGCCCCTCTTCCGGCGACACCAAAGTTGATTCACCGCCGCGCATACAAACACGAATTGGTGCGTGTTCCGTATTGATTTCCAAAAGGGGCGCCGGAACAGCCTGAAAGACAAAGGGGGTGCAAAGAAGCAGACAGGCAAGGTGCATCATAGGTGTTTTCCCTTCTTCAGCAGTAAATACCTTCTTTCCGGCCAGAATGGTAAATCCAAAAAGCCACATCGCCCAAGTTGCTCAGCCATTACCGGTAATGACGATTTTGTTGACTGCCTCTTACGGTACTGATCTTTCCAAAGTGCCAGGCGGGGTTCCAAATCCACAGGAAGACCTACGCCGCGATAAAGGCATCTGATCTTCCATGACGCTGTAGTTATGGACCCTGTTTTTTATGTATTGATTTTTGTAATAACCTTTGCTAGAATGCCGAGAGGAAGGAGGTGAACCATTCTATTCACAATAGAATCTTTTTATTTACAGGTGTATGCATCAATATCTTTCATAGTATGGGTTTGCTATAAAATCCCCGATATTGGTGTGATTCACTGCAGAATGGGTACTTGTGGGTTTGAGTCTGTAAAACAGGAGGAAGTAACCATGAAACATCTGAAAAGTACATCCAAAATTACATGCCGCACTATCCCTATGACAGCCGAGAGCAATCTTCCCTTTGTAAAATGTTGTTTGATGTCAGGAGGAACCTTGGATGAGGGCGGAGAGGTCTGCCACACCGCTTCCGAAGCGAGCCAATCCTTGTTTGAGTTTTTCGCCGCTATTAAAGGCGTCTCGTACTACACCTATTAAGCCGTGAAATTGGCTTGGGGGCCCTTCAGCCGGTCATAAGGTTCTTTATCGCGTCACGGAACAGGATTTCAGCGCCCGGGGCGCTATGAGACGCGGTGGCTTCATAGCCGCCTTCGGGGTAGACCCGGTCCGGACAGATGTAAGCCGGGCCGCAGTCGCCGTAAGCGGCTACAGCCACAAAAGCATCCGGCAACAACTTTTGGGCGTGCAGCTGAAACTCGATCATGGGTTCACCGGGCAGGTGGACAAAGGCAATGTCTCCAAGGCGCATCATGGTCAGGTCAATGGGTTTTTCAACACGCTGCGCCCAGGACAGGAACATGGCGGCGATAAGGCGTTCCAGCGGACTTTTCCCGCTGTCGCGCATAATGAGGTCTGAATCCGCGACGTTAAACCGGGCGTCATTACGCGGCTCGAAACGGAGCGGGACCGAGCGCCAGTTCGCGTCCTGCGCGGGCTTGTATTGCGTTGATTCCACGGAGGTCTTCATGGCGGCGTACAGGCGTTCGTAGAGTCCTTCCCGGGCTTCTTTGGATGCGTCATTATATTTGCCGCAGGCGACATCTCCGGAACAGCCTGTGAAATAAACCTGGAACACGCCCTCTTCCTTTTCGAGGCGTTCACGCGCCATGCCAACAAAGTCATAACTGGCACGGGGATCCCCGTAGAAACTCTGGGGATGGGTGGCGTAATAATGGAGACGGACGAGGGGCCGATCGCCCTGCGCGAAAGTAACGGTTTTGAGGAAGGGGTCGATCAACCCTTCGGGCTTGGCGATAAAATCAGGATCCTTGCAGGAACTCGCGCGGAAACCCACTTTGCCGTCACCAATGGACACGCGCCGGTTCGAAGCGACCCGTTCGACTCGCGCCTGGCTAGTGCCGACGCGGTCAAAAGGCTGCAAGCGGCCGAGCGCATCCTGTACCGAAGCCGCGATAACCGCCGCCGGGTCTTCGAAGGAAGCGATGGACGGATGCACCGGCGGCTGGTCCAAATGTTCCAGCAGGCGGATGGCATCCGAATCAACCAGGGGGGCGGTGTGCTGATGCACCGTCTGTACGGCGACCCGGTCCAGTGTGGTTCCGGCGGCTTCAGCGACGCGCCGCCGGTAGAGGTCGTACACGCCGTTGCAGAACTCACAATAGTCCACGGCGCACAGCACCGACCGGCCGCCGGCGTCTTCGATGATGACACCCTTGGCCAGCAGGGGGTGTTCAATGTCAGCGAGAGGTTTGAGGCTGGAGTAAATGGGCGTGCCCAGGGGCGGTGTCACATCGCATGCGAAGGTGGCGATGCGGCGGTTGTTTTCTTCAGCCCGGGTGAGTGTCGCGGCGCATACGCCTGCCGCCAGGGCGCCCATAAAGCCGCGCCGGTTTACGGTTGTAGGTGTCATGGCATGGAATTCCTTTGTTGGTGTTTGATCGGACAGATCAGTCGGGGATTGGTTCTTTATTAGAGGTCATCCTCAGTCACCTTGTACTGTTCCCGCAGCCGCGCCAGTTCCTCTTTCAGTTCTTTGACCTGTGCCGCGTAGTCCGGGTTGGCATATTCATTCCGCATTTCCTGCGGGTCCTTTTCCAGGTCGTAAAACTCCCACTCGTTTAGCGTGTAGAAGAACGCCAGTTTGTACCGTTCCGTGCGCACGCCGTAATGTTTATACACGTTGTGCACCTTCCCCTCGCCCTCGTAGTAGTGATAGTAGATGGAACTGCGCCAATCATCCGGCGTTTCCCCCCGCATCAGGGGGAGCATGCTGAGCCCCTGCATCCTGTCGGGAACGGGTAGTCCAGCGATGTCCAGAAAAGTTTCCGCGCAGTCAAGGTTCTGCACCATGGGGGTAACTTCCGTGCCGGGCCGGATAACGCCGGGCCAGCGCGCCACCAGGGGGGTGCGCAAAGATTCCTCATAAATAAAGCGCTTGTCGAACCAGCCGTGTTCGCCAAGATAGAAACTCTGATCGGAGGAATAGAACACCACCGTATTCTTGTCCAGGCCGGTTTCTTCAAGGTAATCCAGTACGCGCCCCACGTTGTCATCCACGGAAGCGATACAGCGCAGGTAGTCTTTCATGTAACACTGGTATTTGAAGCGGACAAGATCTTCACCCTGCAGGTTGGCCGACTGGTAGGTGTCGATGCGCGCTTTGTAAGCCGCCTCCCAAGCGGCGCGCTGTTCATCGTTCATTCTACCAAAGAAGTTTTTCCAGGGCTTTGTGTCCCGATCCTCTTCCTTCCACAGTTTCAGGTCGAACCCCGGGCGCATCGTTTTGGCGATGGTCATATCCTGTTCCCGCGCCGCCGTGCCGCGGTTCGCATAGTCGTCGAACAAGGTGTCCGGTTCCGGGAACACCACATCCTCATACATGGACAAATGTTTGGGGCCTGGCAGCCACTCCCGGTGAGGTGCCTTGTGCTGGACCATCAGCATGAAGGGCTGCTCGCTGTTTCTGCCATGCTGCAGCCAGTGCAGCGCCTTGTCGGTGATAATGTCGGTAACGTAGCCTTCGATGCGTTCCTTGCCGTCCGGTGTAATAAAATCAGGGTTGTAGTAGTCGCCCTGCCCGGGCAGTACGGCCCAGGCATCGAAGCCGGTCGGGTCGGTGACAAGATGCCACTTGCCGAAGATAGCGGTTTGGTAGCCGGACTGGCGCAGCAGTTTTGGAAAGGTTTCCTGGCTGCCATCGAAGCGGCTGCTATTGTCCCGGAACCCGTTGAGATGACTGTGGAGGCCTGTGAGCACCACGGCCCGGCAGGGACCGCAGATGGAATTGGTAACAAAACTGTTTCTGAAAATAACGCCTTCCCGGGCGATGCGGTCGATATTGGGGGTCGGCGCCAGTTCGGCCAGCCGGCCGCCATAGGCGCTGACGGCGTTCTGGGCGTGGTCATCACTGTAGATCCAGAGGATATTGGGGCGCTGTTGGGCGGTTGCCGGCCGCGGCCATCCTACCAAGGCGGCTGTGGCCGCCGCGGCGCCGGTATGCTTCAGGAAACTACGTCGTGTAAACATGGCGATTCCCTTCTTTACGGGTGCGTTATTGTTCAATAAATTATAACACAGCATCATACACAGCGGAGGAACGGAAACGTGATCACCGGGGACCGGCATGCTTTCCTTCTTCAACACCCGTTTTTGGAAAAGCAAAAAAACGGCGCCCCAAGGTTGCGTTCTGAGACGCCAGGAAAAAACGCGCGTATGGGTTATTCCGGCAGGGGCTTCCCCTTCGTTTCTGGGGCAAAGGGCAACACCATTATGCCGAGGACGAAGAAGGAAGACACGAACAGGGCGGCCATCTGGATTCCGTAGGTGGCGCTAAGCTGGCCGAAGAAGAAGGGCGCCGCGGCGGCGAGGTAGCGGGACACGTTGTAACAGAAGCCGGTGCCCGTGGCGCGCAGGCGCGTGGGGAACAGTTCCGGGAAGTAAATGGCATAGCCGCCGAAGATGGTCAGCAGGCAAAAGCCCATGAGGGGAAAGAGAACAATAGCCGTGAGGAAAGAATTGGTGAAATGGAAGGTTGCCGGCACTACAACCACGCAGGCGATCAGGGACACCAGGAAGGCGTGTCGGCGGCCGAAACGCTGCGCCACATAGGAAAAACCCATGACCCCGAAGAAGCCCCCCAGGTTTTGCGCCATGATACACAGGCTCATTTTGCGGTCCGTGGCCGTCATGAGTTCAGGCAGGTTGTCTGGGTTCAGCACACCCCGTATCAATTCCGCTGACCAGGTGCCGATGCCCCAGAACCCGATCACGCCGACCATACCCAGCAACAGGCCGATGATAGTGTTTCTGCGCAGTTCTGGAGTGGAAAATAAACCGAAAATGCTTCCCAGCTGGGCGTGGCCCGATTTGGCTTTCGCACGGCTTTCCTTCCACGCGTCCGGTTCATGAATGAACAGAAAAATAACCGCAATAAGAAATATAGGTGCAAAGCCGACGAACATCACCCACCGCCAGCCGAGATCGGGATTGGCGCCGATGACAAAATAGATAATGCCGGCGAGCACATTGCCCAGCGCCGACACCGCCTGCACAATGCCCAGCGCGGTGGCGCGCGCGTGGGCCGGAAAGGTTTCCGCGACCAGGGCGGCGCCGGCCGCGAATTCGCCGCCGATACCGAGGCCGGTGAGAAAACGCAGCGCCACGAACTGGAACGGGGTTCGGGTCAAGCCGCTCAGCCCCGTGAACGCCGCATACAGGAAAATGGTGACCATCATGGTTTTCGTGCGTCCAAGTCGGTCCCCGATCATGCCGAAGAAGAGGCCACCTGTCGCCCAGCCGATGATCATCCACATCTGCGCCATGCCCACCCACCACCGCACCAGGCCCGCCTGATCCTCACTCAATGGGCTGATACCCTTGAAGCCCAGGAGTTCAATCATGGCGGGCTGCTTTGCCTGAACGTACAGCCACTGGTCCATAGTGTCAAAAAACCAGCCGAAACAGGCCACGGCAAGCACAAGAAAATGATAGCCGGTCAGCCCGGACGTCCAACGTTGGTTTTGAGCGTCTGCTGTGAGCATGATTTATCCTCTACAGAATGAATCTTGTAATAACGGAGATATTTTCTTCCTGTCAGGAACTGCAGGCCGTCCCGGACGCCATTTGCGTGATTGAATACGCGTGAATTGTAGCACACGATGTAATACCGTTCCATCAGTGGCGTCGAGAGGCTATTCGGGGATTGGGCAGCCGCCGCTGATGTCGCGTTTTTGTGAAACTTGATTTTTCGCGATTTTCTGCGGTAGAATATTTTTAAATGGGAGTGTATTTTGTTTAATAGTAGTCCCGCAGGGCTGTATACGCGTTTGTGGAGTGTTTTTAGGTGTTTTGGCTGTTTCTGGAGGTTTGAGGTGAACCTCTTCCCCTGTCATTTATGGTCCGGCACACACCGGGCATAACTGTTTCCATAGGTGTTTTTCTGGGATGCGTGCGTATTTTCCGGCATGTGACCGGTGAAGCGTTGCGCTGGGGATTGACGGGGCTTGTGCCCCGTACTATTGAAAGGGTGAACCGAATGAAGACGGTGTTAACAAAGACTTTTAACGAAATTGCGCTGGGAGAAGCACAGACGTACCGAAACCTGGCCGTATTTCCACTCCTTGCGGGCGGTGACGGGGGGCCCGAATACATGACGCTTGCGGGGGCGTTGAAAGAAGGGTTGCTGCTGGTAGCAGAAGTGTCGGAGTCCGGTTCCGTTCCGGAAATCCTGATCACCAACAAGGCGCCAAAACCGGTGCTGATACTCGATGGCGAGGAATTGCGGGGCGCAAAACAGAACCGTGCTTCCAACACAACGGTGCTGGTGCCGGCAAACAGCGAGATGAAACTTAATGTCAGCTGCACGGAGCGCGGCCGCTGGCATTATGACTCCGAGCGCTTTGCCGATTCGGGAGTGGTGATGGCGCACGGGGTGCGCCGCGCAAAGTCCGCCTCCGTGTCGGAAGGCTTCCGGATGCGCCGATGCGCCTTGTCCGACCAGGCTGAAGTATGGGATGAGATCGAACGTCTGCATGAAACGACGGGGACCGTGTCGCCCACACGGGCCATGCGGGACGCCTTTGAAAGCCAAGAGACAACGATGGAGGCCTGCCTCGCCGCCTTTACCCTTGTGGAGGGCCAGCACGGGTTTGTTTTTGTCGCGAACGGCGCCGCTATGGGATTGGATTTCCTTTCCCGCGAGGAGGCTTATGGCGACGTTCACAAACGGTTACTCGGCAGTTATGTCATGGAAATGTTGTCCGAATCCGGGGAAACGAATGGGGCGCCCGACGGGGCCGTCGTGCGGCAGTTTATGGAACGGGCCCTTTCCGGCGCGGTGGAAGCCTATCCCTCAGCGGGGCTTGGCGAAGACGCGCGGATCCAGGGCGACCATGTGTGCGGTTCCGCGCTGGTGCATGAACAGACATGCGTTCACGCGGCGCTGTTTGCCATGGATGCACACCGCCCCGACGAGGATGAGGGGCCGAGAATGCACGGCTTCCGGCAGCGGCGACGGCGGCACCTGTAGCCGCAACCCCGATTGCGACGCAGCCGGTCTTTATGCCTGACATGGCCGTCGAAAAGCAGACGCAACCTATAATGCCGCCCCGGACCGGATTTACCTCACAGGAATCCGGTTCGGGGCATAAATTCCATTTGCAGTATTCCCTACTTCGCTTCTGCATTTTCCGTGTTGCAGCCGCAGCAACATCCGCCCAGCATGCTGCTCAAGCCCGGTTGCCGCGCGCCTGCGGCAGTCACGGCCAGCAGCCCACCCATGATGGTGAGATTTTTCATAAACTGTATCTGCTGCATGGCTGCTTCGGATCCTTCCAGGCCCCAGAACTTATGAAAAATTACCGTAGTGGGGATCATAAAGAGAAACAGCAGCAATGCGCCCCAGCGCGCCTTCACGCCAAGGAGCAAGGACAATCCGCCCGCAATCTCCACAGCAATGGCGCCCACGAGAAAGAGGGAAACCAGAGGCATGCCTTTCGCCGCCATATACGTGGTCGTGCCCTCAAAATCCATAATCTTCCCGTAGCCGCTTTTCAGGAAGATAATGCTCATCAAAATACGGGCCATGACAAGCAGGCTGTTGTTAACCCATGTTGCGTTCATATGTAGTTCCTTACATTGAAGTGGTTCGGGACACAGTATGGAGTAAACATTTCCTGGGGTTGGTTTTGTTCCCCTTCGGCGGGTCCAAATGAAAAACCTGTGAGGGTTTCAAAGCCTCACAGGTTCTGTTATAAGTTGGTTTGTCCCGGTTATGAGCAGGTGGAACTTCAGACCTTGTCGCCGCACCACATTGCCCGATATCCCAAGTGCTGCATGTAAAGGTCAAGCAATATCAGCGCCGTAAAGGCCTCTGCGACGGGCCAGACCCGCGCGACAATGGTCGGGTCGCGGCGTGTTACGGCGCTTAGCTCGGCATTTTCCACGGACACTTTGTCTATAGTCCGCTGGTCCTTGGCGATAGTCGGCGTCGGCTTGACCGCAAGGCGCACGATCAGCGGCTGGGCGGTGGCCAGGCCGCCGGTGACCCCACCAGCATTGTTGGATTCAAAGTAGACCCTGCCGTCCTTCGCGCGGATCTGGTCGTTGTCCTCGGAGCCGCGCATGTCTTTAACGGCGTAGCCGGCGCCGATCTCAACCGCCTTGATGGTGCCGATGCTCATCAAGCGGCCCAGTTCGCCATCCAGTTTTCGGAAGACCGGTTCGCCCAGACCGACGGGCAGGCCGGTGGCGACCACTTCCACCAGGCCGCCGCTCGAATCCCCTTCGTCCCGGATTTCCAGGATGCGCTTCTCCATCGCAAAGGCCGCGTCCACGTCCGGACAGTTCATGGTCGGGTGAATCCCGTGCTCCTTGCGGATTTCCTCCGCGTCCATGATCCGGGCGCCGGATTGTATTTTGATCAGGTCCCGTTCGAGTTCAGCAAGCACTGCCGCCTTCTGCAAAAACCGCATGTCTTCAGTAAACCGGCCTTCGTTGAACAACCAGTTATAAATCGGGTCATAATCACGGCGCACTTCCCGGAACTTGTCCACCAGCGCCCTGGCTGCGTTCAGCGGCAACTCACCCGCTTTCACGCCCGCGGCTTCCTTGACATAAGCGAAAACCTCGATACCGTGCCGCTTGAGAATATGGCGGGCGACCGCGCCGGCCGCCACGATGGTCGAGGTATACCGGCCGCTAAAGAAACCCGCGCCGATACTGTCATCCCACTCGCCGTATTTGAGATACGAGGCATAGGACGCGTGCCCGGGACGGGGCGTCCGGTTGGTGGACTGGTATTGCTCGATGTGTTCGAAGTGGCGGTCCAGGTTCGGGATCAAGATGACCATCGGCGTGCCGTTGGTATACCCTTTGTTCGAGAATCCCGGCATGGTGTCCGCCGCATTGACCCCACTGTAGATGATGGGCACGTCCGGTTCCCGGCGCGGAGAGGCCAGTTCACTCTGGCCGGGCTTACGCGTCAGAAGTGCCGCGTAAATTTCCGCCTCCGTGACGTACAGTCCGGGCGGAACACCCTGCAGATGAACCGTCAAGCCTTCCTGGTAACTGCCTCCCGCCACTGTGGTTTGGAACATTGTTCCGTAAGTGCAGCCGAGCATGGTATGTTCTCCTTGATTGTTAAGAGGCCGGTCCCGGCCGGATAAAGGCGGGCATTTCGCACAGATCCTCCCTGGCGCAACAAGGTTTCTCCCGCATCGTCAGGCTGAAAAATCTGTACCGGCGCACCGTTTCATTTCAAATGCGGGGGGATAATAGTATGTTTTTGCCTGTTCAGTCAAGATAAATGCTCCCAGCACGGCTTCCGCCCCGCTTGAAACCCGCGCCGGATAAAGGCTATACTTTTACTGCAAGTTTTTGCCGGGGTAGCTCAGTTGGTCAGAGCGCTGGATTGTGGATCCAGAGGTCCTGGGTTCGAGCCCCAGCCCCGGTACCA
>JAAYBJ010000303.1 GCA_012730105.1 Candidatus Hydrogenedentota bacterium
CGTCAGCCGGACAAATCTGTCGCGTATGCAGCGCAGAAAACTCTCCGCATTCGGAAACTCGTCCCTGCGGAAGTTTTTTTCCCGCAGATCGTCGATGATCTCGGAGGGCGCGCCCTCGAACACTTCTTCCTCAAATATGATTTTCACGATGCTTCTCACCGTCCTTCCCGGTTCTTTTTCTTGTTTTTATTGACCTCATAGGTGTCCTTGTCGTACCGCCAGGCGCGGTCGCCCTCGAGATTGGACAACAAATGCTCCCGCGTGGATTTGAATTCCTCGCCGTTAAGCCCCAGGCGCAGCAGCCATGTTCGGAACGTGAACGCCGGGTTGTCGCTCTCGGTGCGTTTCATGACCGTGCTGCGCTGGGCGATGGCCTGTGCCGACATCGCCAGGCACAGGTTTACATACGCGCGGGCGCGCCCGGCGTGCAGGGTGGCGTTGAAACAGCGGAACTCCACCGTGCCCCTGTAAAATACCGAATGCAGGTTTAGTGCATAATACCGCGTATCATTGTAATGGTCCGTGCGCCTGCCGTGATCGCCCTCATACCAGATGCTCTCCAGCCGGGTCAGGTCTTTGGTTTCATCCGCGCTGAGCCGTCGGGCTTTTTTTAGCATG
Organism: Candidatus Hydrogenedentota bacterium; assembly: GCA_012730105.1. Lineage (GTDB taxonomy): Bacteria > Hydrogenedentota > Hydrogenedentia > Hydrogenedentales > CAITNO01 > JAAYBJ01. The sequence continues at coordinate 619 of JAAYBJ010000303.1, forward strand.
GGTTCTCGTACCTTCCGGCACCAGCGTGAGGCGCGGGCCTCGTTGACCTGCAGGGCCTTGAACAGCATATCTTCCTTTTGATACATGATGCCAATCAGATTCTTCAGCGAATTTCTGTTATGATTGGCCGCGTCGATGTGAACATGCAGCCCGCAGGAGCTGTTTACTTTGGCCCCGGCTTCACGCAGCGCACGGATCACCTCCTGCAGCTTGGGGATTTCGTCGTATGTCAGCGGAGGCGAAACGAGCTCCACCGCATACTCCCGGCCCGCGGGTACGCTGGCGTTCTTGCCCGTTGCCCGTTCACAGTGGATGCTGGCGTCGCTCACCAGCTTCCACGCCTTTCCTTCCCGATCCGTCACCTCCCAGGCGTCGTATCCGTCGCCGACATACCGGGGGACGGATTCAAACAAACCCGAGATTGTTTCCGCCGCCTGTTTTCGGGTAATGCCGGTCATCTCGTCCTCAACGCCAAATTTTTGCTCCTTGATCATGCGGGATCACCCGCTCTCAGCTCATCGTCCACGGCCTTGATGCGCAGGCCCAGCGCGTAGATGACGTTGACGGTGACCGAGTTTCCCGCCTGCGCGTATGCCTGCGAGTCCGACGTGATGGCCAGTATTTTATCGATCTGGTTTTCGGTAAATCCCTGTAGGCGCAGGCACTCCAGCGGCGTCAGGCGCCGGATGCGACTGCCGGGTGTGATGACCCATTGAGTCCTGCCGCTCTCCAGCGTATGGGCGATGTCCTTTCCCACGCGGCCTCGGCGGGTCTTGCTTCCCGCAAACCCGAGGTTGACGCTGTCGCCGACATTTGCTTCCTTATATCCCTTTTTCGTAGCTTCCTGAATGAGCAGCACGCCGGAGCGTTCCGCTTTCCGGTGACTCATGCGGGATTTAGAATAATTAGCGGTCAGGCAGCGCGCCGTGTCGGTCACTTTGGGATCGCCATAGCACATATCCACGAACACCGCGTTCTGCGTCTGATTGCGGTTCAGCCCTCTGAAGTTGCTGGCGTTCAGGGCGTAAGCAGTATCGATTTCGCCGGTGACACCTTCCTTGCGGTTGAAGCCCACTGCGTACAATCCAGTCTTGCCGCCCATACCGCCGGCGCCGGAGGTCAGCGTGCAGCTCAATCCTTCCGGGTCGTAGACCCTCGATCCTTGGGCGCCCGCGATGAGTTGTATAAGAGCTTTTGCATTTGTTTCTCGGACAGGTAGTATTTTTCCGGCACATCGGACATCAAGATATCCGATAAGGAACACCCTGCGTCTTGACTGGGGCACACCAAAATCTTTTGAGTTAAGCACATGCCATTCGACGCTATACCCCA
>JAAYBJ010000304.1 GCA_012730105.1 Candidatus Hydrogenedentota bacterium
AATCCGCTTCCACGTCCAGGTCCATGTTGTTAAGGTCTATAAAAAAACGCGAACGGGCCCGGTCCTCGTAGAGGGTTATGCCCAAGGTGGTGGGGAGGGTGTCGGAGCATATATGGGAAGGCATGCCGCCGGGCAGGTTTTTCAGGAGTTCGGAAAACACCGGGCGCAACGCGTCCCGTTCCGGCAGGGTTGGCAGAAGGTAATAGTCCCGTCCAATATTTTCGGGAACATAAGATGCCCCCTCAAATTTTCGCAACGATTCCAGGCTGGGTCCCTGCTCATTCTCTTCAAAATTGTCCGTTTCGCCCTTGTACCGGCCTGATGCCCCTGTATAGATCAATCTGCCGCCCCGTTCCAGCCAGGGTTTCAACGTTGCGTTCACCCACGTAGGATCTATCACCTGCGCGTCAGGAATAATGAGGAGCCGCAGGGTATCGAGCGTTTCAGGTGTGCAACGCCATTCCGGGAGGATGCGGTACTGCAGGTGCAGTTCGCCGAGCGCGGTTGCCCATCCCAGAAGGCCGAAGTGATGGGCCTGGTCGGCGTGGTTCACCGTGTCGGCCGGGGTCATGTCCCGAAGGGCTGATGATGGCGAATAATAGATGCCGATGTCTTCAACGGGCACGCGTGCGCCGTATTCGGGGGCGACGCGTTCCACAAAAGTGAAAAAGGCAGCATTGTCGTCATCCCTTCCCGCCACGCGCGGATTGCCCGGGTGGAACATGGGCAGCGTGTGGTTCGCCAGCATTTCATAGTAAAAAGTGTTGACCAGGTTTGAGTTCAGACGATAGGGGGCGTATTCCTTTTCCAGGTAGAGCCAGATGTTGACAAAACGGCTTTGTGCGTGTTCGCGGCCTAGTTTGTACAAGGGTGCGAAACGTCCCAAGGGAAAGAGCGGGATGCCACGGGGACCGGTCATCAGGCCCCAGCCGGGCGCCATCTCGCTGCTGACCATATCCAGGTCTCCCCTACACCAGCCGAGCATATACTGGATGTCATTGCCGGCGACCAAATAGTCGGACCTTTCTGCTTCGGCTGCCGCCTTCTTGACGGTCGCATAGTAGTGGGACAAGGCCTCGGTTCCCGTCTGTCGCTTGAAAATGACATATGCCCGCCAAAGCGGATCCTCCGTCCAGCGCGGGTCTCGCCACAACGGATCCTGCAGGTTGGTGTCATCGCCACCGATGGAACGCATAAAGGCACGCAGCGCGGCGCGCACATCAAAGGTATTCAGGTTGGCAACGCCCAATGCTGCGAGGGTTTCAGTGTCAAAGTGATCCTTCAGATAATCACGAAAGCGGGCTACGGACCATTCCCCGAAGGCGTTTTGAACCGGGCGCAACCCGAAACTATCCCATGCGCTGTAATTGTCGCTCCATATCCCGTCCGAACCGTGGTCGGCCGCCATCAGGGTTGAAGCCCGTGCGTAGTCAGTGAAAAAAGGGCAGGCCGAATCTTTGCAAAACAGGACAAGGCCGCTGTAGCTTCCCTCAACAGGCAGGAGGCCTTTTATGGGGAAATCCGGGGTTTCCCCTGTTTCTTCTGGCGGGAGCTTCGCATGGAAACGGTACTCAAGGGCCGGCCTGCCCAGGATATCCTTCGCGATGGACGCGTCATACACCCGGCTGTTGCGCGGGTCCGTGTCCGGGCCGAGATAGCCCGTGGCGGGGGTTCCGTCCGGGTAGGTCATCGCGGGGCCACCATAGCGGGGATGGGTGCGTGTATAAGGGCGTGCGAAGGCTTCATCATCAAACCAGTTGTGGATACCTACCCAGGCGATATCGCCCCCGCCGTACTTCGGCCAGTTCCAATGGGAGCGCACTACCGTCCGCTGGTCAGAATCCGGAGATTCAGCCGACAGTTCCGCTATGTAACAATACGTCGTGCCATAGGTTTCTGCATAGGAGATGACTTTGATGCCTGAATTATGGAACTCGTTGGCCCGTTGCTCATGATACCCGATAGCCTGTCCATACAGACCCCAGCCGGGGTCCGTATGGGCGGCACACATGCCGATCATGGCGTGGTGCGCCTGCGCCTGCTCCAATTGGGGTGATTCCGCAATCCTCGGGAAATCATCCCACCAGGGAATGGCCAGCACTGCCATATAGAGAAGACAACAAGAAACGCTCATTATGTTTCCATCCCGTCACGATGTTGTTTTATGAGTCCAATGCATCTACTGCTGTCGCATGCGTTGTATCTTCATGCCGTTGGTGAGTCCTGAAACAGGACTATCGTTTTCATAGTCCGATCGCGAAGGTATTATCAACTATTTTAAGGCGCGCAAGCCACGCTTACGATTTTATTATCGCCTGGATCCCAGGAGGATTCAGTCATTGCTGCAGGCTAACGGTTCCACGATCAGCTGTCTTTTATACAGACTTAAAAAAATGTCAGTCGCCTTTGCGCTAACGTGGGTCTTGCTCACCCCCCCAGAAAGAAAATATTCATGGTATGTTGTTCACACTTTAGTGTGCGTGTTAACACAAAAACCTTGAGCAACATAGCACGCTAAAGCGTGAACAACATACCTTATTTCTTGTTTTTGTTGATAGAAAATTTTCCAGAAGGCACTGATATGTCCATTTCGTCCTTACAGTCCCATTTGTCCCTAAATCTACCCATTCCAGTTCAGCCCCGGAGAGTCAGGAAGTATCACGGCGCCCGGTGTCGCCTGTTGCAAAGACAGTCTCGACTGGTCTACACTGACGCCAGTGTGTACCCTCTACCTGATGCACGGAGGCATCCATCCATGAAACGTAGAACATTTTTGCAGGCAGCCGGCCTGGGTGCCGCCGTTATGGCGGCGGGCGTACCGTCGGCAGCCACCGCGGAGGAATCCAAAATGAATATCGTTGTCGCAGCCGATCCCTTTGCCCTGGATCTTAAGGACGCCATCAAGGAACACCTGGAAAAGAAGGGGTATTCGGTGACGGATGTCGGCGCCACCAAAGAAAGTGAAGCGCCCTTTTACGACGGGGCGACGGCTGCGGCCAAGTTGATTCAGTCCGGCAAGGCTGAGCGAGGCATTCTCTTCTGCGGTACCGGCGCGGGGATGTGCATCGTTGCCAACAAGTTCAAGGGCGTGAACGCAGTGGTAGTCGAGTCCGTATTCACGGCGCGGATGGCCCGCGCCATCAACGACTCCAACGTGCTCACTCTCGGCGCGATGGTGGTCGCCCCCTGGATGGCCAAGGAAATGGTCGACGTGTGGCTGGAAACCAAGCACACCGAAGGCCTCCCCGAATTCGCCGAGTTCCTGAAAGGCGCCTGCGCAAGAGTGAACGCCCTCGACACGGGGATGTGAGTCCCCGGTCGAAAGATCGCCTGCTTTTGTTATTTGATCACGGTCCCGGCGGCGGTGTGTTTCGCCCAGTCGGGATACCAGGGCAGATTGTTCCTGGACTTGGCTATGCAGCCGCGCGTGGGGCCCAGCCCCCACACACCGCGTTCAAGCCGTTCATAAACTTTCCAGAAATCATCGGCCTTGTTGAAGCGTTCGGGCGTCCATTCGGGTATCGCCATGACCGCATGATGCGCCTGCAGCAATTCAAGTTTGAGTTCCCATTGCTTTAGCCGCCAGGGATGTTCACCTATAGGCGCCGTGAGCCGTGATAGCGTCGATGCGCAGGCTTCGGCATCCACGCTGAACGGGTTGCCCCACGCTCTCAGCCATGCCGCCCATTCCGCGGCTGTCGCGTCATCAGCGTTGAAAAACCGCCGGGCATACGCGGTCAGGACGCTGGTGGCGTCCTGGTGCAGGCCGGAGGCCAGTCCCGCCAACAGCGCTTTGTTCACATCATCGAGTACACCTTCCGAATAGGCCATCAGCCCCGTGCATCCGTGGGCTTTCAAGGCGTCCAGGGTTTGTTGCAGCCGGTTTGGGGCGGCCACCGGCCCGAAGAGGCCGTAGATGTCTATGGGTTGCGTCACATCCGCGTATCCGATATGGACGAAGGCCTGACGCTCGCACCCTGCGGGCAGGGGCACGTCGCCCACATCCAGTTCCCCGTAAGGAATATGCAGCGCAACGCTCTTCACCCATCCCGGTGCGTTTTGGTCAACCCAATCGGCGAACAGGCGATGCTCTTCCTCGGACCACCACCAGCCGATGAAGCGCATTTCGATTCCCGGGTGATGTTTTAACGCGATCTCATGAATTTCACGGCAGAGTTTGGTGAAGGTAAGTATATAGGGGTCGCACTCCGCGCACGCGCAGCCGCCATAGTCATAGGGCGCCGGCCAAAGCGCGTTCAGCCGGATGCTGGACGCGGCGAGATCGGCAAAAAGGTTTTCGTAGTTGCGCAGAATAATCGCGTGCCCTTCCGGCTTTGACGGGCATACCAGTTGCCCGAAAATTCTGTCCGATGTCGTTGCCGGTGCGGCGCTGCACTGTTCCGCAAACACGTGGTTCGGTGTTATGACCAGGTCGCAGGGAAGCCCCAGATCTTGGGCTGAACGGAAGTTCTCCTTTTTCCGCTGCCATAAGGCATTGCCCAGCAGCATGTGGTTCTGCCCCGAGAAGGGGTCGGTGCAGTCCGCCGTGTCGTACCAGTCTGCGTAGCGATTGAACCCGAAGTCTTTACATGCAGCCAGATACTCCCGCATCTCGTGTTCCCCCATCACCTCGTAACTGTTGCCAAAGTGCCCCGGCGCGTAAAGAATCCTGTCCCAGAATAGGGCCGGCTCCTGGCCAAAGACGGAAACAACAAGGAGACACGCGATGGCCGAAAGAATTCCTGTCCGAAAAAGTGTCTGTTTCATGGGGTATCCAATCATCTATACGGTTAGGGTCACAATGGACACATCAGTATAAATTAAAATTTCACCGTCCAATTCGCCTTGCCCGTTTTCGTGCTCTGTAGCGTCAAGGTCAACAAACGGCTTTCATTGGTGTTATTGGTCAGTGTGATGTCCTCATCCGCCTGGGCGGACAAGAAAGTCAACTCCTCCGGCAGGGCGAGAACCAGTACTATCGGATCCTGCTCAACAAGGTGGACGATTCCGGAAAACGTTTTTGTGTCCTCGTCCCAGCGTATTCCTTCGAGGCCGATGCCGCCCTGTACCAGGTGTCGGTCGGAAAAGATCACCTGCGGGCGGTTCGTATCCGGATATACGGCCAGCAGGGCGTTGCCATGGCCGGGTACAGCGGCCGATATCCGGTCACGTACCCCGCGTTGCAGGGTCCTGTTCCAGCAATCATAAACCAGATACGCTCCGGTCGGGTCCAGGCCGAGTTCGGCAATATCCACGCCGATTTCAGCGGGATTCGCGTCCCAGTTGAACAGGCTGACGACATCCCAAGCGCCGAAATCTTTCCGAACTTTCACGTCCCACACGGGCAGCATGTCGAAGATAGGGAAGAGGTCCAGGGGCCGGATGTCGCAGACGGGCAGGCATTGCTGGAGGAGGCGCATGCGCTCGGGGGGCAGTTCCGCCAGTTTGTCCCCGGCGAACATGGCCTGGCCTGACAGGGCGACTACTGAAGCCGCGAGACGCACCGTTTCGAGGGGGTTGGCCGTGCCGACGAGCAGGGTGTCCGGGTCACCGTACCAGAGGATATTGTTCACGAACAACTGGTTGAGCGTGGTGCGTGCCTGGTTGAGGTAGTTATTCCAGTCCGGCGGGCGCCGATGCGCCACGATATCGGCGCCGATTCGTCCCGCATCGGCCAGGCCGCAGTCGGGTCCTGTGTAATGCCCCTGGCAGGCCAGCCAGATGCGGCCCTCCCCGATGCCGCGCCGCAATGCTTCGGCGCACAGTTTAAAGGGGTCTTCCACGGGTTCTTTGAATGCCGCGCGCACATCGTCCCGCTCATAAAAATGGGCGGAATAGCCCGCGTTGCGCCCCGACATGCCGTCGATTTTAAAATACTCGTAGCCCCAGTCCTGCGACATGGTTCGGTGGGTGTCCTCCATGTGGCGTCGCACCGCTTCCTGGGAGGGATCGAGCACATAGCGCCCGCACCAGTTCCGCATGGGGGCGCCGTCCGGCCCGTGGAGAAACCACTCCTTGTGTGCTTCGTAGAAGGCGGCGTCGCCCGTGCCGAAAGGAACGGTCCAGATGCCGGGGCGGAATCCGAGTTCGCGTATTTCATCGGCGAGCCATTTCATGCCGGAGGGAAACTTGTTTGGATCCGGGCGCAGGGTGAGATTGTGAAACTTTGACACGGGCAGTTCCGGGGAATTGTCCTGCCAGGATTCAATGGAAAAGAATTCCATGCCGTAGGGCTTCAGGTATCGGGCGGCCACCCGGGCTTCGTCCAGGTTTTCTTTTTCACCCGCTGTATCGAAGTACACGTTCCAGGACATCCAGCCTGTCGGCGCTACGGGACAGCGCTCCCTGTTTATCGGGTGGTAGTAGGGCGCGTAACGGTTTCTGTAGAAGCCACTTAAAACATCGAGGCGAATGGCGGCCTGCGCCGGGTCGTCTATGGAGGCGGACAGATCCACTGCAAACGCGGGGTTTTCGGCCACCTCCTTGCCGGTCGTTATCGAAACGGATGCTCCGCTAAATTGAAGGGCCGTGTCGGTGAGAATATCAAAGAGGGAATCGTTAAGCCCGCTGTCCGCAGGTCCCAGCGCCAGTTGAACGACCCGCCCCTGTACCCGAGGCCGGGTGCGGCAGGCAAAGGACTGGTTGCCCAGGCGGGCGGACGCGTTAAAGAGCAGCCTTCCTTCGTAGTTCTGGGCGGTACGATGGATCACGCGCAGTTCCAGGGAAGCACCGTTCCCGAGAAAGACCACATAGCCCTGAACATTTCCTTCCAGATCGAGCAGCGCCAGTCGGCTGGTGACGGAGTCCCGGGGAGGAACAACGCGCCATGCTTCTTCCTTACCCTCATGATTTCGGGCCGAAAACGTCAGCGGGCCGGACAGGGTCGAGCCGGAATCGGGATGTTCAAGCGTCAGCGCCGTGTTCTCCGTGTTGAAAAGCACCTGCCACGTTCCTGCCGTGCATTGCCACCCGCTGTTGTTGGCACGGGATGCTGCTCCAGGCGCCAGACCGCAAACGCCGGCAAGGAAAGCAACCGTGATGAACAAATGCCCTTTTGGATTTTTCATGCCTGATTCTCCTGATCCGATGAAAGGAAGCCTATCACAGGGTTGCCAACGGTGGCAACAGATATGCGGAAGACGAAGTATCTTGAGGCGGTGGTTTTGCCACACTGTCAGACGAATCTGAAAGCGTCCGACAGGGTCCGACACAGTCCGACATGGTCTGACAGGTCCGGATCGTGTGAATAAAATAGTCGTTACCTTTTGCCGTTTACAAAGGTATAATTATTACTGAAGCGGGTGAACGCTGGAAGTGTAACCGTAAGCACAGCCACATCCGGAGCATATTAACAGGAAACAGGCGAAAGCCATATCAGAAAGGGAGACAACATGAGTCAATTGGGCCAGGTAGGTGCGGGTTCCGCGAAAAAAGCGCTGTCCTTTGTGTCGGAATTCAAGAATTTTGCTTTCAAGGGCAATCTGATCGACATGGCGGTGGGTGTGATTATTGGCGGCGCTTTCGGGAAACTGCTGGATTCCTTTGTAAAAAGCATCATCATGCCGGCCATCAGCCTTGTGATGCCGGGTGAGCAGGGATATCTGGAATGGAAACTCACCGTAGGCGAAAAAACCATCCCTTACGGTCTTTTCCTCGGCGAAATATTGAGTTTCCTGCTCATTGCGCTGGTACTGTTCATCTTCATGGTGAAAATCGTCGGGATGTTCTCCCGGACCAAGGAAGAGGAAGCGGCCGCGCCTCCGGCTTTGACCAAGGATCAGGAACTTCTGTCGGAAATTCGCGATCTCCTGAGCGCGAAACCAGGTACGACTGCCTGATAATCTTGTGCTGCCTCTCCTCCGGTCGTGGCATAAAACGCTTTTTACACCATAAAACGGTCGCCGAGGTTTTGTAAACCCATTGCTGGTGCTCCATAATAGCCGGGCGGATGCCCGTTTCCGGGCGGCGCGGAAGGCTTGAAAACATCACTATACCCAAAGGAGCACATGCGATGAGGAATACTCATGGCGGCGATACGACCGTTTTTGTCTGGGGCATGGCCCTGCTGTTGACACTCCTATGCCTGTCCGTTCAGGCGGTGGAAACGATTACGATAACCGGTGAGACCCTGGTGCTGGCGGGCGAGATGCCGGGCAAACTGTGTTTTGACCGCCTGATGCCCGGAAGCGTGGTGGTGCGCAGCGCCTACGATCCCAAAAAGGAGGGGGTCGTGGTTTATGAGGCGGCGCGCGATTATGTGGTGGACTATGCCGGGGGCTCCATTGTCCGGACAGCAGCGTCGCGTATTCCCGATTTCACGACCAATATGCTCTACGGAAAGAAGGAATTCGACCACAACCAGTTCCCGGGCTTCGGCAACACCTCTTTTTTTGTGTATGTGGATTACGCGACACAAAATGGCAGTCCCCTGTTTTCTGAAAGCCAGCAGGGTGATACATTGGAAAAGACCCGCGAACGACTCGAAAAGGGAGGCCCGTTCAAGGTTATCGCTTTTGGGGACAGCATTACCTACGGGGGAGATGCCACGGAGGAAAGACTGCAGTTTACGCGTCGCTACGCGGCATGGCTGCAGGAACAGTTTCCTGGCGCGCAGATCAGTTTTGAAAACGGTGCGACCGGGGGGGACAGCACGGTTTCGGGGTTGGCCCGCTTGGAAGAGAAAGTGCTGACCCGCGAACCGGACCTGGTGCTGATCGGATTCGGGATGAACGATCATAATATCAGCGGCCCCGAACCGGATATGTTCCATGACAATCTGGTTCAAATCATCAACACCATTCGCTCGCGTACCAGCGCGGAGGTGCTGGTATTCTCGGCGTTTCCGCCGAACCCGGATTGGAAATTTGGGTCGCACCGCATGGAATTGTTTGCGGACGCTACCCGGCGTGCTGCGGTGACCGCCAACTGCGCCTTTGCCGACGTCTACGCGGTCTGGATGAAAACGCTGGAACGCAAGGACTGTTCGAGCATGCTCGGCAACAACATCAACCACCCGAGCGATTTCGGGCACTGGCTGTATTTTGAAGTCCTGAAAAGCGTTAAGTTTTAGGCGCTTAGGGCCATTTCGCTGACAAATAATTATGAGTTTCGTTTGTTGCCGAGAGGAGCGGTATGTTCCGGTTCAGTTCAAGAATCCAAAAACAACGCGTCATTCCGGTTTTTCGCGGTGTAAAAAGGGCGTGTATCGAAGGGGGCGCCAGGC
>JAAYBJ010000305.1 GCA_012730105.1 Candidatus Hydrogenedentota bacterium
CAGATAGCCAACTACCGTAAGTACAAGGAACTCACCCAGGAATGGGTGACTTTGGCTATCGAGTTGTGTAAAATCAGGGCCGACAATCAACCGAACGAATAAAAGAGAACTCGGTACTCACAAGATATTAAGAGTAAAGAGAAAAAGTAAACCTTCATGCCAATTCGACAATGACGAACTGAAAAAAGAGGCCAAGCGATTAAAAGATGCTGCCCGAAAATGGGCTATTAACGTGGATAAAAAGGGGCTGTCAAGTGATTAATTATTTCCACCTATAGACTATAGGCTTTAAATTGCATTGAAATACAAGGGTTATCACCCCCCCGACGTGGAATAAATAATACGTTCCACGTCTTTTCTTTTTCCATCCCAAACGCCTGAAAAAATTGTTCTAGCAACGGTATGAGACTGTTGCGGAACATTGAAAGGCGAATTTTATGGAGAGGTTTTTGGATGTGAGGGAGGTGGCGGATGCCTTGGGCATAAGCATCCGCAAGGTATGGTCTTTGCGAGATTCCGGTTATATGCCGGCACCAGTAAAACTAGGAGGCAGTGTACGCTGGTTGGAGAGCTCGTTATCGGAATGGATGCGTAACGGAGCACAAGATTGCCGAAAAATGAAGGGGGGGCAACATGGCCGCAAATCCATATGAATTGAATAATGCAGACAGAGAACGCATTGCAGCCGGATGCTACGCCGCGGTCAAAGGTGCCGTAGTATTACTGGGAGTCAAAAGCAAAAGACCTCCGGTATTGGAAAACGGCAAATGTAAGAGATGGAAAGGAGTTTCAGTCAGGCTTGATGAGTTAATCAAGCACATTAGAAATGATGGTAACTACGGCATCAAGACAGGATCTTTTTCTGGATTGGATATTTGCGATGTCGACACCCCGGAAGACTATCCTGAACTTGTCCAACGATTGAAACTCTTGACCCCGTACACCTCTACCGGAGGTGGTGGCTTTCATTTTTGGTTTCGACATCATCGCAGAGTAACCAAAAATAAGACAGCCGTCATTCCAGGCGTCGATGTCAAAACCACAGATGGTTACGCCGTTGCACCAGGCTCCGTCCATGATAAGACCGGTGTGATTTATGAACTTTTCGGACGGCTTGAGGACGCTGTGGAATGGCCTGAAGACTTGTTGGATATGCTATTCCCAGATACCCCAGGCCGATCGCCTGTTAGTAATCCGCCTGCACCTTTGCCTCCGAATTCCGTCACACATTATGCAGCCAAAGCACTGGAAAGCGCGATTGATGCTGTGGGAAGCGCGCCTGAGGGCCAGCGCAATGACACACTCAATCGTGAAGCCTTTGGACTTGGCGGTCTTTCCCATCTTGGCCTGGACCGCAGGGATGTTGAAGAAGATCTCATACTTGCTGCTTTGGCGGCGGGGCTGTCTGAAAGTGAGGCCCGAACGACATTTCGATCGGGTTGGGAGAAAGGAACTATGTCACCACGAACCATTGAGGTATCTCGCCCGACGAACGCAATGAGCGGAAACCTTAAGACCCGAAAAGCCAAGGATATATCCCCCGCCAACAATGACACTCACCCACACATTGTACCTACGGAAGAAGAATGGCCGAACCCTGAGCCGGCCGTTTCGATAACCTCTGAAGTTCAGACAGTCGAACCGGAAATGCTTCCATCATGCCTTTGTGACTGGATATTCGATGCCGCCGACCGGATGCAGACAGCCCCGGATTATATGGCGGTTTCCGCCTGCGTCATGATGGGCAGCCTTATAGGCCGACAACTGTCATTACGTCCGAAACAGTACGATACCTCATGGACCGTAACACCCAACATCTGGGGCGCGTTAATAGGGCAATCCAGTATGATGAAAACTCCCGCAATAACCGAAACACGTAAGATCCTGGATAAACTGGATCGAGAATATATTGCTGAACATGAGGTAATTTACAGACAATGGGAGGTCGAATATCACCAGTATAAAGCCACCCTGAAATATGCCGAGAAGAAAGCTGAAAAGGAAGCCTCCGAAGAAAAACGAAATGAAATCATAGCACGTGTTCCTGAGTGCCCAGAGGCACCTGAACGCAGGCGAATCTATACCAATGACGCAACGATAGAAAAACTACAGTCGATACTAAAGGGCAGCCCCCAAGGGGTTCTAATACTGCGTGATGAACTCACTGGCTGGTTACGGACCTTTGACAAAAAAGGCCATGAAAGTGACCGCCCTTTCTATCTTGAAGGCTATGGAGGCAATGGACGTTACTGCTGTGACCGCATCGGACGCGGTACCATTATCGTCGAAGGCTTGTGTTTAGGGGTGTTAGGAGGTGCGACACCCGGGGGGATGGAGAGTTTTGTTAAGGAGGCACTGGGCAACAGTGAAGGCAGCGATGGTTTACTTCAGCGCTTTAATCTGATCGCTTATCCCTCCATGTTGGATGATTTCTCATGGACGGACCGCCTCCCTGATGAAAAAGCCCTCTTCGCAGCAGAAACGGGTTTTCGTCGATGTGCCAACATCGATTTGCTGAAAATCGGTGCTGAGGCGGTCCCTTACCCTGGCATTCTTCCATTTTTGCGCTTCGAACCAGAAGCCCAAGAGTTGTTCAAAGAGTGGTTCTCAGACCTTCAAGTACGTATGCGACGCAGCGACGAGCATCACGCCCTTGAATCACATCTTCTTAAACAAGACAAACTTGTCTGTGGTCTTTCGCTGATCTTTCATGTTGTTTCCGGCAATAGTGGGGCGGTACGCACAACTTCCCTATTGCAGGCAATTCTTTGGGCGGAATACGCTGAGGCACATGCGCGGAAACTATATGGCGTGGGGAGTCCCACAACAAACCTGCTGAAACATATTGAGCACGGTGACCTCGAGAGTGGATTTACCGCGCGCGATGTAGTCGAAAAGGGCTGGTCAGGATTGACTATTGCAGAGACAGTAGGTGATGCACTAGACAATCTTGTTGAAACCGGCCATATCCGGGTTGTCAGGACAACAGGCCGCGGCAGGCCGACCATCACGTATTCGCTTCATCCCCAATACAGGAGAAAACAACAATGAGCAAATGGAAGCAGCGTCTCCAGGAACACATCATAAAAAGTCCGGAAGAGAATTATGCGGGTTTTGCGGGTGAATCCCTTAAGCATTTTTATGATCCTGATGCCATTCTTGAAAGAAGCGCCATCATGGAATTCGACGGAGGCTTATCACCCCGTGAAAAAGCCAATATGAACACTTCTAAAAGCATAGACCGACAACGTCAGGTACTTAGAGGTGATATATCCAACGCAAAGCGACTCTATAAAAAATATATCAGTGAGTGGCACCCCGAGCATTGTGGGGATAAACCTGCCATCCCCCCGAATTTCCGCGGGAACGAAGCTCTATGGCGGGCATGGTGGAAACAGGTGGAGAGATATTCATGAACATTTATCTTCGCGCGCGCGTGCGCATAGAGACAATTATTTCAGACTCAGAGGAGATAAACTATAATGCGTAAGACAACAGAGGCCCGGGTATTCACGATGGCTTGTGACCTGCTCCTGGGACAAAGCCGAAAAAGTGTTGCCGCCAAATTCGGAATCACGGAGAAACACCTTAGCCGACTGCTTTGCACCCCGGAGGCGAAAGAGATTCTCGTGCATTTGAAAAAACAGGTAGCGGACGCCATAATCGTCGAATGGATTCGCGCATTAAATTTGCGTAACCTCCCAAGCATAACCGCTGCAGATATTCTCAGAAAACTAGGCCCAAAAAATGTGCGGAAAAATGTGGACAATATCGACTATAACCGATAAAATACGCCCTATATACACACAGACGAAGGCCGCACACAAAAACAACACACCCGGGCCAACGGCATGCAGAGGCTTTGTTAAAGGTATTGACATCAAGGGAAGGGATGAGGTACTATAGTATCATGAAAACCGTCAGTGAAACATTATTAGAGGCGATACGCTCGTGCGGACTGTCAGACCAAAAACTTGGCATACAAGCAGGTGTTAACAGGCTCATCATCGGACGCTTCAAGCGGGGCGGGCATCTTCGCAGCGATACCATAGACGCGCTCTGCGAAGTCCTGGGGCTTGAACTGCGCCCGACTACGGCACACAAGCGACAAGGGAGAAAGGATTAAACGATGTTGTTCAAACGCAAGAAAAGATATCCAATGCCAGAGGGGGCTATCATTTCCGTCCGCCGCGGAATCAAGACCGCGCAATGGGAAGACGGCAAAGGCCGGAAACGGCAGGCGCCTGTTACAAAAGACGGGCGCATTGAAGTGGAGCTCGCGGCGTACACGGCAAAATACAGGGGCGCCGATGGAACCATTATCCAACGCCCCACGGGTTGCCGTTCCCTTGCCGCCGCCCAGGCTCGCCTGAGCGAATGGCTTTCCCTCGTCGAAAAGGAACGGGCCGGCATTATCAGCAAGGGCGAAGCCCAGGTGTCCGACTGGGCATTTGTTCCGGTAGAAACGCACATAGAGGACTATAAACAGTACCTGCTGGCCCAGAAACGAAGCGACGCTTATATTGGGAAAACGGTTCAAACCTTGCGCAAGGCTTGTAAAGCGCTTTCCTTTGGCCGCATACCCGATTTCAACCGGGTAAAGGCTGAACGCTGGCTTCTGGGCCAAGAGGGCATAAGCGCAAGGAATCACAACCTGTATGCGACGGCCCTGATATGTTTCGGGAATTGGCTTGTTAAACAAGGCCGGGCTGGAACAAACGTTTTTGCGGGCATGACCAAGAAGAATGAGCGACTTGACCGGCGCCATGTGAGGCGGGTGCTTACAGATTCCGAGATAGTCAACCTCCTGAAAGCGGCGCAAAACAGGCCGCTGACGGAACGCATGACCAAAGACACCTCAGAAGAAACCAAAGATGAACGCCGGTGGCTCGGAGAGACTCGGGCCATGACTTACGAAGTTCTGCTTGGTACGGGACTTAGGTACGGTGAACTGAAGAGCATCCGCATCGGTGACTGCCACCTGGAAGAAGATATACCCCATTTAACCCTGAGGGCCACGCATGAGAAGAACCGCAAGGGCTCCCAGATCCCGGTGCCGGATGGTTTGGCCGCCAGGCTGGAGCGATATCGCCTCGAACGTCAAAAACGCCTCTCAGGCCATTTCAGCGCGTTTCTCCCGCATATCCACGACAACAAGCCATTGTTTGAACTCCCGCAAAACATGGTCAAGGTATTCAACCAAGACCTGGCCTTTGCGGGAATCATTCAGGTGGAAGAAACCGTAGACAAAAAGAGAAGGAAGAAGAAAGTCTTTCACAAGGTTGACGAGCAGGGCAGGACCGTTGATATACACACCCTGAGACATACCTTTTGCGACCGACTTGTTAAAAGCGGTGTAAGCGTGGCAACCGCCCAGAAGGCCATGCGCCACAGCGACCCGCGGCTGACCCTGGGCGTATACGCGCACATCGGACTGGCCGAAACAAGCGCGGCGATAAATGCGCTTCCGAAGATCGGCCATGAAGAGGAGGCAAAAAGAGCCGCTGTTTCGGCGGGTCGTAAAGTGTCACCTAAAGTGTCACTCGCTGACCTCAAAAATGTGCAAAAGACTGCAATATTCTGCAATCGGGAAGCGAATCCGGAAGAGGCGGGAAACAACAAAAAAAGCCTGAAAAATCAGGCTAAAACGGGGCAAAAGGATGGTGGGCCCTGCTGGAATCGAACCAGCGACCAAGTGATTATGAGTCACCTGCTCTGACCAACTGAGCTAAGGGCCCAAGTGGGCGTATTGTACTGTTTTCTTAAGGGAAAGGTCAATTTGCGTTCGCGCCGTGCGACCCGCGTCCAGGGGTGACAGATTTTTTTGCTTCCCGGTTAAACCCAACACGTTCTCGCTTAAAAGAAGATAAACCGTGTTGCGTGTTTGCGGACCGCGCGCGTGAACTTATTGGGCCGGGGGTATTTGATCCACTAAGGCCTTGATCTGCGCCGCAGGCACAATGATGACCATGACGTTGTCGGGCGAGGGTTCGGTGTTGCCACTTACCATACGCATCACGCCGACACCGACGAATTCGTTGGCCATGGTGAATACGGGTGAACAGACGACTTGGCGTTCGCGGTGTTTGCCAATAGCGTAGAAAAGCCGGGGTTTGTCCACCACCATCTCCACGCGCTCTATGAAAGCGGCATGGGTGCGCCTGGCCACACGGCCGTATTGCATGATGCACACGACGTTATCAAGCACCTGGGGGCTGCCGGCCTGGGTGACGTCGACATAGGCCAGGGGCTGGTCCACTTTTTCAGTCAGACGCACAAAGGCAAGGTCCAGATCCTTGTCGCGCAGCACCAGTTCCGAGGCCTTTTCGGTGCCATCGGGCAATATCATGCGGAGCGAGGATATCCGGGATGTCATTTCATCACTGGCGATGCGCAGATCGGAGGCCATTTGCAGAGGATCCACGGCGGACAGGGCCAGTACGGACAGGCCGTCCGGGGAGATAATGGTCGCATTCGCTTCCTGTTCACTTTCCGTTTCCCGGCTGCCGAAAGACATGGCGATGACGATGCGCATGGTGACCACGGTGTTCTTGCGCGCCTCAAACACCTGCCGCCCCTGCTCGGCCGTCTCATCCGCGGCAAGAAAGGCGCATGGCGCAATGGACGCCAGAAGAGAAAGAATCAATACACTTTTAAACAGGCGTAAACTCATGCTTGTATCTCCAGAATGGTTCCTAACTCCCCCCCGTGTGCGGTCATCATAACGCAATAGAGGCTGATAAATCCACCGATGTCATCGCCGCACGCGCTTACACGGACGGGAAGGCCTGACAATGGGCAGCGCCCGGTTGCGCCGCAAGCCGGCACGCGCGCGGCCGCTTCGAACAATGTCAGACCACGGCGATGCTGACAGCGGCCTTCATGCCTTCGATGTCAATTTCGCGGGCGTCCGCGCCGCCGTCGTTTTCATAGACGCATTCCACGGCGAGGACTTCGCCCGCAATGGCCTCTTCAAAGCGTTGCAGGGCATCGCGTAGCGTTTGATCCGGCACGGCAACGGCAATCCGGATGCGGGCATCATAGGGAAGGTTGTGTTCCTTGCGCAGGTCCTGCACACCGCGAATGAACTCACGGGCCCAGCCTTCCTGGCGCAATTCGTCGGTGATCGTTGTGGACAACACCACGACCATGCTCTGTCCTTGGGCGGCCGCGAAACCTTCACGCGCCTGGAGGCGCACATCGACTTCCTCTTCAGAGAGTTGAACGGTTTCGCCGTCCAAGTCCAGCGCTATCGCCCGGTTTTCCTGTAGCTGCGCGAAAAACGCGGCGCCGTCCCCTTTTGCCAGCAGGCCGGCGATTTGTTTGACCCGCGCGCCGAAGCGTGGCCCGAGCACCTTGAAATTCGGTTTCACCTCGTAGGAAACATAGGCTTCGGGGTTCTCGGCGAATTCCACTTCCTTGATATTCAGTTCTTCCAGGAGCAGGGCCGCGTTGGCGTCCAGCGCCATGCGCACGGCCGGATTCGCCACGATGATACGGCACAGCCCCAAGGGTTGCCGCACCTTGATATTGACGCCGCGCCGGGCGCTGAGCCCCAGGTTGACGGCATCACGAACGGCCGCCATGGCCTCGATAAGGACGGCATCCACCTTTCCCGGGTCGGCCTTGGGGAAGGGTGCGAGATGTGCGCTTGCCGGCGCTCCGGTAAGGGCCCGCGTCAGGTTCCGCCAAGTCACATCGGCAAAGAAGGGGGTAAAGGGCGCCATTAACTGGGAGAACTTAAGCAGGGATTCATACAGGGTCCAGTAGGCGTCCGCCTTGTCTTGGGTCCATTCGCTCGCCCAGAACCTGGCGCGGCTGCGGCGCACATACCAGTTCGATAATCCGTCCAGAAATGCGGAAAGCCCGCGTGTTGCCGGATAGGATTCGTAGTTATCCAGCGCCTTGCGACAGTCCAGCGTCACCCGGTCCAGTTCGCTGAGAATCCACCGGTCCAGTTCGCCGCGCTGTTCGCGAGGCCGGTAGCCCGGCTTGCCGGAAACCCGGTCGCTAAATTCCTGTATGCCCGTCTGGAAAAATTCCGCCCGGGTCACTTCACATCCCAGCGCTTCAAGCAACGCCTCGGGCGCATGGGCGGGCGAAAAGCCGTCCAGGTTCGCGTAAATGACAAAGAAACTGTATACGTTATACCAGCGCAACAGAATCTCGCGCTGGGCCTCTTCGACGTTGCGCTCCGCCAGCCGGTTGGCGTTGGTGGGCGGATTCTTCGCCATCAGGCTCCAGCGCAGGGCGTCCGCGCTGTACTTGTCAAAAAGCTCCTTCGGATCCTTGTAGTTCTTCAGTCGCTTGGACAGTTTTAGGCCGTCTTCCCCGTGAACGAGGCCCAGGCAGATGCAGTTGCGGAAGGGGCGTGGCAACGGCTTTTCGAACACCATGGTGCTGATGGCCAGCAGCGCATAGAACCAACCCCGGGTCTGGTCAATACCTTCGCTGATGAAATCAGCGGGGAAATTCGCTTCGAACAGTTCTTTGGAACCCGGTGCATGGGGGTACCCCCACTGGGCGAAGGGCATGGATCCCGAGTCATACCATACGTCAATGACTTCGCTCACGCGCCGCATGCGTGCATCCGGATCCTTAGGGCTGCGATAGGTCATGGCATCGATATAGGGCTTATGCACCTTCAGATGCTCGCTGAGCCCGGGATGTTCCGCCTTAGCGCGCGCCCACACCTCAGTACCTTGAACATCCGGCTTCGCCAGCAGTTCCGCGTAGGAGGCGATGCACTCCTGGTAGCCGGTCTTTTCGCATACCCATACCGGCAACGGCGTGCCCCAATAGCGTTCCCGGGACAAAGCCCAGTCCACATTGCCCTCGAGAAAATTACCGAAACGGCCGTCGCGGATATGTTCCGGCTGCCACTTGATGTGGCTGTTATTTTCGAGGAAGGCCTCGCGGAAATTGGAAGTGCGGATGAACCAACTACGCCGTGCATACTGGATGAGGGGGTCCTGATCGGCGCGCGGACAGAAGGGATAGGAATGGCGCACCTGCTCATGGCGCAGGATAAGACCGCGTTCCTTCAGCACGCGCACAATGGCCTTGTCCGCATCTTTGCAGAACTGACCCGCGATGGCCTTGCCGTCAAAGGGATCCACATCCGTTACGCGTTCATCAAAGGTGCCATCCGGTTTCACGAAGCAGAGAAACCCGATTCCCTGTTCCCGGCAGACACGATAGTCATCTTCGCCAAAAGCGGGCGCGGTATGGACGATGCCGGTACCGGTGGAGAGATCCACGAAATCCCCGGCAATGACCATCCAATGCTTTTGCGAGGGCTGTCCGGTCAATACATCCGTCGGCGTGTCATAATGGAAAAGCGGCAGGTACTGCATTCCGACGAGTTCCGAACCCTTAAGAGTCCGGACAATCTCCGCACCCTCGCCAAAGTTCGCCTGCACCAGCGCTTCCGCCAGCACCAGGTATTCTTCGCGCCCCTGTTCATCATTGCGCCGGATCATGACATACTCAATATCAGCGCCGACGCAGGCGGCGCAATTGCTGGACAAAGTCCAGGGGGTTGTGGTCCAGATCAGGAGGGACGCCGTCTTGCCCGCCACACCCAGTTTCTCTTTGGCCGCGTCATCGAGCGGCAAGCGGACGGTGATTGCCGGGTCGTCGGTGTCGCGATATCCTTCGCCGACTTCACCGGCGCTGAGCGCGGTGCCTCCCTGGGCCCACCACCAGACGACCTTGTGGCCCTGGTAGAGCAGTCCTTTGTCAAACAGCTGTTTCAGCGACCACCATACGCTTTCCACATAGGGCTGTACATAAGTAACATAGGCCTGATCCATGTCCACCCAGAAGCCGATGCGGTCCGTCATGTCCTCCCATTCCTGCTGGTACCGGAATACCGATTCCAGGCAAGCCCGATTGAACTTTTCCACCCCGTAGGCTTCGATGGCTTCCTTGCCGCCTTCAAGAATTCCCAGTTCCTTGCAGACTTCAATTTCCACGGGCAGGCCGTGGGTGTCCCAACCGGCTTTGCGTTCACACAGGAACCCGTCCATGGTTTTATAACGGGTAAAAATATCCTTGGTCGTGCGGGTAAGGCAGTGCCCCGGGTGGGGCAGGCCGTTCGCCGTCGGCGGACCTTCATAAAATACGAAACGCGGCGCTTCGCGGCGCTTGGCGAGACTTTGATGATAGACCTGTTCCTTCTTCCAGAAGGCGAGTGTTTCCGACTCCGCCTTTGCAAAAGAAAAAGGGGAAGGCACCGGTTCAAAAACAGGGTCACTCATGGCTGTACCATTTCCTGGTTCCGGGGACGCCGCCTGCCTGCCGTTGTCCGGCAAGGCGTCCGGCTGCATATGTCATGTACACCGGTATCGGGTACGATTACGGGGAAGTATGCATTGTGGCGCATCGGGGGGTAAGAATTCAAATCCTGTGCGTATTTCCGGCGCGGCAACCGCTGTGGCGGGTCAGTTCCATCGGCCGGCAATGACGGCGCCGCAATCGGGACACGTTCCCTCCGTGATCCTGTTTTGACCCACCTGGAAGCCACGACGCTGAACCAGAAGTGTCCCGCAGTCCGGACACCACGTATGTTCCTTGTCTCCCGCCCTGCCGCCCATGTTCCCTGCGTATACATAACGCAACCCGGCATCCTTGCCCGCATTCCATGCCGCGTCCAGGCTGGTAGACGAGGTGGGCAAAGCCGCGGACATTTTGTAGGTGGGGTAAAAGGCGGTCACATGCCAGGGGATATCCACCGACAGGGAGGCGATAAAAGCGGCCATTCTGTCCAATTCTTCCGGCGTATCATTAAACCCGGGCACCACCAGCGTAACAATTTCCACCCAAAAGCCCAGTTCCAGCGCCTGTCCAATGCTATCAAGCACCGGTTTCAGGCCGCCCCCCAGGCTACGATAGTTTTCCTCGGAAAAGCATTTCAAATCCACTTTGAACAGGTCCATCACTGGCCGCAGGAATTCCAGCACCTTGCGCGTGGCAAAACCGTTGCTGACAAAACCGCACAGCAATCCCCGCGCTTTGGCTTTCTCAAAAATCTCCGCCGCCCAATCGGCGGTAATCAGGGGCTCGTTATAGGTGCTTATGACCGAAGCCGCGTTGTGACGGAAAGCGGATTCAACAATCGTGTCCGAAGAACACGGGCGGAATCCCGAAAGAGCGTCCCCGTCACGCAAGGTCTGACTGCTGACCCAGTTCTGGCAGAACTCGCAGTGGAAATTGCAGCCCAGCATCCCGAAGGACAGCGCTCCGCTGCCTGGAAGCACATGGTAAAACGGTTTTTTCTCAATGGGGTCCACCTGCAATCCGGCCACATAACCTGATGGCGCAAACATCATGCCCTCACGATTGTGCCGGAGGCGGCATATGCCGCGGCGCTTGTCGGCAATGCGGCATTGGTGCGCACAGGCGAAACAACGCACATAGTGCCCGTCTTCTTTTTGGTATAACGCAGTGTTGGCCGGGATGGAATAGCGGTCAAGTTCCTTCTCCAGCGCGTCCTGATCCCGATAAATCTGCTGGGGCATCACAAAAACTCCTTGTTCCGAGCATCAGGTACTATTCTAGCCCGATGGATACGGGAAGGCAAGTGGTAGGCCTGCAGCATTTATCACTCGCATACATTGCCATTCGTCCAATACCCTTAAAGGGGCAGGGAATAAATGCGGTGTTTACGGGGTAATCAATATTATATTTGGGTTAAGTACCATCAAACCCTTTATTTGATAGCATTAAAATAGAATATGAAGAATAGCATGATTCTTCTATTAAAATTATTGAAGCATGCGCATTTTCAGCCATAAAATGGGTATTCCGATTGATCGCGCCCCCCTATTCCGATTGATCGCGCCCCCCTATTCCGATTGATTGCGCCCATCCATTCCGATTGATCGCGCCCATCCATTCCGACGGAAGACGCCCCCCTGTTCCAG
>JAAYBJ010000306.1 GCA_012730105.1 Candidatus Hydrogenedentota bacterium
ATTTGATGTGGCCGCCATTCCTCAAGAAGTGGCTCTTGAAGCTCCCGGCAGAGGATATCAATGGCTGCGCTATATGCTGTATACCGTCGGCTATATCTGGCGTATGTTCGGAGTCTCCTGGAAAGCCTTGGCGATACTTACCCTGGTAATGCTTAGCGTATCCGCTTTTGCTGTCTACGGCATAAGCCGCCTGGCCATGCCGGCGCCTTGGAGTGCCTTTGTGGCTTTGGCCTTTACGTGGAATTCAGCCGTATACTCCCAGATGCCGCTTTTCCGGGACTTCTCAAAAGCGCCCTTCATTCTTGTTACCGTTTTCCTGCTCGCGCGGTCCGTAAAGAAACGACTTGCCTGGAAAGAATATATAATCACGGCCGCGCTTATTGGCGTGGTGGCGGGAGCGGGCATGGGGTTCAGAACAGACATGCTGATCCTGGTTCCTTTGTCCATTCTCGTCCTGTTTACCTGCAGGTTGCAACCCGCGAGATATCTGCCCGCGTTCCGTTTTATGGCTGCAATATCGCTCATTCTGGCTTTTCTGTTTGCTAGTTATCCCGTGTTTATAGCGCATACCTCCGCATCATTTGAGACCGGCCACGATTTTCTCCTTGGTTTTTCCTCACGGTGTAATCAGGAAATGGGCACGCTGGTTCCCGCTTCTTATGAGAAACAATACCTGTCCCATGACACCTACACGGCCTGGTCCACCATGGCATCCGCCCATCATGGCATTACCATGAACCCTGTGGAGCTTCAGCAAGCCCTCAAGAGTGAGCATGGCGGTTTGGCCGAGATGGTTGAAAGTTATGTTCGGGCTTTGATTTCCATTTTTCCCGCCGATTTGCTGACCCGCGCCTATGCTGCCGTGTTGCGATGCACCGTCGGTCTGGGTAGCTCCGAAGTTCCCCCTGCGTTTCTGTTTGAATCCACCGGCTTGCTTTTTGTCCTGTGCGGATTGTTGCTTGTGGCAGCAACGGACATGTGGCTGGCCTGGCAGATATTGTTGATGCTATGTTTGTTTTGCGGGTACACGAGCCTTCAGTTTGGGTTGCGTCATGCCTTTCACACCTCATTCGTGCCGTATTGGTTTGGATGTTTTACGCTATATCATCTATTTCTATTTATCCGTAACCGCAGGAGATCCGGGGAAACGCTCTTGAACTTTTCCGGGGCTTTTCCGTATGTCAGACGTGCCCTCCTATGGCTGGTAATCAGTTTTCTCGCCTTCTATGTGCCCTTGACAGCCGCGAGATGGGTGCAACACGCCCAAGTCGCGCAATTACTGGACTCCTATCTTTCCGCCCCGCGGGTTCCGATACAACACCGGATAATACGCAACTGGGCGGGCAAAACACTCATTGTTCCTGAGCGAAGGTATTCGTGCCGGACCTGTGAGCCATATCCCCCCTTCCCCCCTTTCAGGCAGCGCGTCCTTGTTGCCCGGTTTAAGGAATCCCCGGAACCGCTTAACTTGGATATTGATTATGAGTGGAGCAAGCCGGGCGTCGCCCTCGGAGGGCCCATCTGGTCCTATACGTCGCCGGGAATACCCACAAATGGTGTGGACGTGTTCTTCCCGGTATATCAAACGGTGGCATGCGACGAATGGAGCCGGTTTGCGGGTTTGATCATGCCCGATGAGCAGGCGGATTTATTCCATGGTTTTGAGGAAGTAGAAGACATAGGCGCACTCAAATTCCTGCTTATTCTCACGGTGCCCCGGAACAGAGAGGCATTCGCACCCAGTATGAAACTGCATTTCCCCTTGCCGTTCCATCCGCCTGTCCACTATCCATGGCCGCTGGACCCCTACTTATACCAGAATGACGAGGACATCCTGCGTCAATTAAAGGCAGGTGATGTACAATCCGCTGAGGATCTGGTTCTGGAATCACTGCAGAAGTTTCCGGGAAGCATCCACTATCGGGCGTTGCTGGCTCAGGTGTATTTTCAGGCATTTCGCGACGATGAAGCCTGGGCGGTGGTTGATGCCCTACTGGAGGAATGTCCGGAAGAATATGCCCTTTACCAGCGGCTTGATATGGTGTTCAACGCGCTCAAAGGGGCCCAAGGACAATATGAAGGATGGAAGCGCATTGTCGAAACGCGTGTCGGAGACAAATGTGCGGAAGCATATCTTTCCCGCGTTGCTGCCGCGACAGGGACTCCTTGATTGTGGGAATCAACGATATTCATCGCCCCCATGCCTTCCTGGGAGTCCATTCCGAAAAGTTCATTTCCTTTTTGATAGACTATCAGTAGATTATCAACGCATAGCCGCTATAAAAAGCAAGAAGTTAAGTGCGTTGTTCACGCTTTAGCGTGCTATGTTATTCGAGATCCTTATGTTAGCACGCACACTAAAGTGTGAACAACATACTCTAAATATTTTCTTTCTCGGTGGCGTATAATGCCCGCGTCGGTTGAATGCCTCTCGTTAAGCAGGTGAAGAACGGTCTCTTGCCAGGTTCCCTTGATATGAAACGTAAGGTCAGAATACTTGTCCTATTGCTTTCACTACCCCTGTGGCTGTTTGCCGCAGGGCTGTTACTTGAAATCATACTCAGGCTGCATGCCGATCTCTGGGCCGTGAGAAACATAGGACGGATTAATGAAATCGCCGATGCATATCGCGCTGACGATGATATTGTTTTTCAGGAAATAAAAGCCGCGGTCACTCCACCGGACACGGTTCTCTGGCGGGCGCCTGCACGGGATACGATTCTAAAAACAGGGGAGACAGAACGTTTTAATCTTGCGCGGGAGCGGAAAGAGATGATCCTGACCTGCGATGTGGAGGGAATCATTGGGCATATTTACCCCTGTAACAGGTCCGGAGAGCTTGACGCCATCAGCAAACGACTTTCGCCCGGTGATTCGCTCTCCGTTATTTTACCGCCGCCAGAGTTTGCAGATGCACTAACATTGATTCATCAGTCAGAAGAACACGAAGCACCCGGTCGTGACTATCCTATTCCCCTTGGAGAAGGCAATGAGTACCTTGCGGAGTGCAATGCCATACGTATAGCACGCGAACCTCCGGAGTATGCGATGTTTCTGGGTGATTCCCGATATCTCGAGTTCATGCGGAAATACCGTCCGAACATTTATCGGCGTGACTGGTATATGGCACAGTTTAATCACTCGGAATTCTGGACAAACCGCCGGGGATTCCGCGACCGGGAATTTGAAATACCCAAACCCGCGGAATGCTTTCGCATCGTCTGTATCGGGGGTTCCACCACGGTGGAAGGGCCACACAATGATCTGACTTATCCCAAGGTTTTGGAAAAGAACCTGCGTGAATACTTTAATTCCAGTCACATTGAAGTCATTAATTGCGGTGTTGACGGCCTTGGTTTCCCAAATGAACTGGACCGGATGGAGGACTGGCTCGCACTCCAACCGGACATCATATTGCATTACAACATCATTAATAACGCTTCCTGGATGATACTTTCCGCAACGGAAAAAGCGATGCAGGAAGATGGTTTTATGGATCCTATATATCGCATGGCGGCGGAATCAAAGCTAATTGAAGCAATAGGACTTTCCCATGTTTATCCGCACACCAGTTATTTTAAAGCCGAATTGGACAACACCGCGTTTTCCTGTTTTATTCGAATGGAACAAATGGCAAGGGAAGCCGGTGTTCTGATGGCTATTGCCAGTTTCGCTATCCCCGATAGTGATGCAATCACCCGCGAAGAACAAGATTTTTTTGAAAGCACCTTTCACCTGACGCCGACGAAAGGCGGTAAATTAAGTGAACTCCGCCGGCTTATAGATGAATATAACAGGCTGGTTCGGGAATTTTGTTCCCAAAACAACGTCATCTATATTCCCGTCGCGGAAAATTTGACGGGTGGTATCGAAACGTTTACGGATATCTGTCATCTACGAGTCAGTGGAATACGAAAAAAGGCAGCGATATGTTTTGAGCATCTTCGCGATGTCTTAGGTCAACGACTTTAACCTGCCCTATGTGTGTGCGATAGTCGGAAACGAATAATCTTTTTTAGTTGCCTTTCCAACAGAAAAACTTTGTTGGACTAAACCCAAGCAAGAGGACAGAACAAAACAGGGACTGACTGCCAAATAGCCCAAGACTGTTGCCTATAGGCTTTTTGTCGGTTGCTGCTATTCGGTAGTCTGTCCCTGTTTTGCAAAGATTTCCCAAAAGATTAGGTGTACTGAATGAGACGCTGTTGTAAACAGACCGGTATTTTTTGCATAGAGTGTTGCCTCGTTGCGTCCCTGGTAGTGACGGCCGTTTCGGTGGGCGTTTATCACCTCTATATAGTGCCCGAAGTCTTGCACAAACCGTCGTGGTATGGCCTCCAACCGGGGATGGCATCTCCAAATTTCGCCTGTGCCGTCATGGTGGCGACGGGGCGGGGCTTTGTGGTCCCTGCTGAAGGGGACAGTGCCGCCGCGCAGTATCCCGGAGCCCCTGAATTATCGCGATTCCTGCGACAGGAGTGTACGCATCTTTCTCCTGATCAGATTCCGGAAGACTTTCCCACATGCAAACCTTTTATCGACTGGGAATACCGGCATCGTTATCTCCTGTATACGGTCGGCCTGCTGTGGCGCGTCTTCGGCTTATCCTGGCATGTGGTCACCGCCTTGCGTATTGCCCTGTTCGCCATGCTGATTGGCGCCGTATACGGCCTGATGCGGCTGGGTATGGGGCGGTTCTGGAGCACGGTTGTGACCCTGGCCATGGCCTTTAACCTGAATCTTCTCATGAACTGTCGTAACCTGCGGGATTTCAGCAAAGGCCCCTTTATTTTAATCGCCATTTTCATTATGGGGTATTTGATTGCACGTCCGGTTAAGCGGCGCGCTTTCTTTGCGTTGTCGGTCCTACTGGGACTGGTTATAGGTTTTGGCGTCGGGTTCAGGGCGGACGTCCTGGTCTGTCTGGTCCCCGCAGTGGTCGTGCTGGTGCTTTGTCGCCGGGGGGGCCTCCGGGTCGCCGTCCGGGAGAAACCGGTCGCCCTTGTCCTACTTGCGGTATCTTTCATCGCGCCGGCCTCTCAGGTCATGGGCGTGTATGGCGGCGGCAGCCTTTTGGCCCACGATATTCTCATGGGATTTGCCACGAAAAATGACGATATGCTGGGCCTCAACCGGGCGTCTTATGAGAAACTGTATGTTAACAGCGATCTCTTCGTGACCAGCATGGCGATTGGATACAATGAGCGTTCTCTTTCCCCCGATGTCGCCTCGGAGACTCTATATGATGAACGCCGTTTTCTGGTACAGTTGGCCCGGACGTTTCCCGGCGATCTGATTACCCGGGGCTATGCCTCGGTCTGGTATGTCGCAAAAGGCGGGACTTCATCTCTCCCCTGGGGGCTCTTCATGGCTTTTTGTGCGGCTGTTGTGCTCTTGATCATAGCCCATCAGGACTTGCGCCTGGGCTGGATGACCCTGTTCTTATTTTTCTACTTCGGCGGGTATCTGAGCCTGCAGGCGGAGTCCAGGCATGCCTTTCATTTGCTATTCATTCCCTATTGGATTTTAGGATTCCTGTTGAACAGGCTGTTTTCAAGGCCGATGAAGGATCAGATTGTTGTCTTGGCGCGTGAACACGCAGTGTGCAGAACCTTCAATCCCTGTCAATGGAATATCGTCTCCGGAAAAGTGCTTTTTAAATTTTTTCTTCCTGTGGTCATTCTGCTGACGGTGCCCCTCTACGCAGCGCGGGCCGTTCAAAGCAGCCGCCTTGAAAGCATGGCTGAGGCCTATGCCACCGCAGAACTCGTGCCAGTCCCGGCCAAGGCGCGCCCGGTCAAGGATTGGACCTTGTTTGAGCGAACGGCCTATCCACCGGAACATGGCGGATCCGCGCGCCCCTTTGACGGGGAGGTTGAATACTGGGTCGCGGAATTTGCGCCCGGTACGCAGTGGCGGCGTATCTGGCTGCAATATATCGGCGATTATGGACTGGCCGAGAGTTTTACCCACGGACTTTGGATAGCGCCCGGCGGCGAGGAAGATTCGGGAAACATGAGATACTTTTTCCCAGTGGTGGAATTTAACGACCTGTCAAAATCCTCCTGGGCATTGTTCGCGGGAATTGCCGTGCCCAATGCGTGCGCCGACGACTTCCGGGGTCTGTATAAAGTACGTGACAAGAAGGCATTCCCTCTTTTTCTGAATCTTGCTTTTCCGGCAGACCGAAATTCATTGCGTTCTTGCCAGAAGCTTTATGGTGATACCTCTACCGTATTGAACGCTGAAGAGGCACGGTTCTGGCTGCGAGATTTGCCAGAGTACCTGCTTCCCCCTATAAATGGAAGCCCTGGAATGGTGACGTTGGGAACAGAAAGCTACCGGGAGTGTTTAGTAAAAGATCCGGACAACAGTCTGCTTCGATTAAGTTATGCGGCTTCCCTGGAATCACAGGCGGACAAGGAAACCGTGCTTAACGCGTATCGCGAAGCGATTGACGCGGAGCCATCGTTTTTTGTCACCTATGGGTACATGGAGGCCTTCCTGAAAAGAAATGCCGAATCAGAGGACAGAATAGCCTTCTGGAAGGAAATGGCAGCATTGTATCCAGAACAGTATCTCCCGTTATTTCATTTAGGAGTTGCGCTCGAGGAAAACCAGGACCAAGCCGGAGCCAACGCAGCCTATGCTATATTGCTGGCGTTCCCTTTCCTTGACGTGGAGATTCTTGAAGGCTTGGAGGCCTTTTTCAAGAGCAGTGGTGATTTGGAGATGGCCCGGGAATCTGGCCAGCGTGTTCATCATCCGGAATTCCCGTAATTATTATTGACAGGATTTATCATTCCTTATTGGCCGAGGTTACATTTATGAAACGACTGCTTAAATTATCGTTCTGGACGGTAGTCTTCCTGTTGTGGATAGTTGCAGGTTTCGCCCTTTGTGAATACGGGGAGCGGCACCTGACCCGGCACGATATTCTTTTTGAATATGCATCTCCCATAATTGGTGAAGCGGAGGCGCGGGACCTGGAAATATTCGAGTCCACATTAGATAACTCGGTGCGGCCCCCTGCGGAAGTCGAGGCGAAGTACCCGGTACTTAAGGATCTGGAGGAAACTACGGAAGAGGCGTTAAAGGTTTTGGCTGAGAAATGGGAGGGCGTTATTTTCAATTGCGATTTAGAAGGCACTATCATCAAGCGATATGCGGCTTCCAGTCCGGACATGATAGTGCAGCTTGCGCAAAAGGCTTCCACCGTCAACACTATTTCGGAAATACTGCCCGCAGAACACCCGGAATACGGGGCGGATGTGCTTTTCCGATTTCATACGGCCTTGGATGACTGGCGTAATCCACCCCCGCCTCAACCCCACGTCTATGGCAGTCTCGGCCCTTATATCGATTATGTGATTCCCCTGCCCGATTTTCCCGATGCGGGGTTCCGGTTCATGTTTCATCCTTTTCAGAAACCGGGAATGGCTTCTCCTGGGGTCTTTGTGGTATTGATTCAGTGGCGTTGGCAGGCTTTCGTGGGTGGGTATCGTTCCAATTATTATGAAAGTGATGCTTATCCCCAGTATCCGAAATCCGAATTCTGGACAAACAGCCGGGGATTTCGCGATGAAGAAGTCACCGTGCCCAAACCGCCGGGGATTTACCGTATCGTCTGCATCGGCGGCTCCACGACCGTAGAAGGACCAAGAAACGATCTCACCTACCCGAAAATACTTCAGCAACTGTTGCGGAAGCACTTCAATACAGACATAATCGAGGTTGTCAACTGTGGTGTCGATGGGGGCTCCATACGGGGGCAAGTATTCCGATACGATGAATGCCTGGCCCTCGAGCCAGATCTGGTCATCCACTACAACTATGTCAACGATACCGGCGACCTCATGAACAACGTGCTGAAGAAAACGGTGCTCCGGACGGAATTGCGGGGCAGGATTATTGGTAGGTTGGCTGAATCCAAGTTCCTTGCGCGCCGCTGCCGCCGGTTATGGTCCATGGCTGTGCCGAAGAAAGCGGACTACCGGGAAGAAATTGAAGCCATCCTCATGCCCCCCCTGAAGGAACTATGCGGACGAACGCAACAAAAGGGGGCGCGCTTTGCGGTGTCCAGTTTTGCTTATCCGGACATCCACAGCCTTCCAAGTAAGGAAAAATACTGGTTTCGGAATATTTTTGCCATCCCTTTGGCCATACAAATGCAATTTGATGATTACATGCTTTCGGCCGACGCCTTCAACGAGGCAGCCCGCGCATTTTGCGAACGGGAGGGGGCCTATTATGTTCCTGTTGCGGAAGGCATCACGGGTGGCGCAGACACATTTACGGATACCTGCCACATGCACATGAACGGCATCCAAAAAAAGGCCGAAATCATGTTTGAGAGCCTGAAGGAGCTTATCGCCGGGGACCTCGGAACATTGAATAAAAGCGGTAATACCCTTAACTGAACACGGTTTTCTGCCCGTGTGTTTATTAATGTCCTACGGTGCGATAGATGCAAAGCCGGCGTTTAAGATTCGTTCAGTTATCTTCGGGAATCGTGATGGCTTTTACTGCGTACCGCCGGTGGGGCGCTTTGTAAACGACAAGCCGCAGGGAAGCGCCTCCGTCGGGAATCTCCCCCGGCGGGATGTGCAGGGTCAGTTCCACGGATGAAACGGGTGGGACTAGTATGGGGCCATAGAGGTCGGCGGGCTGATCTTTGTAGAACCAGCTTACATTTGCGGATTCATGGGCCTGTTCATTCCGGGCGGTATCTGTGAGGGCGACAGAAACACCATAGAGCACCGGTGTTTCGTCGGGCAGGCCTGTGCCATCGTACGGCACTTGAAGCGCTATCGGTTCTCCGTACGTGTTGACAAATCGCACGGTGTACTGCTGCCTGTCAAGGGGGATAATTTCGACTGTGAGCCGTCCCCAGACATACATATAGAGCAATCCCCCGGTCAAGATGCAGACGCTCAACAGCGTCGCCAGGACCAGGGCGATCCGGTCGGAGCGGTCCATGCGCCTCCAGAAAGCGGCAAGGGATTTCGGGCGCGGGAGATGGTTTTCTGGGGGAGCCGTTTCCTTGTTTTTCGGAACGGACGGGGAAGATTCCTGAAATTCCCGCCAGCTGAGGGCATATTGAAAGAGCGGCAGATTTGGCGTAACGGTTTCTTCTTCACTTCGTATCATGCCCAGCAGCGCCTCGCACCGGTCTATTTCCTCAGTTGCCTTGGAAATAGCCCCGGCAAGTTCCGCCGACATTTTGTTGGCCCTTCGGGCATCCAGTTTGCCGTCCGCAATGCGTTCCGGCAATTTGGATCGTTTGAACGATGCAATAGCCGCGGCGTCCGCATGAGAACGGCGCAGTTCCTCGATTTCCGCTTCCAGGGCTTCGGTTGCCTGGCGCGCCAGCGTGCATTGTCTCAGGATAAAATCATCTGCGGTCAGGGTATAGCCCGGGGGAAGGTCGCCGGCCGACAACGCACACTGTCCGCGAGCCAACCGCTCTGACTTGCGCAGCCAGGCGATGGCAAGAACGACACGTTGTTCCAGGGTGATTTCAGCCACGTTTTTCCTTGTTGCGCAGCGCCGCCCCGATGAAATCGCGGAAGAGCGGCTGCGGAGTCAGGGGCTTGCTCTTGAATTCCGGGTGAAACTGCACGGCGCAGAACCAGGGATGATCGGCAAGTTCCATGATTTCCACCAGGTCGTGATCGCCCTTGGGGTGGGTACCGCTTACGGTCATGCCCGCCCCCATCAGGGCTTCCAGGTATTCGTTGTTAAATTCGTAACGGTGCCGGTGCCGCTCATAGATGACATCCGCCCCGTAGGCCGCGTGGGCCTTGGTTCCGGGACGGAGGTCGCAACGGTACTGGCCCAGCCGCATGGTGCCACCCATATCGCTGATGCCGCGTTGTTCCGACAGCAGGGAGATGACCGGGTGCGGCGATTGTGGCTCGAATTCCGTAGATGCCGCGCCCGCGAGCCCGGCCTTGTTTCTTGCCAGTTCGATCACGGCGATCTGCATCCCCAGGCAGATGCCGAAATAGGGGACCTTGTTTTCCCGGGCATAGCGGGCCGCTTTGATTTTGCCTTCGATGCCCCGCGATCCGAAACCCGGCCCTACCAGGATGCCGTCGTACGCGCTTAGCGCTTCGCGAACGTCGCCCTCTTCCAGTGTTTCCGAATCTACCCACTTCAATTCCACCTTGCAGTCGTTGTGGATGCCGGCGTGTACAAAGGCCTCGTTAATGCTCTTATAGGCGTCGTCGTGTCCCACGTATTTTCCGACCGCCGCAATACGGACCGTGGCCTTGGCCGCGCGCATCCGGTCTACCATGGCCGTCCATTCGCTCAGGTCGCCCTCGGGCGCGTCCAGTCTCAGGATGCGCAGTACGATGTCGTCCAGGTGTTGCGCCTTAAAATTCAGGGGAATGGCATACAACGGCGAAATATCTTCGGCGTTGATGATGGCGTCGTTGGTCACATTGCAGAAGAGGGCGATTTTGGCGCGCTGGTCTTTCTCCAGCCGCTTTTTACCCGTGCGGCAGACGATGACATCCGGCTGCAGGCCGATATCCCGGAGGGCCCGCACGCTGTGCTGGGTGGGTTTGGTCTTCAGTTCGCCCGATGCCTCGATATAGGGCACCAGCGTCACATGGACGCAGCAGCAATGCTGCGGCCCGATATCCAGGCGGAACTGACGCAAGGCTTCCAGGAAAGGCTGGCTTTCTATGTCACCCACCGTGCCGCCGATTTCGATGATGGCCACGTCAACGGGGTCTTCCTCGGCGGTCAGGGCGCGTATGCGCGCCTTGATTTCGTCGGTGATATGCGGGATGACCTGCACTGTTTTGCCCAGGAACTCCCCGCGCCGTTCCTTTTGAATTACCGTGTTGTACACGGATCCCGTCGTGGCGTTGCTTTTCTTGGACAGTTTGGACGACGTGAACCGTTCGTAGTGTCCCAGGTCCAGGTCCGTTTCCGCGCCGTCATCCGTGACGAACACCTCCCCGTGTTCATAGGGATTCATGGTGCCGGGGTCTACGTTGATGTAGGGGTCCATTTTCATGATGGCGATGCGCAGGCCCCGCGCTTCCAGCAACGTTCCCAGGCTTGCCGAAGCAATGCCCTTTCCCACTGAAGATACCACCCCTCCCGTCGTAAACACATACTTGGTCATTGCTGTTTCTCCCGTTATCCGGCCAGGGGCCGGTCTGCGACTTTCAGAATATCGGGAGCACCCGTTCCTGTCTCTTTTAAAACATTTGCACCCCTGCCTCGGCGTTTTCCACGGATGAACAGGTACGGATGGGCTTCAAGCCGGCTGGGATGCAACTGGCAAAAGGAAAGGGGGGGGCCCGTTTCGCTAACGGGATTGCATGGTAACACAGCGGCCGGGCAAAAATCCAACAAAAAAAATACGAATACAAAAAAAATAAGAATCCAAGCATGAATTCGGGTAATGTTTTGTCCCCACCCCTGTTGGCCAAATACTGGAAGGGATGTTGTGGTATAGTATGATCCAAGCAGAAACTGGAATTCTGAAGGTAATGCGTTCCAAAAGAAACCGCAGCATATTTTTTCGATTTGTTTACTACCATGCCTCATCATAGCCTGGGGAAAAACAACCTGCCCTATTATCTATGTGCGTTATGGGTTTATATATTATGCCTGATCCCATCGTTTTCAAACGCCTTGGCGGATCAAAGGGACGTAATGACGTCTGTTCAAGGAAGCCCGCAGCATCCCGCGTTTCAGGCGTTGGATGATTTCGTAGAGGAATTGGTGACTCGATGGGCTATCCCGGGTGCTTCGTTGGCGGTTGTTAAAGGGGGTGCGCTGGTTCATTGGCGGGGTTTTGGTTACGCGGA